>NJDO01000012.1 GCA_002254385.1 Thermoplasmatales archaeon ex4484_6 | reverse complement strand
AAAGGGTTTTGAGCCATCCCCGCGTGGGGTTGGGTTGTAGGGCGGATGAAATAGGGCGAAGCCCGGTGGGGTCCGAAGGACCCTTACACCGGGTCGGGGTATCGGAGATACCCCCTTACGTAAACGCTTTTTCCGAAGGAAAAAGGGTTTTGAGCCATCCCGAATACGTTGGCTCCGGCCAATATTCGAAATACATTATTATACCTTTCTGAGGAAGCTCGCAGTTTTCTCCTCTCCCTTTCACGAACACTATTCCTATATCGGTCATTATCTCTTGAAATAACAGCTCCTTACCCATTTATATCAGGTCAAGGGAAATTCCTATTCCGGTGGTCTGATGGCTTCTGTGGGAATCAAAAGGGCCGAATACTGGATTAAGAGGGGTGAGACCATGGCATCCAGGGGAATGTTCAAGGAAGCTCTGGATTACTTCGAGAGATCCCTTTTCGAAGACCCTTCCTCCATGACGGCCAGGGTGAACATCTGGAAGGTATATCTTCTTCAGAAAGAAAGAGAGATGAGAAGGGAGATGAGATTCCGAGATTCATAGATCCTTCCGGAAAGGAACGAAACCCTACAGATACATTTATACTTCTTTAGACCGAATACACCCCGGAGCGGGGGAGAAAAATGAGAAGAATCGGAAAGCTGCTGGCTGCGTTTTTTGTATTGATGATGATTGCAGTTCCATTCATGAGCTCCGGTGAGGTGGAACCCAACGATTCCATGGACTTCCCGCAGGTCCTTGACAACAACGAGACCGTGAGCGGGGAGCTCAACCTGAACTGGTCCCAGGGCGAAGATGACCGTGACATATTCAAAATAGATATCGAGAAAGGGGATCTGAGCTTCATCCGGGTGAAGAAGACGGATACGGGGAGCGGTACTATTGACATTGACATATACGATGAGGACAGAGAGCTATACGGAGGGAATTATTATTACGGTTACTACGATTCCGACAGCACCCTTTCCATTGCCGGGCAGACATACACCAGGAGCTTCATTGCAGAGAAAGATACCTTCTATTTCATTGTGATCTCGGGAAGAGGAGAGTACGAGATAACACACGAAGGATTCGATGTCAACGATCCCAATGATGACGATGTTCTCGGGGACTCTATCGAGCTCGGGGACGAGGAGCCGTACGAGGGAAAGGTGTTTCGGATATCCTCGGACGAGTTCGAATACGAGGACAGCGACATGTTCCACATCGTTGTGGACAGCAGGGACGATCTTAGGATTAAATGCGAGAGGGAGGGATGGTCGACAGGAACCCTGACGGTGAAGTTGTTCAAGGGGGGGAGTTCGGAGGGAGATCTGGTGGATGAGGCAACCATGGATTCCGGTGATGATCATATCGTCCTTGAGGATACGAATGACGATTACGTTGCCCATTCCTACTACATTCTGATAGAAGGAGAGGGGAACTACACCATCACGGCGGACAGCAACTACAACCCCTTCTCGAACACGGAGGTGACAATCCTTCTCATCATGATGCTCTCTATGTTATGCCTCCCCATCGCCATGATGCTCATCCCCGTGGTAATCATCGTCATAGTGATAATCGTCATAGTGAGGTCCCAGAAGAAGAACAAACCGGAAAAGAAGAAACCTTACAGAAGGAAGGTCAAATAATCAAACCTTGATGTAAGGATATTCGAGCTGTACTCAAAGCATTTGAAGATCCGGCCCGGAAACGAGACGGAGATCCAGGATCCGATCCATAGATATCTTAACATAGAACAGACCGAAAGCTTTGAAATTTTCACAAAATAAAAAAATTTCAAGATCCTCAACCCCATGCTGATCGATGCTCACAACAAAAGGGTGAAGATTCGGTGTATTTCACCGAATCTTCATACAAAAAAGGCACTCCCGAAGGGGAGTGCCGATCGGAAGACTTACCAGTTCATCTCCTCATCGCTCTCCTCATCCTCCTCGTCCACGCTCTCGTCATCCTCTTCCTCGTCCTCCTCGAGCTCCAGCTTCTTCGCCCTGGGAGCTTCCGTCTTCTCCTTTCGGAGAGGAATGCTTGTTACCCCACCTTCACCCTTGAAGAGAACCACGAAAACGATAACGGCCACTATGATGAGTATGCCAAGGATGACGTTCCCCGCTCCCTCGGAGATCAGCTGACCGTCGCTGAGGACCACCTGTCTCTGCTCGGAGGGGATGATCCTGTCCTTGGTTCTGATACTGAAGGATTCTCCCTCGCCGTCAGAGAAGGTCCTCTCGCGCCCCATGATGTCTGTATACGAGAAGAGCATGGTGAACGAATATACACCGGAATCGGAGATCTCGTTCAGGGCCTTCATCGTGAAGGTGATGACGATCGATTCTCCGGGTTCGAGGTCGTTGAGGTCCTTTTCAGGGTCCTCGATCTGGAACTGAGCGGAGCTGTAGGGCAGGAGGACCCTGAGCCCGGATGTTCTCGAACTACCCACGTTCTGCACCGTAACGGTCACGGTGAACTCATCACCCCGGTCAACGAGAGGAGCTTCCACTTTCACGACCCTCAGGTCCGGAAGTTTGTCATAGACATCGAACCTTATGTTCAAATTCGAACCGGAGAACATCTGGTCGAAATCCCCCAGATCATCAAAGTACGAGAAATAAACGTTTCCGGAATATGAACCGCTGAAGTATCTCCTCTCCCCGTCCGGTCTGAGGGTGAAGGTGTAGACCACCCGGTCTCCCGGCATCACATCACCAACCTCCATGGGTTGATCCGTCGAGATGAAACCCGAAGTCGAGGATTTGAAGAAACATGTGAGGTTCCTTGCACCACCGAGGCCGAAGTTCATCATCTCCACGCTTACCTCGACGGACCTGTCGGAGAGGATATCGCCGACATCGACCGATATCAACTCGAACCTGGGTTGATGGGCCGTGATAGTTATGTAACCGGAGATGGTCTGATTGAACGGTTGATCGAACTGGGTGTAGCCCCTGATATCGACCTTGAAATAATTGACCCCTGGTGCGGCATTCTGTCTTATGCTCGCATAGAAGTAGAAAGTGTCGCTGTATGTTGATGTACCGCTCGATCCGGATAGACCGGACCTGAATATCGGAAGCAGGGTCTCCCCCGTATAATTCACCTCGGAATAGGGCAGCTGGAAGGGAGAGCCGTCATCCACATGAATGCGGTATTCCAGATTATGGAACGAGAACATCTCGTAATTCTCAACCCTCAGCCTCATGCGTGCATTCTGTGTCCCGGGTGCCTGGTTGTATCCACTGTCAACATATGAACTCAGCAGGAATCCGTCAGGATCGGGAACTATCTCGATCAGAAGCATTGGAAGGAATGCCTCGTTTGTGTTCTCGGGATAGGTGATCTCCCTCAGTATGTTCCGCTGTTCATATCTATTCCTTTCATACCAGTGACCGGTTATCTTCCTGGCGGATGGGTTCCCGGTTGCACCCTCGTCCTGGTAATATGCGAGATAATCTATGGGTATCCTGTATTTTCCCGGAGGAAGACGGGGAAGGAAATCGAGCATATCGAATGTCACCGACCGCGACTCCCCCGCGGGAATGGCGGCAATGGTCTTATCGATGCTTTCCGTTCTTATGCTTCCGGACTGGTCCTCGAGTATATAGGTCATGTCATCCCCGATATATCTCGCACTGTCAAGGTCAAGACTCACGATTATGTCCTCAAGGTCCACGTTTCCTCCGTTCGTGAAGGGGACCTCGATGGATTCGGGGAGGGCATCCCTTGAGAAGGTCATGAACGGAGCCGACAGATCATCCGAAGGAGGGGGGAAGAGAAGAGGTGTATACAACACGATGAAATGATGTTGCGTCGGGCCCTCGGAAACCGGATCGCCGTTCAGATTGTAGTGCAGCATGAGCTCCATTGTATATTTTCCCGGAAGTGTATCGGCGGGGATGTCCACCCGCCAGATTATCCTTGATGGAAGATTGGGATTCGTCACAGTGGCATACCTTGCCGAGATGGAGCTGTCGGGGAAGCTTGCGGTGGCACTGACATCGGTAATTGTTCCCCCGCTGGCGGAAAAGAGACCCTGGATCCCGAACTGCTTGTTCGTGGACCCGGCATATATGTTGTGCGCCCCCATATTCTCATCGAATGCGTATATGTCGAAGTCCGGGTACCCGCTCCCTTCTATGTGGCTGCGTATCTCGAGATGCTTCGTGAACACCTGCGATGAGGAGGACCAGGCGTACTGTGTCGCCCCGTCCCAATCTATCATGTACCTGAAATCGACCCTGAACGAGAGATAGTAATCTCCGGGGACGACATTCTCCGTCTTGATCCTGAACCGGAGATATGTGGAGGAGGCGTCAGCGTAGAAATTGACGGCACCGTAATGAGAGATGGTGTAGCCATCTCCATTGTTGTTGTAAATGGTGTCCACTTCCCACTCGAGGGGGTCCGCACCAGCCGGTTCCATGTCCTCATCGAGAATGCCCGTGTAGGACACCTTCACCTCCTTCAGCTCGGATACGTTCCCCGGAGCGGAGGAGCCGCCGAAACCGGATCCGTCATAATCATTGTAAACGTAGATGTAGAAGTCATCGGTTTCACCGGGTCTTCTCATTTCATTATACGAATAAAGGTCCGCATCGATGGGATCATCCAACCCCCCCCTTGCCGGAGCGGCGGATGCGGTATCACTGCCGCCTGCAACAAGAAAAGGGGCTGCAGTCAAGATGGCAAGCACTGCTATCGCAGAAATAAATTCTTTTTTCCCCATACAAACACCGGAATAACGATTGTTTTTTTTAGTATTTGAAGATTCCCCGGAAATAGCCGCTCCGTTCACGATATCAGATTAACAGAAGGACCGCCACCAGATTGTTGATGGAATGGAGCAGAAGAGAGGGTGCCATTGAGCCGGACCTCTCCCTTGCCCAGGCCATCAGGACCCCCATGATGAAGATCGGAACAACCATTGCCAGGGAGAAATGGACGGCAGAGAACAGTATCGATGTGATGATGATTGACGGAAGGGAAGAATACCTCGACCTCAATATCCTGTAGAGAAAACCGCGGAACAGGAGCTCTTCCACCAGGGGAGCGAGGACCGCCAGTGCGAGTATCATCATGAGGATGTCCCCGGGCCCTTCCATCTCCGGGAGCATACGGGGAGCATGTGTAGATCCCATCCCCTGAAAAAAGAATGAAAGAAGATGGGAGATCATCAGCAGGACGGGCAGGAGAAGAAGAACGAACACGGACGTGGACATCAGCTCCCTGCCGCGGAATAACGACATGAAACGCACTTCCGGAAAGAGAAGCTTCAGAGAGAGGAGCAGTATGGCGGAATAGAAGGAGATTATGAAGAATACATGAGCCGCAGTGAAGGAAGACATGCTGCTCTCGGGACCCAGGGCCCTTCCTGCGGGTATTGGCAGATCGAGCAGGTAAAGAAGTCCGATGAATATCATTCCCGTCAGGATCTGCGAGAGGAGAAGTGTTCCCATCAGAATGAAAGAACCCTTTACGGGATGCTTGAGGTCCCTTTCGGCATTCCTGGAATACCTGAAGGAAATTACAGACATGCACATGATGGGAGAGAGAAGGTCGAGGAGCAGCGCCGGAATAAGATCAATGCGGCCTTTTCTGGTATGTATGAGGATTATGCCGTTCAATCTGAGCAGTATGGAGACAACTACCATCGTAAGGACGAGTCCGGCTCTCGGGTCCTCCATGAAGGTGGAAACGATGACACATTGATAAAACAGCATCCTCGAAAGTATCAAAATCTCTAATTAGCCCTCCTACCTTACAAGGGATATGTCGAGAGCAGAGAAGCCGGGCACCCCACCCGTGGAGGACCTGGACCTGGATTCCATCCAGTCCGTTTCGGACCTTGTATTCCAGATGGGGAAGGGGGGTGGATTCACCGCCAAGAAGGTGCAGGAAGCCGCGGTCATCATGAGGGAGATGATCGAGAACGACAGCTGTTACACATTCCTGTCCTTTCCCGCATGCATCATCTCCACCGGCTGCAGGGGCGTCATCAAGGAGATGGTGAAGAGGAAGTGGGTGGACGGCATCATTACGACCTGCGGTACCCTGGACCATGATCTGGCGAGAATATGGAAAGACTATCATCACGGATCCTTCGATATGAACGATGCCGAACTATACCACAAGGGAATACACCGGCTGGGAAATGTTCTGATCCCCCTCGATTCCTACGGGATCATTCTCGAAAGGAAGATGAGGGAGCTCATGGAGGACATCTGGAAGGATGGGAAGAGGGAATTCTCCACGAGGGAGATCGTCAGGGAGATCGGGCTCCGGCTCGAGGACGAGTCATCCATCACCTACTGGGCTGCCAAGAATGACATACCCATATTCCTGCCCGGTCCTCTGGACGGTTCCTTCGGCTCCCAGTTATGGATGTGGAGGCAGACGCACTCCGATTTCAGGCTGGACCTTCTCAAGGATGAACAGGAGCTGTCGGACATCATCTTCGATGCGAAGGAGACCGGAGCCCTGATGATAGGGGGCGGGATATCCAAACACCACGTCATCTGGTGGAACCAGTTCAGGGACGGGCTCGATTATGCAGTATATATCACTACGGCAGTGGAATGGGACGGATCATTATCGGGGGCAAGGATGAAGGAGGCCATATCATGGGGGAAGCTCAAGGAGACGGCACCTCATCTCACCGTGGAGGGGGATGCAACGGTCCTTCTGCCACTGATAATGGCTTCCGTGAACCAGAACATGGAAGGGTCCAAGTGACGGAATATCATATTGGCGTGGATTCCACGGACTCGGCCGAACTCGGGATGTGCACCACATATCTGGGGGCGCTCATCATCGAGGAAATGGAAAAGCTTCCGGTGGAGCTCTCGACCTATCCCGAACTTGTAAGATTGAATCCGAACGTTCCATGGAAGACCCGGGGGAACGGGGCGGTGGCACTTCGATTCTCCGGAAGGAGGGGCCAGGAACGGAGGATGTTCGATACATGCTGCGAAATGATAGAAAAATATTCCATCATGGAGGATCCCCAGACCAACCCGGGCCTTGTCGTTATTTCCGGAAACGTCCCGGAAGAATTCACCGAAACATATCATGAGGCGCTGCATAGATTGATGGGTACGGATGAAATAATCCCGTTACTGAAAGAGCATGAATGCCTGTTCAGGGGCTGGAAGAACGGGAGGGGGTTGATCGGGGCCGTTTCCGCGGTGGGAGCAAGGTTCGATGAATTCACCTACGAGGCGATCCTTTACAGAAACGGGGAGGTGAAGGACAGGGAGAGACTCGTCGATCCGGGCTCGGTAAGGGAAGCTTCAAGAAAACATCCTTCCACATTCTTCAATGTGGATGATCGGGGTGATCTCGTGTGCATTCCCCATTCTCCCTGTCCAGTCATCTGCGGTATCAGGGGATTGGAGCCCGTTGACACCCGTTCGGCTCTCTTGGAGGTCAGTGCGGGGAGGGCCGAGAGATGGGTGCTTTGGAGGACCAACCAGCATACCGATGTGCACATAGTGGCTATAGACTCCCTGAAGGATGCCTCTCCCTATTCATCGGTGAGTTTGGATGTTGTGGTGGATTCCGAACCATCCTATCATGGGGGAGGGCACCTATCGATTCCCGTAAGAGACGGCAGCGGTCACACCATGACCGCATGGGCATACGAACCCACGAAAGGGTTCAGAAAGGAGCTCTCCGGCCTGATCAGGGGTGATTCCATCAGGATATGGGGGTCGGTGAGGGAGGGGGGCGGCAGGTTCGAAAGGGGCATCAACCTCGAGAAGGTCGAGGTGCAGGAGCTGGAAAAGAAGAGGGATCTCGTGAACCCGAGATGCCCACTTTGCGGCGGACCGACGGAATCCATGGGAAAGGGTCAGGGGTTGAGATGCAAGAGCTGCGGGAACAGGGAAGGATTGGAGAAGCTCCCGATGGAGGTGAAGAGGAAGCTCTCCCCGGGAATGATAGAGCCCCCGCCGACCGCATGGAGGCACCTGTTCAGGCCCTCATCCGTCACACCGGTGAAGGAGCTTGAGGTGGCTCCTCCGTTTCACGGACTTTTGTTTGAGGATCATCAATGATTGCTCTCTCGTCCGGGTGAACTCGTAAGCTCCTCACGTCGATGTCATCATATCTTGCAACTTCCTCACGTCAATATAATTTCGTATCGGAAGTTCAAGACCCAGCTAAATTAAACCGTCAATTTCATCATTCATTCAGCGGGTCTGGAAATTCGAACCGATTACCTGTTGAACAGCAATTTCCAGATCGGAGCTTCGAGGCCCAGGCACACCTAAACCGTCAATCAGTAATTCAGTGTGCGGGCTTTTGTTTGAGGATCATCAATGATTGCTCTCTCAAACAAAAGTATAGAGAGCAAGGGGTTAAGAAGAGAGGATTGAATGCGTAATTAACAAAACTATCTCCCTGCTCTCTATCGGGCTGAAGCTCGATGCGTACATCGTGCAAAAAATATATGCACTTATTTCTATTTTAATCTTGCCGATATTATAAAACAAGTGAATAAATGCGTTATTTATCAGGAAATTGTCGGGAGATGTCATTTCTCCCATCAATTGATCGCAAGTATTCAAGAATATACGATCACGAATATCTGGCCGGTGCTGACGGCCAACGAAAATATCGGACGTATTCCGCCGATTCAAAATATAGAAGGGATGGGTCTTCGAAGGGCCCATCCCGATCCAAACATTCAGGAACCCTCTTCCTTCATGATCAATCATTCACGGGAAAGATGGGGAGTATAGTCTTCCCGAGCTGTCCGTTTATGACCTCCGCCATCGCAAGATAGAAGGCGGAAGCACCACAGATGATTCCCTCATAACCCAGGAAATGGGTGAACGAATCCACCGTCCCGGAAGCCACTCCGTTGAAGACCATCCATTCCTTGATGGCCAGCAGGAAGAACAGAACGGCAAGGGATGCGAACACGAACTGAAGGATCCTGTTGGATTTCAGTGTCCCGATGAACATGAGAGCGGTGAACGCCCCCCATGAGAAGAAATACCATCCCATCGCAAGGGCATGGCTCTTCGCGTTGATCGGGTCCCATATGCCTACCTTGGGAAACACAAGCAGTGCCACAAGGCTGATCCAGAACAACCCGTATGACGTGAAGGCCGTGACGCCGAAGGTGTTCTTCTTGTTGTATTCCATTATTCCTGCTATCACCTGGGCAAGGCCTCCGTAGAATATGCCCATCGCAAGTATCATGGAACCGAGTCCGTAGTGACCTGCATTGTGAATATTGAGCAGTATGGTCGTCATTCCGAATCCCATCAGCCCCAGAGGAGCCGGATTTGCCAGGAAGTCTCCCGGATTCTTGCTGGATTTCGTCATCCTAAATACCCCTGTACCTTGTGGGGGGGAAAGGGCATCCGATCGGGTGTACCCCACCCCACTCAGGTCCATCCCGAGATTACGATGTCCGATATAAGAATTACCCTATGTAACAGGAGAAAGACCACCCTAGAATGAAGATTCGGTGAAATACAACGAATCTTCACTCTTTTGTTGTGAGCATCGATCATGAGATTTTCTTTATTATATGGGGAATTCGGAGCATCCAGTCGTTTGTCTCTTTAATACACCTTGATTCCTCTTATCGACCATACCTCGGGGGGTGGGGGCTTGGAGTTCGGATACGAATGTATTATCATTCGTGCCCGATTTTTTATCATGCCGCCCCCCGTTACAGGAAACATGCGAAAATGTTATTTTCACCCTGCTAGTCAAAAGTATTAATTGTAAGACACACCAATAATAGCACCATGATTTATGGTTTCGTGATGGTGCAGTGTAATACTGGTCTTGAAAGGAACGTCTACGAGAGGCTCAAGACCTTCGATTGGGTGGAGGAACTACATCCTCTTTTTGGCGAATTCGATTTCATCCTCCGGGTAAAGGCCGACAACCCCAACCACCTGGCAAAACATATAATCGAGGAGATCAGGTCGATAGATGGAATAAACCATACAAAGACATTCCTGGAAGCATCCTTCGGACCCGATTCCCTTGAAACGAAAGGATGAGGCTCCGGCCCTGAAGCTCGAGTTGATTCCCCGGATGGGTGTGGGATGCATCCGGTTCCGTTCATTATCCTGTTTATCTCGGATCATGACCGAAGTATCCATTATTCAGCGGGAATTGCCGGATGCGCCCGGGGAGGGGATTCACTCCAGTTCCGGTGCGTGATGGTAGCCCCGCTTCTTCATGAGCTCTATCGGATCCCCCTCATGGTAGTACTCGACGGGCACCATCGTTCCGCAGCCGGTACACGACCTGACGAGCTTTCCGTAAGAAACGTTGGGAGTCAGGCATCTGGGGCAGAGCTCCCTTCTCTCGACCTCGTAGGATGAAAAGAGCATGTGCTTTCTCCTGCATCTCCAGGGCTGAAATCCGATGAATACCTGCATGGGAGCCCTGAGATCGCCCATTGGCCCCTTTCCGCACACTTCACCGTAAACGGTGAACTCGAGGACCTCGGCCGGGAGTATCTCCACCTCCTCTCCACATATCGGACAGGTTCTCCCGAGGACGGGATGGAAGGGGCCCTGAACTGTCTCGGACTTTCTCTTCAGGCTCTCCTCGTAGGTTCTCTTCCGATCGAGCTCCCTTTCGAGATCGACCCCGCATTTCGGGCATTTCTCAAGATCACGATTCCTCAGATAGGCGGAACAGAGCGGGCAGAATTGGACCTTCACCATCGTCCGGGATAACATCATCGAGGTTAATAACAGATATCATCGAAAAGCGGCAGAACCCGTCCCGAACCTTTCATCATTACCCGGTAAGCGGACTGTCGACCCTGGTCCGGTTCCAGACGGCGGCAAGCTGACCGCAGTTGGAACCCACCTCGTTCTCCCTGAGGTCCCCAACGGACAATATCACATCGTAGCCATGCAGCCTGAGTTCCTCTATCTGGGGCAGCTCCTCCTCGAGAACGTTGATCCTTGCAATGGAGTTCCTGACAGCGTTCTCGGTGGGGTTAACCGGGGTTATCTTTATCGTGAACAGGCCGCTCGAGAACAGGGATCGGATTACATCCACATCCATTTCATTTTCCCTTGCCATGGCAAAGTTCAGGGTTACCTTCCTTCCCCCGCAGTAGAAGCGGCGACCGTAATCTGCGATATCCTCAAGGCTCCATTTCTCCACGGGAATTATCCTGTTCCTCTGCTCCTCCGAGGTGGAATGGAGGGAGAACTGGAGCTGGAACCGCCCCTTGAAGATATCGTGATTGAGAGCGGCAAGACCATCGAAGAACTCCCCGGTCCCTGCCGGGGCAATGGTGGAGATGCAAGGCATGAGGCCCGGGGCGCTTATGACATTCCTTATCATGATGATGGCATCTATCACATTCGGATTCAGGGCGGGTTCCCCCATCCTGGCGAACTGCACCTTGAACTTCCCGGAAGGAACCTCGAGACGGCCGAACCTCCTTTTCACCATGTATTCCACCTGGGAGAAGAGCTCCTCCGTTGTGGGATTTCCCCTGTAATATCCGTTCGTATCACACATCAGGCATCCCACGGGACACCCGAACTGGGACGAGACCACGGTGACCCATTTCTCCTCCACCCCGGTGCTGCCGGAAAGGGAATCGACGAATTCGAGGATGAGGTCATCCCTGCCCCTGAAAGATGCGGCATAAACCGTTGCAAGCCCGGGCATTCCCTTCTCAAGGACCACCTTCATCTTCCCTCACCTTTCTCGCAATGTCCATCGCGGCCGACAGACCGGACGACATCGCATATGCCGTCTGAGAACTCTCGATCGAAGCTGCATCACCGATCACATATAACCCCTTAACGGATGTCTCGTGTGAGGGCATGAATACCTCCACGGGACCCATATGGTCTATCAGGGACCTGTCGGGAACCCTTCCCGTGAAAACGGCGGCATTGTCAAATACGCCCTCACCCTCCAGATGATATCCGTCCCTGCCCGGGGAAACCATTCCCACATCACCCTTCACCAGACGTATTCCCGCCTCCCTGACCTCGTTCACGAGGGAGTGATTGGCCTTCGGTGCTGACCTGTGAAGTATGCATACATCGATACCCCAGCCGAATACCCTCAGGGCATTATCAAAAGCGAGGTCCCCCCCACCGATAATGAGCAGGGATCCCCCTTTCAGGTCCCCGGGTCCGTCAATGCGGTACATCGCATCGGGGAGATCGAGCCTCTTCGGTCGGGACCCCGTGGCCAGGATTAGGTTACTGAAATCCCTGTTCCCCTTTCCCGATTCGAGATGGAAGGACCCTTCATGAACGTTGATGCTTTTCACGGGAGCTGCCTCGATCACGACCCCCATATCCCTGGCATGTTCGAGAAAGCTCTCGCAGAGGGAGAGGCCGCTCATACCCTTCATGCCCAGTAGGTTGTCCACCCGGTTAGCGGTTCTGAGGAGCCCTCCGGGCAATTCCTTCTCGAAGATCGTAAACGATATGCCCTCCTTGACAAGCTGAACGGCTGCGGAGAGCCCCGCCGGTCCGGCTCCTACAATCGCAGCATTAGCTCTTCCGATGTTAGCACCTCCCCGAATGCCCTTGAAATCACCTTGAGGCTTGCCAGATGGGCCTCTTCGGATATCGTTCCCGTGCAATCGGCCAGAAGGATCGGCTTGAAGCCTCTCATGAAGGCATCCCTGACCGTGGATTCGCAGCAGAGGTCCGTCATCACACCGGAGACGGCAACCGTCTCGATACCCATCCCGGAAAGCATCTCCTCCAAACCCGTCCCCCGGAAGGCGCTGTAATGCTCCTTCCTCAACACAGGCATCCCCCTTGTATCGATGTCCGGATGGAGCCGGGACATATCACCGTTTACCACTCCCCTCCACCAGACGGACATCAGGTTCTTCCCGCCCGCATCATTCTCATGCCTGGTGAAGATCACAGGTCCGGGGAAACGTTTCAACAGTTGCTGAACTTTCACAAGGACGGTCGACGAGGAGGGAATGAATGCATGACTCCCTGGATCCAGGAAGAAGTTCTGCATATCGATGACCAGAAGTGCGCATTTACCCGTGACCCCTTTCCAGCGTCTCTTCCTGTCGAGTCCCTTCACCCATTCCGAAGCCTTCCGTTCGGAACTTTCCAGGGGATAGTAGTCCTCCACCTTCATCCCGGAAAGATACGGGGCTGTGTATAATAATATTGCCGGAACCCGATGACCGTGGAATGAGAAAGGTTCTGAAATGAGTGAATGACATGGTGGGGCCGTCGAAATTTGAATTCGAGTCGATGCCACCCCAAGGCACCAGGATGGTCCAAGCTACCCTACGGCCCCGAAGGGTCTGATGATGAGGTGAAAGGAATGAACCCTATAAATGTTGCCGTGCTGTCTGGACAGGATGTCTCCCGAAGGAGGATCGATGATCATGTGAAGGGGATGACCTCGTCGATGAGTTCCACATGGGTGAGGAACATGCGCCTGCAGCAGTACCTGTCAAGACCCAGGGAGTCAAGGACATCCTTGGGATGCTCGCCGGCTGCCACCCTCTGGGCATACTCCTCGTAGAGATGTCCCACTACCTTGCCGCATGTGAAGCACCTTACGGGAATTATCATGATAACGCCTTCCGAACTTGGCACTCTATATTCATTTGGTTTATAAAGCTTCCTAATCTCGATACGGCACATTCATCAGATATCCCTCATGCGGGAAGAGGTAATTATTTCTACAAGATGACCCTAGGAGACAGGAGGGAGCAATGTGAAGATAAGGTTTGCCGGGGGAACCGATCATGTGGGCAGCCTGGGCATGGTCGTTGAAACACCCGAGAACCGGGTGCTGTTCGATTACGGATTGACACCGTCAAAACCCCCGAAGTATCCAATGAAGGTTCCCCGGGTGGACGCTCTCTTTCTCACCCATTCCCACCTTGACCATGTCGGGATGTCACCCTACGTCTGCGGGGAGTACGGTTCCACCATATGGGGGTCCGAGGTGACCCTCGAGGTTACGGTGGTCCTTCTGCAGGATTCACTGAAGATAGCGAAATACGAGGGATGGTCCATACCTTACGATATCCACGATGTGCGGCGGTTCACCGAGGAATCGACGATCATACGCTACGGAGACAGGGCTCACCTGGGGCCCCTTTCGGTGAAGGCCATGGATGCGGGCCACATTCCCGGCTCGACAATGTACCGCATCCGGGAGAACGACGGGAGGGAGATTGTCTTCACCGGGGACATAAACACCGTCAGGACCAGGCTGCTGGAAGGCGCCGAGCCGCCCGTCTGCGATGTGCTCGTGATGGAATCCACATACGCGGGAAGACCCCATCCTCCGAGAAAGGAGGTGGAGAGAGCGTTCCTTGAAAAGATTGAGGAAGTGCTCGACAGGGGCGGGAGGGTGATCATCCCCGCTTTTGCGGTCGGGAGAACACAGGAACTCGTCCAGGTACTCTCCGGTATCGACGAGGAGAAATGGCTGGACGGAATGGGAAAGAGGGTTTCCCAGATATACCTGAGGAACTCCGACTGTCTGCGAAGCCCCGGGGAGCTCAGATCGGCCCTCAAACAGTTCAGGTTCGTAAGGACTCCCTATCAGAGGAACGACGCGGCCAAGGCGCCCATGGTCCTCACGACGTCCGGGATGCTGGACGGAGGGCCCGTTCTCGAGTACATCAGAAGGGCAAAGGACGATCCCAAGAGTGCGATCCTTCTCACGGGGTATCAGGTGGAGGACACGAACGGAAGAATGCTCATTGATACGGGATCCATGGAGATAGAGGGACAGGTCCAGAAGGTCCGCTGCGAGGTCCAGCATTACGATTTCTCCGCCCATGCCGGACATGACGAACTGGTGAGATTCGCGGAGATGTCGAAGGCAGAGGACATCGTTCTCGTGCACGGGGACAACAGGAAGGAGCTGGCTCAAGATCTGGAATCCTTTTCCAGGGTGCATCTCCCCTCCGGGGATGACGAATATACATTCTGATATCCCAGGACATGTGCAGCCCAGTTTGCAAAACACTTAAATAAACATCTGATGGTTGGCTCGAAATATCACCCAATGGAGTGGTAAAATGCGCTCGTTCCGTTTCACCCTGGTGGTCGCTTTAGCACTGTCCATGCTGTTCCCTATGGGTCCCGTTATGAAAGGGGACAGCGGAATGAATGACGCCTCCGGGACATTCGTTTATGGAAACTTCGGATCAAGACTGGTCACGGAGGATTCATGGCCGATGTACATGGGCGAACCCATGCACAACGGATACACATCCTCTCCCATACCCATGGAGAACAATACGGATATACTGTGGGGCACAAGGGTGGACAATCTCCTTGGTACGGTTTCTCCGGTTGTGTCCGATGGTGTGGTTTACATAGGCTCGGGAAACGGCCACATGCTTGGGTTCGATATCGATACGGGAGAGAAGGTATGGGACGTGTACATAGGGAACTACAGGATACGTTCCTCTGCCGCGATAGATTCCGGGAGGATCTACTTCGGGGCCGATAACGGTCATCTCTACGTGTTCGATATCACAACAAGAGCGAAGCTCCTGGATGTTGACCTTGACGGGGCCGAGATAGAGAGCTCACCCCTGATAATCGGGAACAGGGCCTACATCGGAGTGAACGGGCCGTTCCTGAGGAACAATCGGTTCCATTCGGTGGACCTCGACAACGGAACTATCAACTGGACCGTTGACATGGGAGATCTGGAGAATTTCTACGGTTTCAGGGAAACGGCCGCCTACTACAACGGCTACATCTACATCGGTGACGGGAACGGAACATTCTACTGCCTTGACAAGGACGGCTTCTGGGACGGCAACGACGGTCCCTTCACCTCCGAGGCGAACACCTCGCTTTCGTCACCGGACATAGTGTGGGTCAGAAAGGGACAGTATTCCATTTCCACGGATGCAATGATCGCCGAGGGAAGGGTCTATTACGGAACGATAGTAGGGAAACTCTACTGTGTCGATGCTTCCACGGGAGACGAGATATGGAACCGAACGGTGGGTCTGGGGGATCGCGCCTATCAATCCTGTCCCACTTTCCGAAACGGCAGGGTCTTCGTGACGGCAAGGAACTCGGTGGGGGCCTTCGACGGAGCTTCCGTTTACTGCCTGAATGCGGATGACGGGAAGCAGATATGGAGGTTCAACATCTCGGCCCAGATCATAACGGAATCCTCCCCCATACTGGTAGACGGAGGCGTCGTGTTCGGGGCCAGGAACCACAAGGTCTACTGTCTCTCCACGGTGGAAGAGAACATAGCTGACGAGGATAGGATACTGTGGATGGTGAACACCGGCTCCCCCATCACCTCCACCCCCGCCATCTCGAACGGCAGAATATTCGTTGCAAACGAACCATACGGGATGTTCGGGAAGCTGTTCGCGATAGGAGCACCGGACCCGTCCATAGAGGAGGTATGGATGTCGGACCCGTCCCCCTTCATCGGCGAGAGGGTCGGCGTGTTCTCCGAGATACTGAACAATGCCACGGTGGACTGCCGTGTCACCCTGGAGTTCAGGGCCTCGACGATCAACAATTCCAGACAGGAGATCATGGGCATACTGGAAGACATCCCTGTCCCTCACGGCGAAGCCACAACCGTGCATATCGACTGGAACGTCAAGAGCGGCTTCGATTTCATAGCACTCCTCATCAAGGAGGTCACACCCGAGGACAGGAACCCCGACAACAACCTGGGAACAATTGACCTGTACCAGAAGACACCTCTGACGGATTCATGGACATCATCCGGCTCCGGACCGGAAATGGACGGTGGGGGCGGAGAGGCTCTGGAGAGCAACAGGAGCTTCTGGGAGATTGATCTCGGGAGCCCGTGGAGCGGACCGCCCGGTTCGATGTGGTACGATACCTTCGATGCGAACGGCACACTATCCACGACGGGGGCAGGGGTCTACCTCTGCGACCCTTCGGGAAATCTTGTCGCCTACAGCACAACCCCCTCCGAAGACGGTTCCGTGGAGCTGTTGTGGAAATACTCCAACTCCTCCGTCGATCTCGTTGGAAGGCCTCTGCTTCTGGTGGACAGCGAGATGTTCCTTGGCGGGCCGAATCGAGCCTACGCCTACGGGGATGACGGAGCCCTCTGGGCATTTGACTGGATGGGATTCCTGGACGGAAAGAACGACGGACCGTTCACGCAGGAAACGGGTACCGGGGCAAAGGACGGTGACGTGGTTTGGAGAACCCCTCTCCCCTCACCCCCGGCAAGACCGCTCATCGCTGCCGGCGGCAACATCATTGCTGCCTGCGAGGACGGATCGATAAGAGGGGTGGATGACGATTCGGGAACCCTGCTGTGGAGCATACCCTACGATATCGGGGGGTCGCTGCTCGCAGCGGACATGACCACCCTGTTCCTGTCCCGGGGAAACATGATCAGGGCCCTTGATCCCAACACCGGTGAGACACTGCGGACCATGAACGTTTCATCGATGGGGGAGGATGTCAACATCACCTCCATGGCGGTCACCGATCGGGGGCTTCTGTTGACAAGCGGGAACCAAACGGTGCTCATGGACGCCGACCCCTCCGATGGAGTTGATGAGGGAATGATTGACGGTTCCCCCGATTCGGATATCATATGGACAAGGACATGGAACGGGGAGATCACCGGACCCGTGACGGTTTCGGGGACGGGGATAACCTTCTCCATCATGACCGGGTCCAGGTTGACGTTCTCCTACCTGGAGAACGGCACGGAGATGGCCAATCTCTCCATTCCCGAACCCGCCAGTTACAGGGTCGTGTCCGGAGGGGATTCATACTACGTGGTCACCGGCTCCTCGCCATGGATCCTCAGGGCCTTTTCCCCCACCGATGTGGGTTCGATGGAACCCACATGGACCCTCCGGTTGAGCTCTTCCCCCAGGGGTGAACTGGTGGTGGCGGGAGATCACATGTTCATCACACTCTCCGAGGGAAGGGTGATATCCCTTGGCAAGGGCAACAACCGACCGGTCGCGGTCGTGGCCTCTCCCCTCGACGGGATCCTTCTGTTCCCGGGCGAGAACGTGACACTTGATGCTTCCGGGTCCATGGACGCCGATGGTGACCCGCTCACATACGTATGGACACTTGAGGGGGAGGAGGAACCCATCTACGAAGGAGCATCGGCCGTTGTGGAAGCATCCCTGCAGGGTATCGGAAAGAGACGGCTCGTCCTCAGGGTCTATGACGACATGAGGGCCTTCGGGGAGGCGAGCGTCAATATCACTCTGCTCAGGAGAATAACCTACCCCCCCTTCGAGGATGTTCTCTACGATCTGAGGATCGATATGTCCTACGGGATCTCGGAACCCTCGGGCAGGGGGCTTGTGAACGTTTCCATTCCTCAAGGCATACCGGATGCGCCCGGTTCCGTGTTTTCCTGCAGCATCGAGTTCATCCCGCTTCCCGTCTATGCGTCCTACCGTTTCGAATGGGCGAACATCTCCATCGGGTTCAGGGACAAGGAGTTTCCAGTTGGAATGAATCCGGAGAAGATGGGGGTCTTCTTCTATGATGAAACGAATGGTGTATGGGTGAGAGCACCCCATACGGGCCTGATCGATGATCAGCAGAGGGTATGGGGGAATTTTTCCTCCATTCGACCCGGATTCTATGCACTGGGAATACTGGATAACTCCATTCCCGAACTGAGGCACAGTGAATCCAGGGATTACAGGTACCGGATGATCGACTCCACCGAGTACATCTTCAGGGTGGAGTATCGGGATGCCGACAATGACATTCCGGTAAGGATCAACCTTGTGATGGACAACAGGACAAGTTACGATCTTCTCGACGAGGGATTCGCCACCACCGTCACCAGATGGACATTCTTTTCGGTTTCGGACGTGCCCCTGTCACCGGGAACGCATTCGTACTACTTCGAGGCCGATGATTCCAACTTCAACATCCGATCCCCGTACTATCAGGTGATCGTGGGCAACAGTCCACCAGTTCCCAGGATAGTCGGACCCACATCCATCGTAAGAACGGGTGAGACCGTTCTGTTCGACGGTTCCGGTAGCTACGACCCCGATGGTGATGAGATCACCTTCTCCTGGGATTTCGATGCCAGGGACGGCATTCAGAGGGACAAGGTCGACCCGAAGGTGGATCATGTCTATTATGATGAGGGGAACTACATAGTGACCCTTACCGTTTCCGACGGAGTGGACACGGTGTCCAGGACCCTTTCCATCACGGTGGTGGGTTCGGGGAGCTCTACGGGAACCGGAAACATTCCCATCGAGCTGTGGATAGGGATAATGATCGTCATGGGGGTCCTCATCATCGCGATAATGCTCTTCATAATAATATCCCGCAGAGGACACGAGGAGCAGAGCGACCTCCAGAGAAGGTTCGAGGGACGATGGACATGTCCGGAATGCGGGGCCAGGAATCCCAACGGTGTCGAGGAATGCTCCAACTGCGATTACATATACGATCCCATGGATTTCGAGGAGGAGGAGTAAGGGGAGCTGTGTTTGAGGGAGATGCGACCGGGGGTCTTCGAAAGGACCCGGTGTCCCTTCCGGACTGGTGCTCCCATGCTCGGACCCCGTCCTTCCCAAGATATAAATAAGAGAACTTCAATCGGACCTCCCGCGAGGTGGAGCCATGGGAAACATCAGACCGACCTTCATCAAGAGGTCCGCAATCGAGATCCTCAAGAGATATCCCGATCAGTTCACCGATGATTTCGATGAGAACAAGGTGATGCTGGACAGGATCGCAGAGATACAGTCCAAGAGCCTGAGGAACAAGGTTGCGGGATACATCACCAGATACCGGCACATCCTCGCCAGAAAGATATGATCACTTTCAGTGACCCCCCCTGTTCTCCCTTATAAAGAATCCATTACCTTATCGATTTGTATGAGGCCAGGCCCGCTTGGGCCTCCCGCATGCATCCCTAACCGAAGGGCGGGGTTTAATCCCCTTTTCCCCGTCCACTTTTTTTTTAACTTCTCAACACTAAATACGAGCCTTTGAGGAATCACAACATCCTTTCCTCTCCCTCGGCAGCGGCCGGCGCCCATCTCCGATTGTTTTTTCTAATTGTATCCCCATCCATCGGCATGGAAGCTCCTGCAAGGAAGAGAACATCCTACAGGATTCCCGGTGAGGATCTCGTTTCCGAGGCCATTCGAGAGATATTGAACGAGGCCTTCACCGTGAGGTCGCAGACACTTTTTCACAGACTCGTACTTGCAAAGCTTCGGGAAAAGGAGCCGGACCGCTACAGGTTATCTCCCGCAAGGCTCAGGAGGATCGCCGCAAGGATGGAGGATGTCGACCTCATCATCCACTGCAGGGAGGACAGGAAGAAGAACAGGTCCTCCACCTGTCCGGTCTGCGGGATGAAGATGGAGGATGTGAAGAACTCCACACTGTACGGTTGGACCGTGGCAACCGGGAAGGTCTGCCCCACCTGTTCCTACTGGACAGGTTCAAGGAAGAGGATACCCACGAGATATGTGTTCACCAGGGAAAAGGAGAAGTACCTGGGGGAGAAAATGGAGGGTGCATGAACAAGAATCGGTTCCTCAAGGCTCTAAACTCCAACAAGACAAGGACCGCCTCGAGGATACTTGAAGAGATAAGGAGTGAGCTCTCCAGAAAGGAACTCCTTTACCTGGAGGGCCTGCTTCTCGAGAGAAAGGGAAAGTTCAAGGAAGCATTGAAGAGATTCGATATGGCGCTGGTGCTCCATCTTTCGGACGACACGTTGTGGCGCGCCAAGGCAAGAACGCTGATGGAGCTGGGCAGATTGGAGATGGCAAGGAGGGCGGCAGAGAGGGCGCTCAAACTCTACAGCGGCGATGTGGATGCACACATCCTTCTGGCCGAGATACTCTACAGGTCCAAGGATTACAGAGGTGCCGTGGAACATGTTGATGCGGCCATCGAAGGTGGTGCGGATTCCGCCAGCGTCCTCACATTGAAGGGGGTCCTGATATCCATCCTTGACCAGGATTACAGGAGGGCATTGAACTACTTCGATTCGGCCATCGATGCCGACGAGGAACACGGGAGAGCGTGGTCGAACAGGGGAATGGCCCTGAAGGAGATCGGCGACAGGGACGGGGCCATCTACTCCTTCCAGAAGGCCATGGTTATCAACCGGGATGACGAGACAGCGAGAAAGATGCTGGAAAGGATGGGGCAGGAGGAGTTCCTCGAATCACTTGATGAATGAGCCGTTTCACTTTTTCCTATCCAGGACATACTCGATGCCCAGAAGGGCGGCTATCTCCCTCATGATACGGTCCGTTACCTCGCGGAGCACCTCCCTGTCCCCAACCCTGTCCCTCAGATGCTCGAAATGCAGGGGTTTTCCTATCTTCACCTTCACTATCTTCTTGATCCGGGGACTGTGCTTCCCCTTGGGCATGAGGAGGTGCGTCCCCCATACGCCGACGGGGACCACGGGGACGCCCGACCACAGTGCGAGCTTCGCAACCCCGACCTTTCCCTTTTGAAGTTCGAAACCGTTTCCGCGCGTGCCTTCGGGATAGATGATGATGTTGTGTCCCATCTCGAGATATTTTTCCCCTGTCCTCAGAGCCTCCTCTCCCTTTCCTCCCGTACGATCAACAGGGATCGCCTGGAACCTCCATGCAAGGAAGCGGAACGGAAGCTTCCCCTCGAACCAGTGTTTCCTGTCCGCAAAGAAATGTGTCTTCCTGTGGGTCTCCATCACTATCGAGGGCATAACGGCAAATTCGTCCAGATGGCTGTTGTGATTCACCGCGAATATGTACGGCGTATCCTTGCCGATGTTCTCCCTTCCCTCCTCCTTTCTTATGATGAAGGTTCTGAGGAGGGGGAGCAGGAACAATCTTTCCGGGAGCAGATA
>NJDO01000064.1 GCA_002254385.1 Thermoplasmatales archaeon ex4484_6 | reverse complement strand
GGATAGTCGTGGTCCTTCTCATCCTGATAATCGTTGGAGCTCTCATCTTCTCCAGATTAAGGGAGGATGAGCTTCTCAAGCAGAAGAACAGGAAGAAGATCTACGAACACATCATGAACCATCCCGGTGACCATTTCAGGGCCATCCAGAGGGCCGTTGGTCTCGAGGTCGGGACCCTCTCACACCACATGAACATCCTCGAAAAGGAGCAGCTGATCGTCTCCGAACAGGACGGGAACAACAGGTGCTTCTGGGTGGCCGGAGTGAAACGGGATACCGGAAAGATAAGGCTCTCCAGGATCCAGGAGAACATACTGAAGGAGATACAGAAGGAACCCGGCATCACCCAGGTACAGATAGCAAGGAGGGTCGGCGTCTCGAGGAAGGTCGTGTTCTACCATGTCAAGTTCCTCACAAACGCCCAGATGGTGATGGAGGAGAAGATAAGAAAGAGGGTTCACTACTATCCTCTTGACGGATGAGGGGGCTTCAGGGAAGCTGATTTAACCACCCGCGCACATACCTGATCGGATGTTCCTCATACTCGACACCTCTGCCATACTCTCGGGAAGGTTCAACTCCATTCCCCCCGGTTTCGAGTCCGTGATCATCACGGATGAGGTGAAAAACGAGATCGGAAAGGGAGCTCCCGCAAGGACCCTCGAGAACCTCCTCGAGATGGGGCTAGAGGTCAGGTCCCCCCCGGACATCGAAACAGCCAAAGAGAAAGCTTCCCTCACGGGGGACCTGGAGCTCCTCTCCCCCGCGGACCTCTCCATCATCGCACTCGCGATGGAACTTCGGGATGTCAGTGTCGTCACGGATGATTTCCGTATTCAGAACGTTCTATCGTCCGTGGGGATCGAATTCATCCCCGCGGGGGAGATAGGTGAGAGGACCATAAGGGAAATGTGGAAATGGACCTGGAGATGCAGGGGATGCGGCAGGTACTTCGAGAATGATGTCGGTCCGGAGTGTCCGGTATGCGGGTCTCCCGTCAGGAAGACGAGGAAAAGGAATTAGGTCAGCGGTACGAGTTCCAGATTGGGGAACCCATCCCTCTCGCTCGGCAGTATCGCGTAGAGAGATGTTTCCGGTTTGACCCCGAAGAAACAGGGTATGGAGTGGATCTTCACCATCCGTATGTATACATCGGACATGTTCCTTATTCCCTGGCCGATCTTCAGACCGGGCTTTGCCAGACCGATACCCAGGGTCTTCGTGACCTTTGACTGGGAGACCCCCGTCAGGAGGCGTCTCAATGTCAGTGATTCGCCGATGAGATATTCCAGGGTATCGAGGCCCACGAAGTCGAGATATGGTTTGTTCTCCCTGCCCCTCAACCTCTGTATGACCTCCATACCCTTCTGCTGGGCGCCCTCCCGTCTGGTGGTGCTGCTCATCGGGATTATGTATTCCTTTCTCGATGTGGCGGTGAAATAGTCAAGGAAATAGAGCTTGTCGGATATCCTTTCAATATCTATGTAGGTCCCCAGATCATTCCTTATAGATTCCGGGTGCTCACCGGCCGGAGTGATCATTATGACGCCCTGGTCATGATGAAGGAAATTTAGCAGAACCGGCCGCAGGAGAAGGAGGTACTCCGAGGAGAGGATGTTGTCATCCACGTCAAGTATGTTGTATGAACCCCTCTTGAAGCCTCCACCCAGTATCCTGTCAAGGTCCTCCAGACCGGTGGAGAAGTGGGTCTCCGAATCCTCTATCGGGACCCAATCACCCTTTCGGACCGTATCCACCGACCACGGATGGAATGCCCTGAAAAAGCCGGAATGCAGGGTGAAGAGGTAATTGGAGTTCTTGACCTCGACCCCCCTCAACTTCTCGAACCTGAGGGCCCTGAACCTTCTGCCTTCCCTCTCGTCGAAATAGAGACGGACCACTCCCCCGGCAAGATGATCGAGATATGTTGTATCTTCCTTCTCCTGTACCACTATCGCGGACACGTTCGAACTCTGGACGAGAGAAACTATCTCCTTCATCTTTCTCTCGGGATTCTCGTACTGTTCAGTTATGGCATTGATGGGATCGAACAGCATGAAACCTATCTTCCCTTCGCCCTTGGAGTTCAGGTACTCGAACTCCCTCTTGAACCAGTTGGGGTCCGCCATCTTTGTGTTCCCGTGAAAGGGAAGCAGATTATGGTCCGCCCTATCATCCATCAGCCAGGAATATTCGGAGTTCAGCTGATCGGCATCCATCCTCGGAAATATGGTTATGCCTCTCTTCTCACGACACAGCGACTTCATGCATTCCAGGGAGAACATGGTCTTTCCCGAACCGGGAGGACCCTTCACCAGGAGTATCTCGCCGACGTTCTCCCTGAAAAAATTAATTATCTCCGGTGGAATATGTTGGACAGGGTCCGACATCATCGATTAAACAGGCGGGGTGCAATTAATAAAACTGTCGATGTTATTGGGGCTGGCGGGGAAAACGCATGGAAAAGAAAGATGGAAAGGAGAAGGTTCAGATAAGGATCAAACCGGGATCCGACAGGAGAACCAGGATAGCCGCTGCACAGCTGGACGAGATATTCAACGGTCCCCTTTTCGCCAGGATGGTCAGGGAGGCTGTCGAGGAGATGATCCTGGAAGGGAAGCTGACCTATGATATGGATAATGACTCCATAGACATCCCGGAGGACATCGTCAAGAAATGGTCCGCGGAGATGGAGCGGAAGGGCTGGAAGAGGAAGAAGAAACCCTCATCCAAGGCCGAAAAGTGAAGGAAGGACTATCCAGAGCGCAACGAAGGTCCCTAGGATCGCCTCTCCCACCATCAACCCCGTCGCCATCATGTATGTCCCCATGATCTTGAAGGTCTTCTTGTCCTCGCCCCAGTTGTTGGCCTTTGCCGTGGGCTCGAGATATTTCTTCTCCCAGAGGTCCCTGGAGGCACCACCGATAAGCATCGGTATCTGCAGCCCGAGCGGCAGATACATACCCAGACCGAATGCGGTTCCCATACCGATGAGAAGCTCGAGAACGATACCTATGAGGATTCCCGCTCCGAATATCTTCAGCTGTATGGCATTCTCTATGATGGCCTTGACGAAGATCGAGAACGCATGTGCCTGGGGAGCTGGAAGATTGAGGTCGCCCACACCGAGGCCGTAGGAGAAAACAACGGCGAAAACACCGGAAACTATGGCCCCGGGGACGATACCGATTGTTATCGCCTTCACCAGATCATGCGGTCTGTTCCCGCAGTACAGCCCGATCTTGAAGTTCATTACAACATCGCCCGACATCGAAATGGCTGCCCCGAAAACCGTGGTTCCCACAAGTGACATGACGATTATCTCGCTCTCCGACATTCTGATGCCGAACACCGGAAGTACCAGAATGAAAACGCCCATGAGTATCAGCAGTACGAGGAAGGATGTGGCGGATACGGGTTCGGTCCCCGTTTCACCCATGACCTTGACCGCGATGGCGCCAAGAAGGAACGTGAGGAACACCAGCAGTATGGAGAACACGATTGATGATATGGGATTGAAGCCCCCCACGATGAAGAAGATGGACACGAGAACTATGGTCAGGGAGAATACTATCCATATATGTGATGCGGGCCACTCGTACCATCCCCTGCCCGGAATGTAGAAGGCCTTCTTCAGGTTCTTCTCCTCCCCTCCCTGCATGGATGAGAGGACATCCCTGAATACAGTCTTGAAAACCGGGAGCATCTTGACAAGGGCTGTAAGCCCGCCTCCCAGAATGCACCCGATGGCCATGACCCTGGCCATGGAATAGGCGGCAAATGCGGGAGATGTGGGTATGCCCTCGTAGATGGTTCCCGCAAGGTCGGCACCGGTGAACAGATGCATCAGGGATACGTCGAAGAACTCACCCGAGTTCGCCCAGAAGTAGGGAGCATGGGTCCAAACGGCCACCGGGACCACGACAAACCAGGTGAAGGCCGTTCCAAGGAAAATGAGGGCGGCCGTCCGAAACTTCATGAACCAGCCAAGACCGAACTGCAGGGGTATCAGGGTGACGGAGAGGAACGTTACCTTTGCAGGTTCGGGGGTGAAGATTATGTCACCCGCCTGATAGTATTTCTGCAGCCCGAAGGCCATCGCCATCCTGTCCATGATGGATATCTCTCCACCCAGGGGTGAGAAGGGCCCCGCATGTTTGAAGAGGGGGAAGTCCCTGAAGAATGTGAACAGGGCCGTCGCCCCTATCCACCCCATCGCCTGCCTGAAGGATGTTTTCGCCTGAGCCGTGGCCTCGGCCGAAGCTGCCCGGGAGAGATCCAATAGCTTGACCATTGCCTCGAAACCGGGAGTGGGAAGCGGGTCCTCGACCAGCCATATTCTTCTGAAAATTATGAAGTACATGACACCCAGGACACCGGATATCATCACCGAGATTATGGCGATGGGGAGGAGAGACGGCAGGACCGATTCGTTGATAAGGAACTGTCCTCCCACCTTCTCGGCAGGGTCCAGCGCAAGGATGTATATCGCGGGGAATGTGAAAACGAAACCGGTGCATATCATCGCGGCTCCGTTGGAAGCTGTTGCAGCGATGTTCAGGGAAGCTGGCTTCAGCCTTGCTGCCATTCCCAGGAGGTACACCATGTACCATGACCCCGCAACCACCATCCCCACCTTGAGCCCGACATACTGGTTCACCATCGCGAACAGAGCCCCGATACCTACCGCTATCAGCACCCATTTCCATGACCACGCCTTCTCGGCGAAACCGTGAACCCTGTTCCTCTCATCAAGATACTGCTCCAGTGAACCCGTGTTGAAGTTGACGAACATCTCCGGGTCGAACCACTTCAGGGTGCCTTTCTCGATACCCTCGATACCTTTCGGAGTCATCGGCTGCCTGTAGGTGGACTTCCTCACCCTTGCCATCGAACCACCGTCGGGAGAATCAACAATACCAACCCGGCACCCAGATTAACGATAAAACGGTATTTAATGTTTGGTCAGAGCCATGACGTACCTCTTCATCTACTCTGATTAAGGTTATATCACTCCTTCTCATACCCCATGCAGGGTAGAAGCCCGAAGACGATATGAAGGATGTGTTTCCATGTTCACGGTCGAGGTCAAGGTGGGGCTCAAGAAGGGGGTAAGCGACCCCGAAGGGGCCAATACACTGAAATCCCTGGAGCTTCTGGGTTATGATGAGGTCAAGAGCGTAAAGAGCCTCAAGGTCTACAGAATGGAGATCGATGCCCCTTCCCGGGAAGAGGCGAGCGAGAGGGTAGAGGAGATGTGCAGAAGGATCCTGACGAATCCGGTCATCCACACCCACGAGATAGTTTTCCTCTGAGGGTCATCCATGGACGTATCACATCTGTTCAGGGAAATGGAAGCGGGGACACCTGTCAGGGTCGTTCTCCTCTCAGAGGCCAGCGAGGATGAGCTGGGAGGCATCTCGGAGATCATGGGCATCGGCCTTTCAACCGAGGAGATGTCAAGGATCAGGACCCATTTCATCTCGGAAGGCAGGGACCCGACCGACGTCGAACTTGAAGCACTGGGGCAGGCATGGTCCGAGCACTGCTGCTACAAATCATCGAAGTATTTCATGAAGAGGTCATTCATCGGGATAAAGGCCCCCCAGACCGTCATCGAAGGGGAGGATGCGGGGGTTGTGGAGTTCGATGATGAACATGTTTACTGCGTGGGACTGGAATCCCACAACCACCCGTCGGCCATAGGTCCCTACGGAGGTTCCGCCACCGGCGTGGGCGGCATAATAAGGGATGTTCTATGCATGGGAGCACAGCCGATTGCGGTAATCGACCCCCTCTTCTTCGGACCCCTGGACACCCCCGCAGAGGAGGTCCCCGAGGGGATCAACCACCCCAGGTTCATCTATTCCGGTGTGGTTGCCGGTATAAGGGATTACGGGAACAGGATAGGCATCCCCACGGTGGCGGGGATGGTGAACTTCCATCCGGGATATACGGGCAACCCTCTTGTCAATGTCGGCTGCGTGGGGATCGGCAGAAAGGAAAATGTCATTCACTCAAGGGTGGGAGGACCCGGCGAGGTATACATACTGGCAGGCGGACGCACCGGAAGGGACGGCATCCACGGGGTGACCTTCGCCTCGGCGGACCTCTCGGCAGAGTCCGAGGAGAAGGACAGGGGCTCGGTCCAGCTCGGGGATCCCATAACAAAGGAACCCCTGATCCATTCATGCCTTGAAGCGAACGAGAAGGGGCTTCTCAGGGGCATGAAGGACCTTGGAGGAGGAGGGCTGTCCTGCGTCAGCGGCGAGATGGCGCTCGACGGCGGAGCCGGAGCCGTGATACATCTCGACAGGGTCCCCCTGAAGGAGGAGGGGCTTGCCCCGTGGGAGATCTGGGTGTCCGAATCCCAGGAAAGAATGATGGTTTCGGTAGCGCCTGAGAACGTGGACGCCGTGCTTCATATGTTCAGAAAGTGGGATGTCGAGGCCGTGGTCATAGGCGAGGTGGTGGAGGGAAAGAGGGTGAAGGCGCTGTGGCACGGCCGGACGATCCTTGACCTGGACCTTGAATTCTTCACTGCCGGTCCGGAATACTGCCGGATATTCGAATCCCGGAAGGTCGACAGGGACATCCCGGACCCGGGCATAGGACCACTTCCCCGTGAAAAGCTGGAGGATGCCCTGCTGTCGATCCTCTCCTCTCCGAACATATGCTCCAAGGAGGATGTGTTCAGGGTCTACGATCATGAGGTCAGGGGCAGGACCGTCATCAAGCCCTATGCCGGTATGCCGTTCTCACCCGGTCCGTCCGATGCCGCCGTTATCAAACCGCTGGAGGATTCCTACAAGGGAATAGTGATAACGGCCGATGTCAACCCCTATTTCTGCGAACTCGACCCCTACCGGGGAACCCTGTCGGCGATGGAGGAATCCGTAAGGAATCTGGTCTCCACGGGTGCCTATCCGCACTCCGTCACCGACTGCCTCAATTTCGGCAACCCGGAGAAGCCCGACAGGCTGGGGGACTTCGAGAGGGCATGCACCGCAATTGGGGAATTCGCCAGGCACTTCACACTCCCCGTGGTATCAGGCAACGTTTCCCTGTACAACGAATCGGAGATAGGCAAGGTCCCGCCCACACCGACGATCATGATGGTGGGCCTCATTGACGACATCAGGTCAGCAACCACACCCGACCTCAAGGAGAAAGGGAATATCATATATCTTGTTGGAAGGACAAGGAACGAGATGGGAGGGACGGCCTTCTTCAGATACATGGGCGTGGAATGTTCGTGCGTTCCCGACGTGGACCTTGAACTTTCCGGAAAGTGCATGGATGCCATTCTGGAGATGAACGGCGAGGGGCTTCTCTTCTCAGTACACGACCTTTCGGAAGGGGGGCTGGCTGCCGCCATATCCGAGATGTGCATCGGCGGAGGCCTTGGCGCAGATATCAATATCAGGAGGGTCGGTTCCATGTCGGAGGACGAGGGGGAACCAATGGATGTGAACGAGAAGTTGTTCTCCGAGTCCAATTCACGTTACCTCATCGAGGTCCCACCCCAGTATGCCCTCAAGGTCGAGGACTGCCTCTCCCGGAAGGGTGCTCCCTACACCAAACTCGGAACGGTCCTCGGTGATTCCCTCAGGATAACCGACGGTGAGACCATCCTTATGGATGTGCCCGTATCCGATCTTGATTATGCGTGGAGGAACGGCCTGAGGAAACTGATGGAGGGGTCATGATGAAGGCTGATGAGGTGAAGGTTTGCGTGCTCAGGATGGAGGGAACGAACTGCGAGCAGGAGACCTTCGATGCATTCAGGAGGCTTGGGGCCGACCCGGAGTTCGTCCATCTCAAACAGCTTGAGGGAAGGGACACCCTGGCAGGGGAGAACAGGTCCCTGGATGATTATCAGATACTTATGTTCCCGGGAGGGTTCTCTGCGGGGGACTACGTCCGCGCCGGCGCCATATTTGCTGCAAGGATGAAGGCCTCATCAGGCAGGGACCTTGCGAGGTTCATAGATGAAGGAAAGGCGGTTGGTGGTTTCTGCAACGGCTTCCAGATCATGGTGGAACTGGGAATACTGCCTGCATTCGATTCCGCAATGTCGGAGCATCCGGAAGCGGTCCTCCACGCCAATGATTCCGGAAGGTTCGAATGCAGACCCACACTTCTAAAACACGTAAACAGGGGAAAATGCGCATGGACGGGAAAGCTGGAAGAGAACGAGATCAGGCTCATTCCCTCCGCCCATGCCGAGGGGAAGTTCATGCTCCCCGCCGAACGGGAGAGGGGACTCTACGAGCGGCTGTTCGACGAGGACAGGATTGTGTTCAGGTATTCCGACCCTTCGGGGGATGTCGAAGCCCCCTATCCCTACAATCCCAACGGTTCGAAGTTCAACATAGCGGGAATAACGAATGACGGGGGAAACGTCTTCGGCCTCATGCCCCACCCCGAGAGGGTTTTCTTCAGGAACACCCACCCGGACTGGTACAGGAGAAGGGTGGGTCCCGAGGAGGGGGACGGGAGGAAGATATTCGAATCGGTCCTGGAGTACGTGATGAAGCGGTTCTGATCCCTACACTTCAAGAACCTTCTCGAACTGCATTCTCTGGGGCGGAACCTCCAGGTAATCCGAGAGTTCGTTGATAAGGAAACCGTATGCTCCGCTCTCCTCGAAATGAGCGGCATTCTCCCTGGTCTGCCAGTAGCCGATATCCATCCCCCTGCCCGTTTCCCTGTCCGCAAACATCTCAGCACGGATGAAACCCTGATGCTTCCTGGCTTCCGGTATCACCATGTCCCTCCACGCCTTGATCGCATCATCTATCCTGTCCGGTCTGAACCTGTAGAGAATGACACCAACATACATTTTCGAAATCTCCAGATGGTAGATATGATTGAATTAGGTATATATTATTTCACAAAAAGGCAGAAATGAATCGGTGGAGGAAAATTCCGTGCATACATTTTTCGGATTGGTCGTTTTGGACCGACCGATCCGAATCATCATTCCATGAGAGATCTGCCCGGACAGGCCCTAACCGGAATGTCCGTCATATATGTTCCACTCCCACCTGGTAGACCATGACCTTTATGAGGACGACCGCGGTGTGCTGAACATTGTCTATTCTGATTGTCAGGTCGTCCCTGGCATTCGGTACACCCCCCAATGCCCTTTCCGGGTGCGGCAGACCTGACACACTCCCTGATGCAAGCTGGAACCTCATCAGGAAATCCGCACACAGATCGATGGAATACCCGTATATCGTGGAGTTGCGATGGTCGTCCGTTCTCTTTGCAAGAAGGTAGGCATCGCACACCGATTCGATCCTGGATGCCGTCGATGCAC
>NJDO01000063.1 GCA_002254385.1 Thermoplasmatales archaeon ex4484_6 | reverse complement strand
TCCTTTCGCTGACCGTGTTCAAGAGGATAGCCCTCATTCAGGTCCTTTCGAGCGGCGCTTTCCTGGCTTCATTCACCTACATCGCCATACTGGGCGATGAACTGGGATTGACAAGGACCCAGATCGCTCTTGCCGCTTCTCTTTACAGCGTTGCACAGTTCGTATCATCTTACGTTTTCGGAAGGATCGCCGACAGGTTCGGAAGGAGAAAGGTACTCCTGCTCGGGCTGCTCGTCCTCTCCTTCCTTGTCTTTCTGCAGGGCCTGTCCTCGGATCTCTTTTCCGTCATCGGCTTCAGGACCCTGGCAGGAGTGGGGTTCGGCATGTTCCCTGCAGCCCTTGCCGCATATGCATTCCAGGGAAACACAAAGATGGGAAAGTTCGCCTCATTTGGCGCTCTCGGATGGGGGCTCTCCCTTATCGCTGCCGGTCCGGTGGCCGACACGGTGGGTGTGAGGGCCGTCTTCTACATGGCCTCGGCACTCGTGTTCCTCTCCTTCCTTACCGCATTGACACTCCCTGCCCTGAAAGAGGTCAGGATCACCACCCCCCTTCTGCCGATCAGAATGATATTGAAGAACAGGGAGATCCTCCTTCCCTATATAATCCGGCATTCCACTGCCTCCTCAATATGGGTGCTGTGGCCCATCTTTCTTACCAGTGAGCTGGGTCTCTCGTTCTTCCAGGTTGGGCTGGTGCAGGCGACCAATGCCTTTACCCAATTCTCGGCCATGTTCGTAATGGGGGACAGGCTGAGTCCGCGAAAAGCCGTCGGTCTGGGTTTCCTGCTCACCTCGATCGCGGCCCTCTCGTTCATTCTCATCAGGTCCTTTCCCCTCTTCCTGATCACCCAGATAGTTCTGGGTCTGTCATGGGCGAATCTATACGTCGGCTCCCTCAGGTCCATGATGGCCAAGAACAGGGAGAGGGCCACAGCGGTCGGCCTTCTGAATTCCTCGATAAGTCTCTCGTCTCTGATGGGGCCGCTCCTGGCGCTCGGCCTCATCGCCGTCCTTCCGGATATCTCCTTCGAGGGGCCGATGTACCTTGCCGCTGCGGCCTCCATGGTCTCCTTCTTCTATTACCGCTATTGGGGCATGGACCGGGTCCCGGTCAGGGATTCACCGGATTGATCCCTGCAACATGTTTATAGGCATAGTGCCCGATTTCCCCGCGGTCCAAATGATGCAGGAAAGCGTTCCCCTCATCTTTCACGAGGATTATCTGCGATTGACCCAGACACCAGGTCACCCCGAGTCCCCGGAGAGAGTAAGTGCCATAATGGAGAGATTGAAGGAGCTCTCCATCCCGCTGGATATACGTACCGCCCCACTGCTGGACGAGAAGGACCTTCTCAGGGTCCATTCGGATGCGCATGTGGCCCGGGTGAGGGATTTCGGAACTGGGTACATGGACCCGGACACATATCACCACGATCATACATTCGAGACCTCCCTTCGCGCCGCGGGCGGGGTGGTCCGGGCGGCGGAGGACGCAGTGAGGGAACGGCGGGCCGTGTTCGTGGTACCAAGACCTCCCGGCCATCATTCGGGAAGGGATTATAATATGGGATTCTGCTATTTCAACAATGTAGCCATCGCAGCAAGGAAGCTGCTGGACGAGAAGGAGGATATCTCCAGGGTTGCCATCGTAGACGTGGATGCCCATCACGGGAACGGTACATGCGACCTCTTTCACCAGGACCGGGATGTCCTGTACATCTCGACCCATCAATGGGGCATCTTCCCCGGTACGGGGAATCACACGGATGTCGGGAGCGGCCCCGGAGAGGGTTACACCGTGAACCTTCCACTCATGGGCGGGGCGGGGGATCCCACCTTTTCCTGTGCTGCAAGCGATCTCGTGGTCCCCATCCTGCAGCAGTATTCGCCGGATGTGATGTTCGTTTCGCTGGGGGTGGATGCACATCTGATGGACCCGCTCACCTCCCTCTCCCTATCATCTCCTGGGTACATTTCCCTGCTCTCGTCCCTTGCCGATGCGGCGGATACCATATGTTCCGGAAGGATAATCTACGAGCTGGAAGGAGGATATCATCCCCGGGCCCTTGCGGAGGTGTTCTCGGCCGCGGTTGCCAGGTATGCCGGCATGGGTGGGGAGGTTCCCCTCAGATACACCGATACAAGGGAGGCTTCGAAGGATTCGGTCCGTTTGAGGCAGTTCAGGGATGTGCAGGCCTCATACTGGAAGGTATGATCATCAGCTTCTCTTTCTCACCTTGTCCCTGGCCCTTTCAAGATCCTTCTTTATCTGCTGTTCGATATGGCTGAACGCTTCTCCAACGGCCACAAGGAGATCCCAGTCATATGCCTCTCGAACGATGATGCTGTCCCTTGTCGACAGTTTGATTATCACCGTGTACTTGTCTTCATCGGAATCGTGATGATGATGCTTTATCCTGATGGTGACAGCCGTGATGGGAGAGAACTTCTCTATCTTGTGGATGAACTTCTCCATCAGGGAGTTCAGCTCGGAGGCATCCATCAGTTTGATATCCTCAATACCGGCAACCTGTATGAGGGGCCCGCTTCTCGAGGGCCCCCTCATGAAGATCTCCAGAAGATCCACCTCGGTCAGGGAACCCACAAGGTCGTTTCCGTCCATCACGTATATGGTATCCACGCTGTCCCCTATCATGATGTCCATGGCCTTTCCTATCGTGTCACTCCTGGAAAGGGTCTCGGGCATCCGGGCAAGTGATTCGACCGTCCTGTCCGATCTCACCTTCTCCCCCTGGAAATCCCCTGTATGGGGTCTGTGCTTGGGTGTTTCCAGGTAGGCGACAAGTTCCTTCGTGGTCACACATCCCAGAAATCTCCCCTCTCCATCGATAACAGCGGCTCCCAGTTCACCCGAGAGATCTATGATGTTCAGAGCCTTCTTTATCCCCATGGAACCATCGATCGTGGTCGGGGCGAAGTTCATCACCGATTCGACGGGCATCCTCCTCACCTCCTCGTCCTCTCCCAGCAGCTTGATGATGTCCATTCTGGAGATCATTCCAAGGACATCGGCCTTGTGAGTTACCGGCAGGGACGAGAAATCCCTTGTGATGAGACGCTCCACCACCTTGTATATCCTGTCATTGGGATTCACCCTTGGCGGAGATATCATGAAGTTCTGAACATGGGAGGTTATCGGCATCTTCCTCCTTCTCGCAAGGGTCCTGAAGGTGAGAAGCCCCTTCAGTTTTCCCTTCTCGATGACCGGTATCTCCCTCATCTGGTTCTTCTTCATCTTTCCCAGGGCCTCGGACAGCGAGTCCCTTGGTCCGACCGTCAGCTTCATCCTCGACATGACTTCCTCTACCCGCTTGTTGTAAATCTCCGGTTTTACCATCTCACACACCTCCACATTCGGGGGATCAACATGGTCTCTCCTGCATGGTAAAGAGAGGTCCGAAGCATATATCAAGATTTGCCCTCATTTCACATCGGGCGGAAATTCAGATCATTCGGCATTCAGGGATCTTGTACCCGACGGGTGCCGCATAAGGGCCTTACGGTTGTCTTTCACCCCGTTCGAACCCTAGAAATCATTTATTAAATGGAATCTCTTCCCGCCTCCATGACGGAAAATGAATCGGCTTCGGGGACCGCCCATCTTGTCCCATCCGAAAAGTGCACGGTCCACATAATCATGGGATCGAAGAGCGATCTACCTGTGGCAAGAAAGGCGATAGGCATTCTTGAGGAGCTGGAGTTGGATTACGGTATTTCGGTGGCGTCGGCGCACAGGACCCCTGATCTGGTCGAGGATGCCGTGAAGAGGTCCGGGGCCAGCGTCTTCATAGCGATTGCGGGGCTTTCGGCCGCTCTTCCGGGAGTGGTCGCTTCACATACCCGAAAACCTGTGATAGGCGTTCCGGTCTCGGGGAAGGTCCCGTTCGATTCCCTTCTCTCCATAGTGCAGATGCCCCCCGGCGTCCCCGTAGGATCCGTGGGGGTCGACAGGGGAGACAATGCCGCCCTCCTCGCAGCAAGGATCCTTGCATTGAACGATGATGCGTGTCTTTCGGCTCTTGACCGTTACACCATCAGGATGCGGGAGAAGGTCTTGGCATCGGCGGAGGAAGTGATCGGTGATATATGATGCATGATACCATCGCCATTGTGGACAATGGTGGCCAGTTCGCTCACCTGATAGCGACAAAGGTCAGGAACACGGTCCATGTGAAGACGCTCATAGTTCTTCCTTCATGCAGTGTGGAGGACCTGCCAGAGGGTCTGAAAGGAATAATCCTTTCGGGGGGCCCGGATTCGATCCATGAGGAGGGGTCGGTCAGGTTGAACCCCGATATACTGGGACTGGACGTTCCCATTCTGGGACTGTGCTACGGTATGCATCAGATAGCCATTCATTACGGGGGATCCGTGGAAGGCTCCGACAGGAAGGAATACGGGTTTGCCAGCCTCAAAAGGAAGGATGACCCGATCTTCAGGGGTATTCCCCAGGATGACAGGGTGTGGATGAGCCACGGCGACAAGGTAACGGTTCTCCCCGAAGGATTCATGACCATAGGGTCCACCCCGAACTGCCCCGTTGCGGCCATGTCGGACATCGGAAGGAAGAGATGGGGGTTCCAGTTCCATCCGGAAGTGGAGGATACGAGACACGGGACGGAGATGCTCTCGAACTTCGTCCTGGACATCTGCTCGGCCCGTCCCGACTGGACGGCGGAATCCAACCTGGAGGAGATAATTGAAAGGATAAGGATGGAGGCCGGGGGCAGGAAGGTGCTCTGCCTGGTCAGCGGGGGTGTTGACTCCACGGTCGTGGCCACCCTGCTCAACAGGGCCCTTCCGGAGGATAGCACGTATTTCATTCACGTCGATACCGGATTGATGAGAAAGGACGAATCCAGGATGGTGGAGCAGGCGTTGAGAGAGCAGGGTCTCGGGAACCTGAAGGTGGTGAATGCATCCCGAAGATATCTGGACGCTCTCAAGGGTGTAGTGGAACCGGAGGAAAAGAGGAAGATCATAGGCAGGCTGTTCATAGATATAATCAACGATGAAGCATCCGCCGCAAGGGAGAATGACTGGGTTCTGGCACAGGGGACCCTGTATCCGGATACGATCGAGAGCGGCGGGACCATGAATGCCGATGTCATCAAGACCCACCACAACAGGGTGGACGTCATCATGGAAATGATATCCGAGGGCAGGGTCATGGAACCGGTGAAGGAGCTCTACAAGGCCGAGGTGAGGCAGGTCGGGGAAATGCTCGGCCTTCCCCGCGACCTTGTGCACCGTCATCCTTTCCCCGGCCCGGGACTGGGAATAAGGGCTCTCTGCCAGGACCGTGCTCTCATCGACAGCAATCTTGAAGCTGCGGGGAATATTCAGCCCCAAGTCCTGAAACGTATGGACGAGGATGATTGGGCGGGGAGCAGGCTGAAGGGACTGGTCCTTCCGGTCCTGTCGGTCGGGGTCAAGGGGGATGCGAGGTCCTACGAGCATCCGGTGGCATTATGGTTGAACGATTCAGAACTGGATTGGAAGGAACTCAAATTTTTCTCCACCAGACTGATAAACGATTGCAGGGGTATAAACCGCTGCGTTCTGATGTTCAGCCCCCGGACCCTGAAGCCCCCGACACCGGTGGAGAGGACGATCACACGGGAGAGGATGGAGCTTCTCAGGAAGGCCGATCACGAGGTGATGGAGGCCCTCCGGCGTCACGACCTCTACGATTCCATATGGCAGTGCCCGACCGTTCTCGTTCCCGTTGGTTACAAGGGAGGGGAGCTGGTCGTGATACGACCTGTCTGGTCGAAGAGAGCAATGACAGCCGAGGTCTCGGAACTGCCCGGGGAACTGCTCGACGACCTTGTACCGAGGTTGATGTCGATGGAGGGAGTGGATGCAGTCGGGGTAGATGTGACATCCAAACCCCCGGGGACCATCGAATGGGAGTGATATGATGGGGCTGGTCCTTGCTTCATCCTCACCGAGAAGGAAGAAGCTCATGGAGGAGGCCGGATACCATTTCAGGGTAATGGAACCGGCATCCGTGGAGATCCACTCCGGCCCCCCATGGGAGCTTGTTGTTGAGAATGCCAGGAGGAAGGCACTCTCCGTCGAGGGAGGTGTGAACGATGTCGTCATCGGGGCGGATACGGTCGTTCTGTGCGGGGGAACTGTCCTGGGGAAACCCGGGGATGAGGAGGATGCCAGGAGGATGCTCCACCTCCAGATGAGAGCCCCGCAGAAGGTGTATACGGGGTTGGCGGTCCATGATGCGGAGAAGGGGAAGATCGTCACGGGATACGAGGTATCGGCAGTGGTCATGTCCGGTGGGGCCGAGGCTGTCGAGACATACATCTCCAGCGGGATGTGGAAGGGGAAGGCAGGCTCCTTCGGCATCCAGGATGACAGCCATCTCGGGATCCGTGTGATCTCCGGGGAGAAAGACAACGTTACGGGCATGCCCATGGTCCTGCTGGAAAGACTGCTGTCCCTTATAGGGTTCAGCCGCGGTGGTTCGGACATTTCGGGTGACGGTTCACCGGTGGGACGTTCCGTGACGGGAAGGGAAGGAGGTTCTCAATGAAAATCGAATACGTGCCGATCGGATATGTGCGGTCCCCTTTCAGGGAACCGTCCGGGGTTCCCATACAGACGAGAGCAGGCAACGATATTGAAGGGACCGTCGAGATACTGGAGGAATATGCGGCGGGTCTGTCGGACCTTGAAGGCTTCTCTCACATCATAATGCTGACGCACATGCATATGTGCGAGGGATACCGGCTGAAGGTCACACCCTTTCTGGACGATGTGAAGAGGGGTGTTTTCTCCACGAGAGCTCCCTGCAGACCGAATCCCATAGGTTTTCACATATGCAGATTGGATGGTGTGGAGGGCAGCATACTGCATATAAGGGATCTTGACATGATCGACCGGACCCCTGTCCTGGATATCAAACCATACATTCCCCAGGGTTATGAACGGGAAGATGTCAGGATAGGATGGCTGGAAGGAAAGCTCGATGAATTCCTGTCCACTTATGCGGATGACCGGTTCAGTCGATCCGGGAGCCGTTGATCTCGATATGATGGGTGATGTCGACGGAGGCAGAGAGCATTGCCGTTACGGAGCAGTATCGCTCCTGCGAGAGTCTGACCGCCTTCTTCACCTTCTCCGGGTCAACATCATCTCCTTTCAGATGATATATCATGTGGATCTTCGTGTAGACCTTGGGATGCTCCTCTTTCCTCTCATGGGTCTCCGTCATCCAGAATTCGCTGTATTCGACCTTCATCTTCACAAGGATGGATATGACATCCATTGCTGTGCAGCCCATGAGCGACTGGAGAAGAAGCTCCATGGGTGCTGCGGCGGATTCGAACCCACCGACCTTCCTGCTCGTGTCCATGGGAACCATATGCCCGCTTTCCGTGAATCCCGCAAGGGCCAATCCGTCCACCTTTCTGAGATAGGCCATGAACGATCCTCCTGACGCATCTCCTATCGGCGTGTGGTAGATAATATTTCCCCCTCATCATTGCAGGATCCCCTGTCCCGTTCTTTCCTTGTATATATGTTAAATATCATACCTTCTTTCTCCCTTCACTCTCTGAAGCCAACTGGAGGCATATCGGTGAATGTCGATGGGGAAGGTCAGAACCCGCCAGGTGATTCGGTCACTCTCGAGAACGAGGTGTTGAAGCGCTGGAGAGACCTCGATATCATCGACAGACTTCTGGAGCACAACAAGGGAAATGAATACTTTCGTTTCCTGGAGGGCCCCCCCACAGCCAATGCGGCTCCGGGAATCCATCATGTCTTTGCCAGGACCGTGAAGGACACCGTGTGCAGGCACAGGAATATGAAGGGGTTCTACGTTCCGAGGATGGGAGGCTGGGACTGTCACGGCCTTCCCGTGGAGCTCTCTGTCGAGAGGAAGCTGGGGATCGAGAACAAGGACCAGATAGAGGAATACGGTATCGAGCCGTTCATCAAGCAGTGCAGGGAGTCCGTTTTCACCCATATCGACCTGTGGTCGAGGCTCACCGAGAGAATGGGTTACGTTCTGGACCTGAAGGACCCCTACATCACAATGAAGGATTCCTACATAGAATCCGTGTGGTGGTCCCTCAAGGAGATATGGAAGAAGGGCCTTCTCACCGAGGGGCATCAGATCGTGCCCTTCTGTCCCAGGTGCGGGACCTCCCTGTCATCCCACGAGGTGGCTCAGGGGTACAAGGAGGTGGAGGACCCCTCCATCTTCATCAAGTTCAAGGCGGCCTCCAGGGAGAACACCTATCTCCTGGCATGGACAACGACACCCTGGACCCTCATATCCAATGTTGCACTTGCGGTCAACCCGGACGAGTTCTACCTCAGAATTGCCTACAAGGGCCAGGAGATGATTCTGGCGGAAAAGAGAGCGCATGAGCTGCTGAAGGAAGGGGAATACGAGGTCATCCAGAGGATAACCGGGTCGGACCTTGAGGGGATGAGCTACGAACCGCTTTACAATTTCATCGAGCCGGAAAAACCCGCGCATTTCATAACAACAGCGGATTTCGTCACGATGGAGGATGGGACCGGCATCGTCCATATTGCTCCGGCATTCGGAGAGGACGATTATCAGGTGGGAATGAGATACGACCTCCCGTTCGTACAGGCAGTTCATCCCAACGGTACCTTCAAGGAGGAGGTGACACCCTGGAAGGGCATGTTCGTGAAGGATGCGGACGAGCTAATCATCCGGGATCTCGAGGAGAGGGGTCTTCTGGAGGGTGTTCACATGTACTCTCATCAGTATCCGTTCTGCTGGAGATGTGATACGCCCCTTCTCTACTATGCCCGAAGGTCCGTGTTCATCAGGATGTCGGAGCTCCGCAAGAACCTGATGGATAACAACGAGAAGATAAACTGGCATCCCTCCAATATCAAGCGGGGCAGGTTCGGCAACTTCCTGGAGGAGGTCAAGGACTGGAATCTCTCCCGGGAGAGATATTGGGGGACGCCCCTGCCTCTTTGGAGATGCAGGAACGGCCATGAACATGTCATAGGGTCCCGTGACGAGATCAGGGAGCTTACGGGAAAGGATGACATACCAGAGCTGCACAGGCCCTATGTGGACAGGATAACCTTCCCGTGCAGTGAATGCGGGGAAGAGATGAAAAGGGTGGATTATGTAATTGACTGCTGGTATGATTCCGGCTCCGCCTTCTTCGCCTCTCTTCACTATCCGTTCGAGAACCGGGAGGAGTTCGAGCGGCAGTTCCCCAGGGATTACATTGCGGAGGGCATCGACCAGACCAGGGGATGGTTCTATTCCCTCCTGGCGGTCTCCACCGCGGTGTTCGATGA
>NJDO01000011.1 GCA_002254385.1 Thermoplasmatales archaeon ex4484_6 | reverse complement strand
CGAAAATATCGGAGTGGAGGATATAAGACTTCCCCGTTTCCCGGAAATCCCGGGAGGGGCCTTTATAAGGGATTTCGTATCTTACCATTTCTTGGATTCCATTCGACCCTTGAAAACCTCTTCCCTTTCCTTTGCTTTCCCGTAATAAATAAGAGGAAATTTCATGGCTCTATCGAAGTACTTCAAGGCCTTTTTCCTATTTCCTTTCTCGATCTGGAGTAGAGCCATATTGAAGTCGACTTCCGACATTCCTTCCGGATCATCTACTTGTAGAAGGAAGGAGGGATCCCGATGGGTTCCAAGGTTCATCCAAGCCATCGCCTTCCTGCAGCAGTTCGTATCCTCAAGGAGCTGACCTGGATCCCATCGGGGACAGATTATTCAATGTTGAAACCGTTCCACCCCGCATGGAATCCGATATCGAAATAGCCCAGAAAGCGAAGCTTCAACCCATCGGGGTGATCGCCGAGAGAGCGGGCCTCGAGAAGGATGAATACACAACCTGGGGCTCTTACAAGGCAAAGGTGGACCTCAAGGTCCTGGACAGGATAATGGAGCTCCCCAGGGGGCACCTGATCCTTGTCACTACCACCAGCCCCACCCCGGCGGGGGAGGGGAAGACCACCATGACCATCGGGCTCGCACAGGCCCTTGCACTCAAGGGCGAGAAGGCCATGCTCGGAATAAGGGAGCCATCGATGGGCCCTGTCTTCGGGATAAAGGGAGGGGCCGCAGGAGGGGGCTATTCCCAGGTGCTTCCCATGGAGGACATCAACCTTCATTTCACCGGGGACATGCATGCCATTACCGCCGCTCACAACCTGCTTGCGGCCGTTCTCAACAACCACATGCATCACGGGAATGAGCTGGACATAGATCCCAGAAGGATCCTGTGGCACCGGGTCATGGACATGAACGACAGGGCGATGAGGCACATGGTCATAGGTCTCGGAGGGGAGAAGAGCGGGATGCCCCAGGAGGATTCGTTCGATATCACCGCCGCAAGCGAGGTGATGGCGATCCTCTGCCTTTCCTCCGGCATCCGGGACCTGAAGGAGAGGCTCGGCCGCATCATAGTTGCCTACGACAGGAAGGGAAATCCCGTTCTGGCATCACAGCTGAAGGTAGTGGGGGCAATGGCGATGCTTCTCAAGGACGCGATAAGGCCCAACCTTGTCCAGACTATAGAGGGGGTCCCCGCGTTCATTCACGGCGGACCCTTCGCCAACATCGCCCACGGAACATCTTCGTACCTTTCGACATTGATAGGCATGCACCTCTCGGACTATTTCATAACGGAGGCGGGCTTCGGCTCCGATCTGGGAGCGGAGAAGTTCTTCAACATCTTCTCCAGGACCACGGGCCTGATACCCTCCGCGGTCGTTCTGGTGGTGACCACCAGATCCCTGAAGATGCACGGTGGTGTTGACCGGAGCGATCTCGGAAAGTTGGACGTTCTGGCTGTCCGGAAGGGAGCTGCAAACATGGAACGGCATCTCCGCATACTCCACGTGTTCGGGGTCCCGGTGGTGGTTGCGATCAACCTGTTCGAGAACGACCATGATGACGAGGTCCAGGAGATCCTGAGGTTGTGCGAGGGCATGGGCATACCGGTTGCCGTTTCCAGCCATCACGCCGAGGGAGGGAAGGGAGCTCTGAAGGTTGCCGAGAAACTGAAGGACGTTATCAGGGACTGTCCCCACTGCTTCAATACCCTATATCCGGACAACCTGCCGCTGAAGGAGAAGATAGAGTACATCTGCAACAACATATACGGTGCCGGGAAGGTCCAGTTCACACCGGATGCATCCAGGGCGCTCTCGAAATTCGAGAAAATGGGGTTCTCCAACCTCCCCATCTGCATGGCGAAGACGCAGTATTCCCTCTCGGACGATCCGAAGCTGCTCGGGGCCCCCACACGGTTCAAGATAACCATCAGGGATGTGAGGCTGTCCGCAGGAGCCGGTTTCGTCATCCCCCTGACGGGGAACATCATGACAATGCCCGGACTTCCGAGGGTCCCCGCCGCGGAGAATATGGATGTTGACGAGAGCGGCAGGATAGGGGGCCTTTTCTGAGCAAGGGGTATAGCTTTATTATCCATTGACCCTTGCGATCCCCATGGATGAGTCGCTCCGAAGGATGTTCGAGAAGCAGGGATATGCGATCGTGGGCAATCACTCTGCGGTCAAGACCTGCCACTGGCTCAAGGAGTCCATAATGAGGGGGCGCGTCTGCTACAAGCAGAGCTTCTTCGGCATAATGAGCCACAGGTGTCTCCAGATGACGCCCGTTGCCAACATGTGCAATCATGCCTGCAGGTACTGCTGGAGGTATCAGGGTTCCGACGACATCCAGGTGGAATGGGATGACCCCGCGGCGATCGTGGAGGGGACCATAGAGGCCCAGAGAAGGCTCGTCTCCGGGTTCAAGGGAGATGAGAGATGCGATCTCCGGGTGTGGAAGGAGGCAAGGGAGCCGAACCAGGTGGCCATCTCGCTTACGGGGGAACCAACGATGTACCCCCATCTGGGGGAGCTCATAGGTGAATATCACTCGAGGGGCTTCACCACATTCCTCGTGACCAACGGAACGTTCCCCGACGTCCTCGAGAGGCTGGACCCCCTCCCCACCCAGCTCTATATCTCAATAGACGCCCCCAACGAGAGCATATACCGGAGATTGTGCAGGCCGAAGATATCGGACGGGTGGGAGAGGTTGATGAGGACGCTCGAGCTGCTGCCCTCCCTTGACACCCGGACCGTTGCAAGGCACACACTCGTGAAGGGAGAGAACCTCGGATTCGAGAGGCAGTATGCAGAGCTGGATGCCATCGCCGACCCGGATTTCATCGAACCCAAGGGATACGTGTTCGTCGGGTACTCAAGGGAGAGGATGTCCATGGACAACATGCCTTCCATGGACGATATCCGATCCTTCGCGGGGAGGATGAGCGAGCTTACGGGATACGGGATCGCGGGGGAGAGTCCCCCCTCGAGGGTCGTTCTGCTGAAGAAGGATGGAGTCACCCTCAGAATAGATGAGACCCCTGCAAATGAAACGTGATCCATATTCCCCCTCCCCGCTGCGGATCCTAATGCGGTCCCGGATCGAGATGTTCACTGGGCAGGATCCCCGGGACATCGTGCAGAGGTCCCATGGTATCCCTGCTGTTCACCTTTCCAACGAATCCCTTTTATCGGGTTAACCCATCCGTCATCCATGGCGGGTCCCGTTCTAGGCGATCTCCGGAGAAAGACATCGGAGGTTCGAAGGAAGCCCCCTGCGGCAAACGGGGTCCTCTCTCCCCTCTTCGATGCTGGGAGGACCCACATACTGCTCCTTGTCATTATCGTTCTGGCGGGAGCATACATCCGTTTTTCCGCCCTTCCCGATTCCGGCCTGGGTACGGATGAGGCGGAGAAGTTCATGGCCGTTTCCGAATTCAGGGACGGAAGGTTCTGGGTTGATCTGGAGCACCCCCCTCTCGAGAAGTACATGATCCTGCTCTCCACCTCCCTCCTGGGAGATGATGATTGGACCATCAAGCTTCCCAACGTCATCATCGGATCCCTGGTCCCGATCCTTCTCTTCCTTGTGGCAGCCAGGATGGGCAAGGACCCCTGGGTGGGACAGGCGGCCGCCGCTGTCGGCGCCCTGTCCCCCATGCTGATAGGGTACTCGCTGGTGGCAAAGGAGGACACCCTCGTCAACTTCCTCACCCTTGCATCGCTTCTGTTTCTCTCCGTTTCCCTGGAATCCCGGGAGGGTGAAGCTCGCCCGGAACCGGGAAGATATTCACCTTTAAGGCTTGACGGATACGGTATGACCGCCGCCATCCTTGCAGGTCTGGCACTCTCATCCAAATACACCTTCCTCTTTGCCGCTGTCTCGTTCTTCCCGGTCATATTCCTTACCAGGAAGGAATGGCTTGCCAGGAACGGACGTGCTTTCCTCCTCGTAATGATGGCGACCTTCTTTCTATGTTCCTGGTTTCTTCTCAATCCATACTGGCTGGCTGTCGGGGCGGCGCACTGGTTGTGGGAGGGTGCCACGGGGCATGCCACCTACTTTCTGGGGAGAACCTACACGTATCCCCCTCCCTGGTTCTATCCTGTAACGTTCATGGGAAGGGTGTCCCCGTTCATCACCTTCACGGGATTCGGAACATCCGCATACCTTCTTTCGAAGCTCCCGTGGCGGGGGGAGGGGAGCTTCCGGGAAAGGGCCGGGAAGCGCATGAAAGGAGACCCCCTCATCTGGATGGTCCTTGCATGGGTGGTGATCGGCTTCATCATCATGACCCTGCTCCCTTTCAAGGGTGTCAGATACGTCCAGTGGATCATCCTCCCCCTCATACTGCTATCCGCCTGGGGGGTTCACCGAGCGATTCCCTCGGGAAAAAGGAGGGGGGAGGCGGTGATGTTCGTCTCCATAATACTCATGATACCATCACTCTCCCATGCCAGCCCGTATTTCCGTGAGGTTACCTATTTCCTCGGAAGCGATTCGGGGATGATGGACCTTGACGGTCAGGGATTCCGGGAGACCTTCTCCTGGATGGAGGAGCAGGGGCTGGAGGGCAAGGTTTCACTTCGATGGGAGAAGCTGGGTTCCTATTACTGGGACAATGTTACGGGTCCCGTCCACGATATGGAGGGGGCACGGATCGATAATGTATCCTTCATCCTGATATACAGGGCGGACACCAACAGGGACCTTGAATCAAAAATGACATCCTTTGCACGGTCCTCCGACTGCACCGAGATATATTCCTTCTCACACGGCTCCTACGATCTTGTGTGGCTCTACAGGGTTGAAGGGAGGTGGGAAGACGGGAGATAGGAACGGCAGCGGCCCCGAGAGGGGATGGAAGGAGGTAATGCTGTTCCTTGCGGTCGTCAGCATCTTCATTATGACATTCTTCGCTCTGATCGGTCTGGTGCTCTCGATAGTCTATACGGTTGATTCCACCATAGACTGGAGGTACATCCTGGGTTCCGTTCTCTTCGCCCTGTTCCTGATTCTCACCCAGGTCGTCACACATATCATGCACGGAAGATGCATGTATCCTATCTATCTGATCTCCTCCCTGGGACTGGCCCTTTTCTTCTACCTGTTTCTCGTCTCGGCGGCTATTCTTCTCCTGATACTGTTCCTCATCGTTTGGGGAATGTCATTTCATTCCTTCGCGGGAGCCGGGACCGTAAGGGTCCTGGTACCCGTTCTCATCTCGGCGGTGATGCTCTACGGTCTCCTGAATGCAAGATTTCTCAGAAGGACCCGCATAACCATCCCCTTCCCGGAAGGGGAGAAGGAAAGGGTGAGGCTCGCATTGATCTCCGACCTTCATCTGGGGCTGCTTGTCGGAAAGAGAAGGCTGGATGCTGTAGCAGGCTCCCTGAAGGAATACCGGCCGGACCTGATAATCATCGCAGGCGACCTTCTGGATACCCATCCGCGGAATCTGGAAAGGTTCGAGCCCTTCGTTAGGGAGCTCTGTTCCACGGCTCCGGTCCTGGCGGTTTCCGGCAATCACGAGTTCTACAATGGGTACCGGGAATCACTGGAATGGATGTCGTCCATGGGGATGACCCTTCTCGAGAACCGATGGGTCCGTGATGAGAGAACCGGTCTCGTACTCATCGGGATAGGCGACCCGACCTCTTTCGGAGATATCGGGAGATACCGGGAGAAGCTCCATGAACTGGTGGAAAGCTCCCCCGGGGGAAATGGCAGAATTCTCGTTTCCCATCAACCCCTGTTCTTCTCCGAGGTTGCGGGAAAGGGGGTGAACCTCATGCTCTCGGGTCATACTCATGCCGGGCAGATATGGCCCTTCAATCTTGTAACCAGGGCAATCTTCGCGGAAGGTGACAGGGGCCTTCACGAGATGAACGGGTCCCATCTTTACGTGTGTCAGGGAACGGGTACCTGGGGTCCTCCGATGAGGGTGGGAACATATTCCGAACTGGTGTTGATGGACCTTGTCAGAAAAGATTGAAAAAAAGGAATAAGCCCTCATACACGATGGTATGAGGGCATGGGGCTCCGGACCTGTCCGGAGCGGTATTCTAACAAACGATCAGAGTCCGTCATTGTCCGTATCGGTCAGGTGTCCGTCCGTTGACCCTCCCTGACCCTCCTCCACGCCGTCGATGAGAAGGTCATTGTCCGTATCCCAGTCGTTGGGATCGAGATTCAGCCTCAGCTCGGCCGGGTCAAGGAGTCCGTCTCCATCGGTGTCGGGATTGTAGGGGTCCGTTCCGAGTGTGAATTCCAGAAGGTCCGGCAGACCGTCCCTGTCGGTGTCCTTGGCATCCGGAGGGATGGGTGGACCGGGGTTTGGCTTCGGGGGAGTCGGATTCCCGATGTCCGAAGGATCTATCGGAGGTTCTCCGAAGACCCACGGGTTCGCATCGTCGGGGTCGAGTATGCCGTCTCCATCCGTATCCGGATTGTTGGGATCGGTTGGAATGTATACGTTCCTTCCCGTTTCCGTATCCACGTATGCAAGTCTGTAGAATTCATCGTAGTTGTCGTAGGGGGGCTCCACCTGCGAGTATGAGGCGTATTCCTCTCCTCCGAAGTAGTCATTGTCATCCTCCGCATCGAGCGGATCGGTGGGATCAAGAGAATTGTCCACCTCCCATCCGTCGGGGAGTCCGTCCCCGTCCGTATCCCAGTTGTTGGGATCCGAACCGGCAAGGAACTCGTCCCTGTTGTTCAACCCGTCCATGTCCGGGTCAAGGGCCCAATCATCCCCCTGGAGGGGGTTAAGTGCCATCCCCAGCCCCGCAAATGCAGCGAGTCCGAGGGTGATAGCGAGTATGGTCGAAAGCGTTTTCATTTCCTGCACCTCCTTATCGGTTGTGGGTATGCATTTCACGGGAGAGGTATATAAAGTTGATAGTGCAATAATTAAACAAAATACCACTATAATCATAAAAAATACTACAAATATAATTTACAGTGATCGGGGTCCTTGAGGGGTCCAAGGTCCCTGTGTTCGATCCCGGAGCTTCAGTACATACCTAACGGTAACATGCGACACATCAATCATGTTGAGCTCCCGTTGCCCGGGAGCATGTGCCATTTTCTCTGCAAATTACAATTCGTCCGGGACTTATTTAAGGTTTCTAGTACATGAGCAGAACAGAATTACATTTTCCGCCCATGAAAACTATCTCGATCGGACCCTGTTTTTTCGGGTCGAAGGTTCCTCCCGTGAACCTGTTCAAAGGATCCTCTCGACTCCCCATTGTGCCAGGTACCCGGAAACGGAAGCTGTCCACAGAAGCAGGGGGAAGTGGACCATTATGGTCAATGGATGACCTCCCTTGAACCTCCTTATCGCGTCCGATGAGAATCCAACATGCAGCAGAATGACCGCGACTATGGCCGCAAGCATCACCACTTCAAGCCCCGATACGTCCTTCAGGAGCACCAGGGGCTGGAAGCTCTCCACCTCCTCGGTGGTCGTCTGGAGGCTCCCCAGTCTCGAAAGTATCTCGAGGACCACCCGGTATATCATGAACATCCCACCGGAAATGAAAACCGTGAGACCGTAGAGTATCGCGGCGAAGTTGTCCGCCATGAGATACCTTCTATTCCTTAGTGACGAAAGCGTCGTGAAATGTCCCGAGATGAGGCTGGACACCTCCTTGGGGCTTCCCCCGGCGGAGATCCCCTCGTGGTAGGTGTTGAGGAACTGCGATATCAGCTCGGACCTGGTCTCCCTGCCGAACAGATCCCATGCCTTCTCCGAGTCGATCCTGAGATTCAATCTGTCGTACAGGTTTCTGACCTGTTCCGTGAGGGCCCCGAAATCGTGCCATCTGATCCTCTTCAACCCCTGGCTCGGAGCTCCACCCTTGGATTCGGAGGTGGACCCTATGGTCCTGATGAAGGCACCGAAAGCCTCGTCACGTCTGATGATGATGCCCTCCTCCCTCATCACGACGTATCCGGGGATCAAAAGCGGTGTGGAAACGACGGATAGATAGAGGATTATCATGTCCCATCCGGTGATGAGAAAGGGAAGAGTGAGGGCAAGGAAGAGTGAAAGGACCAGGCCCAGAACGAGCGAGAACCTCATCCTCCTGTGAAAGGGAGAATCCAGGGGAAGGGGTTTCGGATCATACCATATGCTCTCGTTGGGAAGCACATTTGTGATCACCAGCCAGAGAACCATCTCGACGACTATGAAGATGAATACTATGAGGAAGCTCATCAGGTAGTGGTTGATACCTACAAGTATCGAGAGCACGACCAGCATCACGTTGAGGAACATGGTGACCGTGACCATGGAGATGTAGACCTCCCTCACCACCTCCAGTCTGTCAAGTGTCGTGGTGTACCTGGATCTGAACTCTTCCACGGCAGCCTCCTGCTCGTTCTGGAAGAACACCTTGGGATCCTCGTCCGATTCTATGGCGTATGCCATTCTCTCGAGGAAATCCCCGAATTTGGCCGAAGGGGTCTGTTTTGCCACTATCCTGAGGGACCGGGGCAGCGAGATGTTCCACTTCTTTGCAAGCGACCTTACCTTATCCAGCTCCCTGATTACGTGTTTGGTGGACCTCTCCTTGGTAGCTATCTCGAAGATGGAGGATCTCGTGGAGGAGGATAGGGAAAGCACCGCTATCCTGATTATGAACAGGTGGAGCTCATCGTCAAGCTCCTGCTTCTTCCTCTCTCTCTGTACGAAGGGCCACAGAAGTGCGGAAAGCGAAAGGAACAGTATGAGGAGCAGCAGAAGGGTAAAACCGCTGCCCGAAAGGAATATTGACGGAAACATGATGATGAGGATCGCGGCAATGAGGACCGCCGCCATACCCACGGGTATGACCCTTGTGAGCATCCAGACCTTCGGGTCCGTTCCGAGGTCCCTGTATGCAAGGGTGAACGCCCTCATCCGTTCATCAACCCCTTAGTTCCTTGGGGATGGCCTCCCATCCCCCTTCCGAATACTTTCTGAAAATGGTGTTCACCTCATCGTACCCCAGTATGCCTCTCTCTACCATGGACCTTATCACCCTCTCCCTCCGGTCGAGCTCGATGTATATGTCCTTGGAGAACTCGAGCCCCATCTTCGGAGCTATCTTGTGTTCCAGGATGTAGGAATTGTACATCCCCGTGAAGTAATGTCTGTCCCGGACCGGGTCCCATTCGAATATGGTCCTGGTCAGCACCCCGCCCTTTTCCTTGGAATACTTGATTATCTCCTCGATTGCGGAGCATCTTCTCAGTATCCTGCCCTCGTCGTATATTATCTCCTGGAACAGGGCAAGGTTCATGTTGTCTATGAACCTGATGGGAACGTTGATGGGCTCCCCCGTGAACCTCTGTATCATCTTCGCGATGGAGGATGCGTGGAAGGTTGAGAGAACGGCATGCCCCGTCTGCATCGCCTGAAAGGCTGCGGAACCCTCCTTCCCCCTGACCTCCCCCACGATTATGTAATCCGGTCTGGACCGCAGCGCCGTCTTTACAAGGTCGAAGAGCTCCACCTTGGCCTCGTCGAAAACCGTCTCCCTCGTGATGAGCCTCTGCCACACCTCGTGCGGGACAACGACCTCCGGTGTATCCTCAGCGGAGTAGATCTTCTTCCTGAAGTTGATGAACGATAGCATGGCGTTCAGTGTCGTCGTCTTGCCCGAGGCCGTCTCTCCGGAGACGAACCCGGACATTCCGTATTCGAGGCAGAGCCAGAGGTAGGCGGCCATCTTTGTGGAGAATGTGCCCCACTTCACAAGCTGGGGCATGGTGGGGGGCTTCTCGAAGAACTTTCTTATGGTGAACGACGGTCCTCCTTTTGACACGTCCTCGGAGTATATTATGTTCATCCTGGAGCCGTCGGGCAGGGCCCCGTCCACTATGGGTCTGGCATCCGTAACCGGACGACCCATTCTCTCGGAGGTGGACCTTATGAAAAGGTCGAGCTCCTTTTCGGACGGGAATTTGAGATTGGTCTTCAGCATCCCGAAGACCTTGTGCACCACGGATATATTCTTCAATCCCACGGCGTGGATATCCTCGAGGTAAGGGTCCCTTAGCAGGGGCTCTATGAGGCCGCCCCGGACCAGGTCCCTCCTGAGCATGTAGAGCATCCTGCCCCTCTCTGCGGAACCAACTGGTATTCCCTTTCCCCTTATGCGGTCCAGGAACGATTGCCTGCTTTCCTTCGTGTATGTTACACTCTCGAACAGTTCCCCGATCCTCTTCTCCATCTCCTCGGGAGCTTCCTCATCGGGAGTGTGGGTGGGAGCGAGTTCCAGGATACGCTCCTTGATCCTGTCCAGTCTGGAGTACTCCTCCTTGTTCAGCGATGGCTCCACGACACGGTACTCCCGCCCTCCCTCGTCGGTGCTCAATATGTGTATGAATATGGGGTCGCCGACGGGATAGATGATGTTCACCCTCTTCAGATAGGCCATATCCTCGCTGAGGCTGGGGACGAAGGAGGGAGCAGCACCCTCCCTTGATATCCTTTCAAGGTATTCCCGCAGATGAGGGTTCTTCTCGAGGGCCGTGTCAAGTTCCATGTCATCACACCGTCATGCTACCGTGGTGATATCCACAATGAATCCTGCCCTGGGTTCGATCCTGAAACCCACGGCGGTGCTCACGGGTCCCTGGGCCTGGGAGTATCTGGTGACATACAGAATATGCTCCACATCCCCCTCCACCACATCGGTCTTGAGTTCGAGCAGTATGTCCGCAACCGATCTGAAGGGTCCCATTATCCTCTCGGGCAGTTCATCCGGGTCTATGGTCAGTATCACCGTCCTGTTCCTTCCGGTTATCTTCTTGAAGAAGGAGATCGTCTGCAGGGCATTGTCCTCATCCAGATCGTTCTTGACGAGTGCCGAGAAGGTGTCGACGATGATGACCTCTCTCTCGTACAGACCCGGGGTGGACATCAATCTCTGCAGGAAATCCGTCCTCTTTCTGGATCTTCCGATGAGGGGGAATACCGGTATGAATCCCAGAACCCCCGCCATGAGGTTCTTCTTGACGGGATAGTCAAGAGATTCCATCTGATCGATGAAGCCCTTGGTGGTGAGTTCGGTGGAAATGATGTTGACACTGTGATGATGGAGCATGAGGCCGTAGATCAGCCTCTGCACTATTGCGGATTTGCCGCTGCCTACCGTACCCGATATCACGACAAGGGCTCCCTTGGGTATGCCGCCCCCGAGGTGTCTGTGGAGTCCGTCCCTCTCGAAATCGAACCTGAGTATGCCGGTTCCCTCTCCTTTGGGTATGTGTCACACCTCCCATACGCGGAAAATGAATTCATCCCTTGCCGTGCCTCTCCTGGCACCTCCCGATGTGAGACCGGAAGTCGAGGCCCACCCGTGGTAGTCCACACCTTCGGTCAGATTGGGAACGGAAAAGGAGACGCTGACGGTCTTTCCGGGTGACCATACGGAGGAATTATCCATTAGGGAAACGGTGATGCCCGAACCGGAGCCTACGGTTCTGTTGGCCGAGACAACGAGATCTTCAGTGGAGAGATCGCTTGTACCGGTGTTCTTCAAATAGATCGTGAGGGTCCCGTTGCTGTAGGGCACGTACATGGGATCGTTGATCATTCTCATGTCGGCGCCCATCTCTCCCCTCAGCAATGCGGCCTCGTCTCCGAGGCTCTCGCTGTAATTGTCAATGACATCTATCAGCGTGACCGCAACGGCCGACGATATCATAATGGCCGCGATGAAGAAAATCAGTTCCGATACCGCGCTGCCTGCCATGATCCATCCCTCTACGTGATAATGAGGATATCCTCCGTGTGGTCCATGAGCCCGAACCTGTCCACGATCATGACGGATCTTGGATCCGTGATGTTCGAGAATGAAACGACGGCATCCCTGTCCGGGAACAGGTATCTCTCCGCCGGGGTCCAGGTCATCAGCGTTCCGTTGAGCAGAATGTCCATTCCATCCAGGTCCGTCACTTCCGCTCCGTCGTTCGTGATGGTGATGTTCAGTACGGCCGAGGTGTTGTTGAATACAGCCGATTTAATCTTCGGTCCGGAGTTCAGGGTGGAGAGCGTCAGGTCGGAGTATTCCTCCCTTGCGGATCTGAGCTCCTGTGAGGCCCTTTCAAGTGAAGGCTGGGCCAGGATAAGACCCGTTACGAGCCCCAGCATGAGTATGGCCGCGGCAGCTGCCGTCCCTGTCCCGGACATGGCATCTCACCTCTCCTTGATCCTCCTTATGAACTCCAGCGACTTCACATGGTCCTCGGCATCCATCTTCCATCTTATCTTTCCGGTATCGCTCTTCCGGGAAGGTCCGACGGTCCCCTTGGCGATATCAAGGACCTTCTCTATGATCCCGTCGTCTATCCATCCGAGGTTCCTGTAGTAGTCCAGGGTCTTTTCCAGCCCCTCCTTCCCCACCTTCTGCATGAGGAATTTCGTCCACCGCAGCGCCCATTCTTCCGAAAGGAGATCGGTCTCCTCCCATTCCTCTGTCTCCTCCAGTTCCTCCTCCTCCTCTTCCTCGAATATTTCGGACAGCTCCCTGAAGGCTCCGTCATCATCCGTGGAGCTCCCCGGAGCCTCCCTGGGGACACCGTTCCCGTTGGAAGGGGGAATGGGCTGTATGTCAATGAACGGGTTGATGCTTGCCGAGATCATATCATACAGTCCGGACAGCTCGCTGACGGTGGATTCTATGTCCTTCATGGTGTTCCGAAGTCCCTCCAGGCTCCGAAGGAGGTAGGACATCCTCTCCATCTCGCCCTTGAGATCCTTGAATTCCCCCTCCATGACGGATACGGTATGCCGGAGATCCTCGACGATATCCCGTGTCCTTCTGAGGTCATCCTCTATCTTGTATATCTGCTGGGAGCTCCCCCCTGCTGCGGCCACGGGCACCGCCTGCCTGCCGCTGCTGACCGCGGACACCTGTCCCCCTGTCTCGCTGTCGGGGCTCCTGACGGCCTTCACCTTCCTTCCGCTCACCGTGGGAGGCCCGATCCTGACCTCGTATCGTTCCACCTCCCCTCCCTTGATATCGGTCAGGTCCTCATCATCTTCCATGACGATCTTGACCTTCTCCTTTCCGGCCTTTTTCCTGGCCATGGAGCATCCTCCGTGGATCAGTCCTCAAGGAGGACCCAGCCGCCGGAAGGATATGCGGAGGGTGTTTCCCACTCGTCAATGGTCCTGCCGCCCGAGTCGGTGGTCGTTATCTCTATCCTGAGGGACGAATCGGGGGGAAGAACGGTCGCCGCGGATGAGAGAGATATCCTGACCCTCAGCTGGGTGGTCTCACCGAGAATGTACCTCGGCGGCGTTCCCGCGGGGTCCCAGTGGTTGAGGGGGTCCGCTATTTCCGTTGTTCCGAAAGTGGTGGCCGTGGCCGTGGTCGTGGGGTTGAGGTTCTGGGTCAGGTCCGCCCTTGCCGCTGTTCCACCGTTGGGTGTGGCTATCACATGGAGGACCACATTTCTCATGTCCACTCCCTCGGAGCCGATGTAGTCGAGGTATATGTCCACGTTGTCGATATTACCGCTGGTCGCGACCTCTCCCTCCGCCCTGAGTATCCTGGGGGTCTGCTTCACCACGTTCTTGGCATCTCCGGCCGCTTCCTGCCCTCTTTCCTCCAGGTCCTCTGCGGTTCCTATGATCACGGCAGCTGCAATGGCCGCCACAAGTATCAGTGCGATGAATACGATCAACGTGCCTATCCCTATCGCACCGATATCCTCTTTTCTCATTTTTCTTCTCATGTTTTCACCTCTTTTTCTTCGATCCTGATCTGTGCTTCGATCCTTTGATCAATGAGCGTTCAACTTCCTCGGGGAGCTTATCGGGGGCCATCTCTATCAGGTTGTATTTCTCCTGAACGGGGGTGAAATCCTTCACCTCCACATCGAACTCGTCCTGATCGAGTTCCAGCTCCTCTTCCTCCTCCTCCCCTTCGTCCTCTATGACGAATTCCTCCTCTTCCTCCTCCGGAAGGGGAATGGTCCTCTCCCTGAGAGATCTCCTGGTCTCGGTATCAAGGGCCGCCGGGTAGAGATCGAAGGTCACCGAACCCGTCGAGAAAGGCTCTATCGAGTCGATGAGTCCGTGTGCGGGCTCGGACATCAGACCTTCCGGGACCTGGGGGGATATCAGAATGTCCCTTAGGACCTGATCGGAGTTGTTCTCCACAACCACAAGGTATTTCGCGTTCCCGCTTCTGGATGAGAGCTTGGTTCTCATGGTAACCCCCTCTCCCATCAGAACCTCCCTTCCTATGCCCAGGTTCCAGTCCCTCCCCTCCTTGGGGGTCAGGTAGAATGTGTACTCCTTGTATTCCATACCGCCTATGACGCCGAACGGTTTTTCCGGGACCTCGTGAAAATCCTCCTCGGAAAGGTAGGGTCTTATGATTATCTCGCCCAGCGGTTCCTCGGTGGGATTCTCTATTCTCACGGTATACGACACCTTTCCGCCGGAGAAGAATATTGTGGATATGATATCAACCGTCTTGTTCAACAGCGGGAACGGGAGATAGGCCGCCCTCTCCAGGGCGGGTTTGATGAGGTCCACTGTCTGCAGGGCACGGTCGTATTCGGCCTTCATTGCCTTTTCCTTGGCCTTCTCGAGGACACCGAGCGCCTCGGTCACATCGTATCCCTTCTCCTCCATGTCGAGTATACTCGAAAGTGCCTTCTTCATCCGTTTCATGAACTTCCGGTGAAGCTCCTGGGTCCTGTTGAGGAGACCGGAAGCGTTCCTGGCTATTCTGCCTGCCTGGACGAAGCTTCCGGATGCCAGGGCCATCTCCGCCTTGAGGAGCATCTCCCTTGCATTGTCGGTTCCTGCCGGTTTCAAAGGAATCCCCCCTCTATCTCGACCCGCAGCCTCTCCAGATCATCCCACGTCCTGTTGATCCTCTTGAGTGCTCTGGTTTTCATGAACAGAAGTCCTCCCTGGAGGGAGACCGATATGACGGGGATCACAAGTATGAGAACGAGCACCGGCAGTCCGTTATCGGCACTGGTGAGAACCTCGACCACCCTTCCGATACCCCTATCCAGTTCGGATGGAATCACCCAGAACAGCAGCGGTATCGAGACCATGAGGAGTCCCCCCAGGAGGGATATCGCGAGCGGTTTCGCGATGCTGGACGTGGCCTTCATGCCCTCGATGGGATCATCCCCCCTCCTTCTGTTGATGAGATGCAGTATATAGGGATCGCCCGCCTTCGTGAAGAGATAGATCATTATCGGCATGATGAATACGAGATCGATGAGTATTATCGCAAGGCCTATCCGGTTTGCCGTATCTATGCTCAGTGCCTCCTCAAGGGGAATGAAGAACATCAATCCGAAGCTCCCTGCGGCTCCCACCCCCAGAAGGACGAGGAACCAGCTCTCCTTCCTGCCCGTGAAGAAATATCCGATGAACCCGGCGATCATCATGAGGAACAGGAGTATGAGCGCCAGCACCCAGATGGCGGGATGCGGGACGTAGTTCTTTATCGCGAACTCCTTTTCCATGATGTTGTTGTTCTCGGCCTCGCCTCCCCCCTGGGCCTTGTTCTCCCTTATGACGCCGTCCGGGTCAAGGACCACCTGGAGGTCCATTTTCCTCCCCTTCTCGTACCATTTGAGACCGGGCAGGTCGAACTCTATCTCGAGGATCATCTCCTGGGATCCTCCCCCTGCCGGAAGCTCCGCGCTGTAATAGTCCTGGGGATTCGCGGGTCCGGCGTCCATCGAACCCACTATCTCCCCGTCAAGCTTCACGAGGACCGGTATGGTGTCCTGACCCCTGTTGCCCGTGGCGACGATAGTCAGATATGCACGGCCTCTTCCCCCCTCGAACAGGTTCTGGAACCTGGTCTTTTCCCGATCTATCTCAACGTCGAAGTAGACCGCCCGGAGGAACGCCTGCAGTGAAACGCTCTTCTCCAGGCCGGCGGTGATGTCTGACACGTCCACCGAGACCAGTGCAGTGGGGGCGCTCACAAGGAGCTCCGGGGGGCCTCTGACGGGGATCATGACATCCTCCAGCTGGTAGTAGCCGGTCAGGGTAACGTTCATCTCCTTCTCTGGTATCGCCCAGCCCTCGCTGTAGGTCCCTGACCTGGAGAGCATGGAGGACACCGTGTATGTCCTCTGATGGGGGAGCTCCAGGACCGGGTCCTCTCCCGGATCCGGCATGTTGCATATCCTGATCGGTACATAGACCGTATCCCCGAGGTCCACATCGATGTAGTCCGCGATCTTCCTTGCCAGGGTGATCATTGCCGAGAGGTTCACCCGTCTGTAGGTGAGGTTGTCGCCCGCGACAGCCTCCACGTCCATATCGACACGCTCGTCCCACAATGGTTTGTCCAGTATGGCCGGGGTGATGCTGAGGTTCAGGTAAACGATCGAGAAGGGTCTCAGGGTGTACGGTCCGCCGTCCAGGTCCACCCATGAGAGATGTCTGACGGAGCCCGAAGGCGAATGGGGAATGGCGGATATCCTATCCTCGCCGTTTCCCCTGTTCTGCAGAAGAAGCATGAATTTCACGCTCTCGCCGACAAGGACCTCCTTCACAGTGTTCTCCCCTGGAGCGATCACCACGGAGGCCCTGTGATCCTGAAGTACCCCCACGGTCAGGTTGATCCTGCCCCCCGTCCCGGGGTCTTCTCTGGGTTCTGCGGACAGGATCGTCGATACCTTGTTGAGGGCGTTTATACCCTTCTCGTAGAGTTCCTCCTCGTTTCTGAGCGTATCAAGGGATGGCAGTGTGATGTTGATCCGTAACTGCCTCTTCTCCCCCCGGGGGATATCGACCGACCCTCCCCGTTCTTCGGAGTCAATACTGGCCCCCCAGGTGGGATTCTCGACATCGAGGGACAGGTCGAAGGTGTCGTTTCCGTTCCCCTTGTTCGTGAGCTCGACAAGGAAGGTTGCCGTCTCACCGGGGTATCTCCATATGAGCGACGGCGTATCCAGGAGTTCCAGCCGAACACCGCCCCGATATCTCACGGTCGTGTTCACCCAGACATCGTCGAAGGCATCCTCCGAAATGGTGGATTGGCCCCTGACCTTCAGGGCCAGGATGTCGTCCTTCACGGCATCGAGATCGGGGGTTACCCGTATCGTGAGAGTCCTCCTTTCCAGGGGGACGAGCTTCATCTCCTGTATATCGAACGTTATGTTCCATCCCTCGATGTCCGGGCTCTCTATTCTGAACCTCACCAGGTCGATGCCGTTGCCGGTATTCGTCACGTTGAGTCTGTATGCCACCGTTTCAAGGGGCTCGGCCGACCGGGAGCTCTGCTCCGGTTCGATGTCCACCCCGAAACCCTGGAGAACATGTACCGTTACCTCCGCCCATTTGTATGCGGGGCTGCCCCCCTGTTCATCGAAGGTTATCTTGGATGCGGCTCCCACCTTTATGACGGCGCTTTCGCCGATGGGTGCCCCGTCGGGTATCGTGACCTCCACCCATACGAGCTGGGAATGGTCCGGCCTTGCCGGTGCGAAGTTGAAGGGGATAAGCGTTCTCGTTGTGGTGGGAAGGTCCATCTTCCAGTCGTCCGGCAGCAGCGTCGTCGGTTCCACCGGGATGGCATCTCCCAGTATCAGGTATCTGTCCCATCCGTTCCCCCGGTTGGTCACGTTGAACGGGAGCAGGAGCGTCTCTCCGGGAGCTCCCTCCCTCCAGTCCTCGATCCCGTTCCTGTCCCGGTCGTCATCGATGTCCAGCTCGGGGTCGTCGAAGAACTCCGTTCTCGGAGGCTCGATGCCGTGATCGAGATACGGCCCTATATGTATGGTGGCATCCCTTGAAGCGGGTATTGCAAGTCCCTGCCTCTCCTCGGTGAGTTCGGGGGTGGCGGTGATGCCAACGATGGCCGTCCCCTGGAACGGGAAGGGGGGTCCTATGACCCGTACGAACTGGCCCTGGCTCCATTCTCCGGAGCTCAGGTGGATGGTCCCGGCAGGGGGAGATGCGCTCCATGTTGCAGAGAGGGTCTCGTTGAATGCACCGGACCATATGGGTTTGAAACGCACCCCGGACGGTCCGTCCGGTGTGGAGAGGTTCACCTCCATCTCCGCTCCCGGATCCGCCCTGTTGTTGTTTATGGACCTCACCCTTACCGTGATATTGATGAACTGCGGCGAGCTCTTCATCTCCTCCGTGAAGGGAATGGTGAGGTTCTCCGGATCCACCTCCATCTGCACGGTGTGGACGAGGCCCACGTCAACGGTGCCTTCCGCCGAGTCCGCCACCCCGCTTGGGCTGGTAGCGGTCATGATCAACGCTCCCGTCTGCCCCTCCTCGGTACGGTCCTGATCCATGGTCTCCGGTACAAGGGTCGGGAGAACGATCCGTGCATAGGCTATCACGAAGGACCCCACAGGTATTGTATCCGTCTGCGGGATGGAGAGGAGCTCGGCCTTCCATGTGGACGGTCTCGAGGTGACGGTCAATGTGTAAGAGGTGGCCCAATCACCGGTGTTCCTCACCATGAACGAGAACTCCACGGGCGGTCCGCCCGGATATCCTACCTGGGGGTCCTGGGATATGACCGAAACCTCCACCCCCTCCTTGATGGGAATGGATGTCGTCACGTTCTCCGAGTCCTTCATGCTCGCATTGTTCCCGGAGATCGCTGTGAATATGAGAACATCGAAAGAGATGGGGCTTGCATCGATCGGAACCTCCACATCCACCCTGATCAGGTCGAACTCCCCGGGGGCGAGCTCCCTCGTGGTATCGTCCCATCCGGGCATCACCCATGCGGAGTCGATGGTGATCCCGAAGGTATCGTTCCTCATCCCCGTGTTCTCCACCCTGAAGACGTAGGGTTCGTAACCCGCCATCTTGGTGTTCTCGCCCCTCTTGATCTTCTGTATCTTCGGGCTGCCCGGTGCTATCGTCACCTTCACATCGTCGAGCTGTTCGGCCGTTGCAAGGATGGTGATGGACAGGGTGTCGTTGTCGGGATGATCATCGGTAACGTCCGCGGTCACCTCCACGAGGAAAAATCCTTCGTTGATCGGGGTCCACGGGGAGAACTCGACCAGGGTGCTGTTGCCGACCTCTTCGAGTATTCTTCCCGTCTCGATAGTCTCGTTGTGAACTTCCGTCATGTTCGCCGTGTCATTCGCGGGGTAGGATATTGTCAGGGTGACGTTCACATCCTCTCCGTAATCGATGGAGCCCGTGTTGGACAGGGAGGCCGAGAACCTTTGCGGGGAGAGGCTGACCACCTCTCCGTCCGTATGGGATGTGATCGCCGTGACCGTGATGTCCGATCCGGGGCCTCTCGAGGGTCCTCCACCCGCGGTCAATGCCACGCTGGACAGGAAGACCTGGAATAAGATGAGAAGCACCATGATATGGGCGGAATTCATGTATCCTCCTTTCCTCGGGTTCATGTGAGGTCCTCTTCAGCGTTGTGCGTTCCAACATTGGGTGGGCTCTTAAATCTTTCCCACACAAGTCGTCAATATCGCAAAGAGAACATATACTCTATTTTATTATTGACCATTGAATTATCACGAGTATTTTTGACCATAGGCTCTATGGAGAGATTCTTTTGAACAGTAATCCGTTTGAGATTCATGTAACAGAGCAGGGATCACAGTCACCCAATGGAAACCGTTGCGGTCCGGTCAAAATGTTGCCATATCAAAAAACCGTTCAATGATCATTAATGGGGAGATCTCCAATATAAAATCATTTAGTATGGTGGATGATACGGCCCGAATTGATGGAAATAATATCTCCTTTCAACTTCTGGGAAAGGGAGCTCGATACCGGATATCCAATAGAAGAATATCTGGATCGTTTCGAGGACTATCTGAAGGTCCCCTCGACAATCGTTGCGGTCACAGGGGTCAGAAGGAGTGGCAAGACATATCTCTGCAGGCAGATGATCAGGAGATTGATGGAAAAGGGTGTGAATCGTCATTCATTAATTTCACTTTCATTCCCATATTATCATACAAGGCAAAGGATATCGAACAGTATCCGAAGAAATTGTACTGCATCGATACGGGTATGATAAGGTCGGTCAAGAGCCCCAGGAGACTGGATACTGATTCCATTGCAGAGAACATCGTTGCCATGGAGCTGTTGAGAAGGTATCCGAAAGAGAATATCTATTACTGGAAGGGCAGAGGAGAAGTCGATTTCGTCGTGGTCGATGGCGATGAGAAACAGTTGATCCAGGTATGCTGGGATATGAAGGACAGCGGAACCGGGAAAAGAGAGATCAAGGCACTGATGGAGGCCGAGGAAGAGCTTGGAAGTTCGAGTAAGCTGATACTTTCCATGGAAGGAACGGAAATGGAGGAAGGTATCGAGAACTCATCACTCTGGATGTGGCTGCTTGGCGGTTGTGGGAAAGGGCCATAAAGGCAGTTTGCCGGGTCCGAATCGGGGGAAAGACCCTCAACCGGAGAACCTGAGAATTGACATTCGTGTTCAATATGACTCAAAGTGATTTCATCGAATATGAAAAAGGTATATTATCCACATCGCGGCTCGGGATGACATGCTGGTCTCTCTGTGCGGGACCCCGGGTACCGGAAAGACTTCCACCGCAAGGGAGCTTCGGCGCAGGGGATACGAGATCCTCTCGGAGAGGGACCTGATCCGGGAGCTTGGATGCTTCGAAAGGTATGACAGCGATGCGGACGAGTACATCGCGGATCCGGATGAACTCCGGAGCTCGTTTCTCTGTCTTCAGGGGAAGGAAGGGGATGTGGTACTCGACGGTCATCTCTCGTATCTGGCACCCGCGGGGCTTGTGATAGTGCTGAGGGCCCCTCCATGGGTTGTTGGGCAGCGCCTGGAGAAGCGGGGCTATCCGCATGACAAGGTCAGGGAAAACGTCATTGCGGAAGCTGTTGGATACACGCTGATCCGGAGCATGGAGGAGGAGAAAGCCCAGGGTGGATCCGATTGGAAAATGCTGCTCGAGGGAGATGGAAAGCTGGTCGTGGAGAGGGATGTGGGCTCCCTGACCGTGGAGGAAGCCGCGGACTGGGTGGAGAGAATGATAGAGGGTAGAAGAGATAAAAAGATTGAAGTCATATCACCCTTCAGGCCCGGCAGTGTAGATTGGTTGGAGGCGCATTCAAGATGGTACTAGAAGGTTACAGACAGAGGCTCGATCTCTTCTTCGATCCCCTTTCCAGGGCCCTCATCAACGTGAACCCCAACATCATATCATTCTCATCCCTGCTGTTCGCGGTGCTTGCGGGAGCATCACTTGCCCTTTCCGGTCGGTGGCTTCCCGAGGGCAGATGGGATTGGGCGCTGTTCCTTTCGCTTGCGTTCATAGGGCTGAACGCCATCGCCGACACGATCGACGGAAGGGTCGCAAGGATGGCAGGGACCGAATCTCCCGTCGGCGATTTCCTCGACCATACCTTCGACCGCCTCTCGGATGTCGCCATCCTGCTGGGGGTCGCACTCTCGCCTTACTGCAATACCACCTTCGGCTTCGTTTCGGTAATCTTCGTGCTCCTCTCATCCTACATGGGAACGCAGTCCCAGGCTGTGGGAGCCGGAAGGAATTACAGCGGTATAATGGGCCGTGCTGACAGGATGGTGCTGATGATGTTCGTTCTTCCCTTTCAGTTCATTCTCAGGGCCTTCTTCGACGCCTCCGGCATAATGATAATGGGAAGGAACATAATCCCGATGGAGGTCCTGATGGGGATCCTGCTCGTAGGGGGGGCCCTTACTACCTTCACCAGGGGGTATTCGACCTTCCGCTATCTCGGGGAGAATGGAAGAGGCGTGGAAAACAATGGATCCCGCTCCGGGCGCCAGGTTCCGAAGCGCCCCGGAAGACGGCCATGAGGTCCGTGGAACAGATATACAAACAGCACGGTGCTGACGTGTATAAACCGGGCGAAATGGTGAAAACCTATATATATGTGCCAGTCCACTTTATTGTTCCCGACCTCAAGTTGGGATTTGTGAAGATATACCCCCTTGTAGGTCGCTGTTTGCCCGGAAAGGGTTAGGAGAATACAGAGTGCATGTCTGATCCCCGGGCTGCCGGCAGCCGCCGTGCTCTCTCCCGGCCGTTCCGATGTGTGATTGTTCCTGCGGCATCGATTTTGGGATTCTTTCCGCAGCTGCCGAACCGGTACGGACGTGATCGTGTTGTTTTCTCACCCGTTCACAGGATTTACAGGCTGTCGATCCCCCTTTGTCGGGGCAGGCTCCCGACCAGGGTCCATTCCGCAAGTTCTGGAAGGGGGACGATGCGCATCATTTAATCAGTGGATGGTCCATACGGGGGCATGGCCCCCTGGGAAGCTCCGGGGATGAAGAAAAGCTTCATGCCCCACCGGAAGGTGTTCCATCTTCTTATCGGAGCTGTCTTCATCATATCGATGTTCTCCTTCCGGGAGCTCAGATGGTTCTTCCTTGCTGTCCTTGCCATTGGGACAATTATCAGCTTCATTCAGGAGAGAAGGAAGCTCCCGGTGATCACCTGGTTCCTTGACAGGTACGAAAAGAGGACGGACAGGGTTCCGGGGGAGGGTCCTCTAACATTCTTCTTCGGGGCGGTCCTTGTCTGGTTCCTGTTTCCCCGTGATATCGCCACGGCTGCGGTGATGGCCCTGACGTTCGGGGACCCTCTCGCATGCATCACGGGTTCCCTTCTCGGAGGTCCCACCCTTCCATGGAACAGGAACAAGACCTGGATGGGGACCGCGACCTTCATCCTCGTATCCTTTGCAGTGGTATCTCCTGTATTCGGCCCATGGACGGGTCTCGTTGTCGGGGTCTCGGCCGGTGCGGCGGAGTCCGTCAGGTGGCCGGTAAGGATCCTGATGGACGACAACGTGATGGTACCTGTCATATCATCCTTCACGTTCTGGTCAATCGATGCCCTTTTCTCCCTCCTCTGAGCTCCCGTCGTAGGGGCCGATGAGGGAGGATCTCTCGAACATCCTTCCAGCCTCCTCCTTTGTGAGAAGACCCTTCTCGACAACGATATCTATCACCGACCTCTTTCTCTCCATCGCTTCCTTGGCAACCTCGGCGGCCTTCAGGTAGCCAAGCTTGCGGTTCAGAAGCGTCGCAAGGACCGGATTTGCCATCGCTTTTCTTCCCAGGGCGTCCCTGTCAACTTCGATCCCGTCTATGCACCTCTTCTCGAAGATGGGAATGAAATTGACCAGATATTCCGCCGATCTGAGTATGAGGTTCCCCATGATGGGCATCATGACGTTGAGCTCGAGCTGTCCCGCTCCTGCCGCCTGGGTGATGGCAACATCGTTCCCGATTATGACGAAGCATATCATGTTCATGCATTCGGGAAGAACGGGATTTACCTTTCCCGGCATGATGGACGAGCCCGGTTGAACGGCCGGGAGGGTTATCTCCGAGAAACCGCTCGTGGGGCCTGAAGAGAGGAGTCTCAGATCATTGGAGATCCTACCGAGCTCCACCGCCAGCTCCTTGTAGGACGATGATACCGCAACTATCCTTGTCGTGGACTGCATTGCCTCGTGAGGGGAAGGATTGGCCCTGAGGGGGATCCCCCATATTTCGGACAGATGCTTCAGAACCTTGGACCTGTAGTCCGGATGCGTGTTGATGCCGGTACCGGTGGCCGTTCCGCCGAGGGGCAGGTCAAGGAGCTTCTCGCTCCTGTCCTCCATCTCGCCCGCCACCCTCTCCAGGGCGAGACCGTAGGCCTTGAACTCCCCGCCCAGGGTCACGGGCATAGCATCCTGGAGATGCGTCCTTCCTGTTTTGATCACAT
>NJDO01000062.1 GCA_002254385.1 Thermoplasmatales archaeon ex4484_6 | reverse complement strand
GGATGATGGAGTGGAGCGTCTGCTGCAGAAGGCAAGGTCGGCCATGGAAGGGTTGGGATTCCTGGACATGAAGATGATCCCCCGCTACAAGGCATTGTACATCCGCGGGGCCGTATCTGCGGACGTCCCCCTGATGGATGAGGCCCTTTCGAAGCTGGAGGTGGAGGAGGGAGGCTACGGATTCCTCCCGCCGTCATCGACATATCACAAGTTCAGCAGGGGGTTGACGGGCGAGAAGATGTCCTCGTCAAGGCCCGAGACGGCGATATTCCTTGATGACGAACCAGCCGAGGCATCGGCAAAACTCATGAAGGCGTTGACGGGAGGAAGGGAAACTGCGGAGATACAGAGAAGGGAGGGGGGCCGCCCCCACGAATGCCCCGTCTTCGAGACCATGCTGTTCCACACCGTGAGCGATGACACCGAGATGGCAAGGATAGAGGAGGAGTGCCTCAACGGTGAGAGGCTGTGCGGTCAATGCAAGAGGGAGGCATCGCAGTATCTGGTGTCGTTCCTGGAGGATCTTTCGGAGAGAAGGGATCAGACGGAACATCTCGTATCGGAATTCGTCAGGTATGATTAGTTCCCTCGAGTAATTATGACCAAACCTAAAAATATCAGTTGGGGGGATTTTTTGCGCAGGCAGTTGGTCAGATGGCAAGGAGAAGGGACGGCACCAGGACATATCGGTCGGGGGACCCCATCCATATAGTCGTAACCCAGGATTTCGAGGAGGATGCCAACAGGTTCTTCTCCTACTGCCGCGAAAGGGGATACAACCCTTCACAGGTCATCAGACAGGCCATGAAAGATTGGCTGGAGAGGGAGGAGAAGGGCGCCGTCACGCTCACCGCGGATGGGGAAAACAACAACGGGAACGGTTCCGAGGTCGATGAACTCGACAGGAAGCTCATGACTCTCATCAAGGACAGGCGTCCGACAATGACCCCTAGAAGGGGAATGAGCCTCAAGACCGTGAAGGAGCTCCTGGAAGGGAGCTGAACCGGGGTCCCTTCGGGGATCGCGGCACCATTTCCATCAACCTTTCTATCCACCGTTGAAACGGTATCTCAGTATCGCCGCTATTCCACCGAAGGCCTTGAGAAGCATCTGTCCCTCGGAGGAATCCGAGGAAATGAGCTCCAGCGTTGTGGAGTACATCTCGCAGATTCTTCCAAGTTCCTCCACCATGTCCTTCTCCTCCACGAACTGGCACAGGTTCTGATCATCGGGACATGAGAATATGGGTTCATCGGTCCTCTTCTGATCGATCTCGTACCTCTTCCCGCATGACGGGCATTCGAACACCCGATGCATCATGCGCATCTCCTCGGAGACCAGAAGTATCTCGACGGCTCCCGCTTCCAGGGCCGCTTTCACCTCCGCCTCCCCGTAGGCGGAAAGGCCCCCGTCCTCCTTTCGTATCTCGGAGAACAACCTGTCCATGAGCTCCCTCTCCTTCGCCACCTCGAGATGCTGCAGTGCGGGCCTTGCCTTTTCTATCAGTTCGTTCAGGCCGGATTCATCCGTATAACCGGTATCGAAGGTGTCGAGCACCTTTTTCTTGAGTTCGTGGTGGAGGTAATCGTTATGGACGAAGAAATCCTTGGTGGCTCCGGGTCCTCCCACCAGTATGCCCTTGAGGCCTTCTATGCCCAGGAAGGCTTCCGTGCACAGGTCCCCGATCTTCTTGAAATATTCGTGGGCGGCGATCTCTATCAACCTCTCGAAGCGGAGCCTTGACTGCCCCCCCTTCCCGTGTTTGGACGGGACAAGGGATTGAACGTTCTTTATGGTCTCCACCCTCCTTCCCTTGAGCAGCCCCAGGGTCGCTTCCTTCCTGTCGATCACTATGAGTCCGTAGATGTCCTCCTCGGCCAGCATCTCTTTCAGGTGGTCGAGATAGAAGTAGCTGTCACATCTGTAGAGAAATGTGCTTATCGGTGAGGGCGGTTCGATGACATGGGCGATCATCCTTGTCTGGTCGGCCCCCACGGGGATGTGTCCCACGAAGAATGCCAGGCCGTTCTCCGGAGCGGTCTTGAACGTCCGGAGCCTGGAGAGTATTGATTCGATGGCGGAGGTGACGTTCTTCCTGGTGGTCTTGGATTTGATGTTGGAGGACTGGCCAAGCTCGTTCCTGAGGTAGTTCGCAACATCCGATATCTGCTTGGTAGGGGGGATGAGCAGGGTTATGAGTTCGGTATTCCTTCCCTTGTACGAGGCAAGCTTCTCGAGCGTATTCTTGAAGGCGTATCTTTCCCTTGGTGTGAGCTTGACCATCGTTGACACCCGCGGACCCGTGTGGTTCGTCCACAACAGATGGAACCGGTTTATAAGCTTTCCTCAGCATGTTCGGGGGTCGATCGATGCCAGGTACTCACAAGGGGAAGGCGGCCCGCGAAATAATATTATATCATGTTGTGATATGAAGGACAGCATTCGCACCCAGCGGAATGCTGGGCAGGAGTGATCCTTCACCGGGTGAGCATATGAAGCACAGGTCCTCTCTATTATTTGGTATCGTATTAGCCCTGCTGATGGCATTTCCGGTCGTAGATGTGACCGGCGGCAGCGGCGGAGTGGGGGATGACGGAACCCCCACGAGGTATGGGTTCACACCCACACTGTATCCCCAGGACATCACTCTCTCCACCGAGGCCATATGCGTGGATACGGGTGATTTCGACGGGGTGAACAACGATGATATCGTCATCGGTCAGCACGGTTCCATTCAGCTCCTCAAGAACAACGGGGCGTCCGGCTCCTCGTTCAAGATGAATGTACACCAGACGATAACCCTGTCCGGCTGGTACATAACACGTATCAGGTTCGGCGATTACGACAATGACGGGGATCTCGACGTGATAGCACTCGGGCAGGAGGAATACTTCATGGCGGACGAGGCGGGGAGCGGTGGTCCGTCGATCTTCTCCGTCAGGATCTTCTACATAGAGAACAGCGCCGGGACCTTCTCGGTAGAGGATTACGAGGAATTTCGGAATGGTTATCTGTTCCAGGATCTCTGGTACTGGTCCGAGTCCAAGTTCGACATGGACGTGGCCGATGTGGATGGGGACAACGATCTCGACACGGTATTCATCTACAACGTGGACACGGACGGCAATGCGAACAACGGAGGCGAGCAGGTCAGACTCGTTCTTGTCACATATGCGTCCGGGTCGCTGAGCAATTCCACCCTGACCACGGTGACAATTTCCGGTCACATGGCCACATTCAATGAGGTGGTCCGTTTCGGGGATTTCGACGCCGATGACAATCCGGACATCGTCTACTCCTACGGGGGGAGAGACGCCGGTGGGGCCATCATCGAAGCATCCATCTTCATAAGGTGGCACACGGGTGTCGGGGCCAACTGGGGAAGCCCGGTGGACCTCGATCCCAATGACGATCTCGTTCAGGGAGGGATATTCGGGTCCCTTCCGTTTGCCATGGCGGTCGGAGAGTTCGCGGGCAATTCCCTTCCCGACATAGTCCTGACGAACAACAGGAACGGCGGCACGAGTCCGCCATTCGGCGATGCGGGGATCTACCTGATAAGGGCACTGACGGGCAGGGACTTCTCCGATCCCGTGTCGGTGTTCTCCCAGGTCGGCTACTTCATGATCAGGGGCATGGCCGTGGGTGATTTCGACAAGGAGGGCAGGGAAGATCTGGTATGCTTCACCAAGAGGGATACCACAGCAGACCCGTCGCCCTATGACGGTATTGATGATTACAGCCTCTCCCTTCTGGGAAGCAGGCAGTCCGTTCCGTACGGTTTCTTTGCCCTGAAGGTTTTCGAGACTCCCACAGACATCCCGTTCCAGGTCATAAAGGATGTCGGGGTGGGCAACTTCGACAACGATCCGGACGGATACGCTGACATGGTCTATGTCGGCGACAAGGTGACCGTGGGTTTCACCACCTTCCCTCCCAACAACGTTCCGAGAAAGGTGCGGGAGGTTGTCTCGCCCCTGCCGGTCTATAATGATGACAGGTTCGCCACTGTCAACATCACTGTGGAGGACCTGGACGGGGCATGGGACCTTGCGAAGATCGTGGTTGATTTCACACCGCTGGGCCTTCCGGTGGTCGTTGTCAGTGAACCCGAGAAGGACCCGTCGAGCAGCACCATCGGGTGGTACGAGTTCGAGATCCAGGTGCCCCCGACCGTTCGCCAGGGAGACTACAATATCAGGTTCGATATGTACGATCAGTGCACGGATCCACCCGGAAGGAACGCACCCAAGTCCAACGACACATTCCTGTTCCGGGTCAAGCAGTACAACAGACGGCCGGAGATAGCCATCGATGAGGCGAACCGGACACTTTACCTGAAGGAGGATACCCCGACCTACTTCGAGGGTGTCTACGGCTGGTTCCGCGACCTGGACATCGAGGAGGGATACGCACCGGACTATCTCAACATCTCGATGAAATCGTTCCAGTCGAACACGTTCGTGACAACATCCACCCTGAAGGATGTGAACGAGAACGTCATATTCAGGGCGGACCTAAAGAACGGCTCCGCTGCGGACCCGAAGAACTGGTCTCTGCTCATCACACCCGGAAAGAACTTCCACCACCGGGAGGGGGAGAGCAACCAGCTGACGCTGCGTGCAGGGGACGGTTTGCTCTATACCGACCCGCTGCTGGTGATGAACATAGTGGTCCTTTCCGTCAATGATGATCCCGTCATACCTCCTCAGGGATGGCCCGAGGATGATTTCCAGTTCCTTCTGATCCAGAACGAGAGGGGGACGAGGAATCTGAAGGCCAATGATGCTGCAGACGATCCCACCGGCGTACAGCCGCTGAAATTCTACTTCGAGTACGAGAACGAGGAGGATGCCTCATGGCTTGTCCTCGAAGAGGACGGGACGGTCACGTGGGACCCGAAAAACGACAATGTTGGCCCCCACATGGTCACCCTGTGGGTCTCCGACGGTATCGCGAACGTCTCCCAGGTGATGTGGTTCAACGTTTCGAACGTGAACGATCCGCCGTTCTTCGTCTCCGTATCCAACCAGACCACAACCGTGAATATCAACAGCCGGCATGTGGAGGAGAGGATCGAGTTCATTGTCAGGGAACATGAGGAGTTCAACCTCACCATAGTGGTGAAGGACCTTGATTACGAGATAGGCCTGCAGGATTCCGTCGGTTTCAAGTGCAATCTGACAATGCTGAACAACACCTATCTTGATGTGGATGATGTCTACCCGTTCACGGCCCATTTCCATTTCTGGGCCGAGAAGAGGTTCGGTTACTATGCGACATATGAACCGGAAACACCTCCCATCGATACGGAGATAATCGTGACGGACGGGATAAACCAGGATATAATGGCGGTCCTTCCGCTTAGGATAAGGATACTGAATACCAACGATCCACCCGTTCTTGTGGCGATAGACAAGCCGGAGGAGGGGGCCAGCTTCCCCATTCTGTACAACATCGAGTTCTCGGCAGGAGAGTCCCTTGACCCGGATACCGTTTACGGTGACAACCTGACCTACATGTGGGATTTCGACGCCTCGGACGGAGAGTTCCAGGCCCAGTTCGTGGGGACCAACGGGAGATGGGATTTCCCCGCCGCGGGGACATACATGATAACCCTTCGGGTGGTCGACAGCGCAGGGCTTTACATCGAGACGACCAGGAACATAACGGTCTCGGGTGTGAGAGATGATGATGATTTCGATAATGACGGGATGAGCAACAAATGGGAGGATGAGAACGGACTCGACAAGTATGATCCATCCGATGCCCAGGCCGATGCCGACGGGGACGGACTGTCCAACATCGCGGAGTTCCTGAACCATACGGATCCCCGGAGGAGGGATACGGACGGCGACGGAAGCCCTGACGGGATCGACTTCGCACCCCTTGATCCAACGATCTACACGGAACCCAAGGAGGAGAAGGGATGGCTGGAAAAAAGCGGCAACATAATTCTTCTTGTCGTGATAATCCTTGTTGTCCTCGTACTCCTCGTTGTGCTGCTCGTGTTCATCCTCATCAGGTCCAAAAAGAGGGCCAGGGAGGAAGAGGAGAAGAGGAGAAAGGTGGAGGAGATGCAGAGGTCGATGTACGAGGGTCAGGACATCTATGCCAACCTCCCGCAGACCGCGGCCGCAGCGGAATCGGCGGTCCCGGCCGCTCCCGAGACGGCCCAGCTCCCGCCGCAGCCGGAAGCCGGTCTGGATGACATATTCGGTGGTGCGGGCACCCTGCCTTCGATAGAGGGAGCCCCCGAGGGTCTCCCCCCCGCTCCTTCTTCGACGGAGGGAAGCGTGCAGGCACAGGGACTTCCTCCGCCGCCGGCATCGGAGACTCCCCAGGCCCCTCCCCAGGTCCAGGTGCCCGAGTCCAAGGGATCGGAGGGCGACATAACCAAGCTTCTTGACGAGTAGGGCCCACCAAAGTTAATATGGTGTCTCGGCCCTTCACCCGCATAAAGGATACGGAGGCAGGAAATGAAGAAGATAGTGATATCTCTGGGCGGGTCGATACTGGTCAGGGGGGAGGATGATTCAGGATATCTGCGGGCCCTGAGGGAGCTTCTGACGTCCTTTCCCGGGGAATACAGGTTCATAATCATAACTGGAGGAGGACCGACCGCAAGGGAATACATAGCTCACGGAAGGGACCTCGGTTCGGACGAGGCAACACTGGACTGGATAGGTATAGCCGCTTCCAGGTTGAATGCCTGGCTGGTCATTTCCGCAATTGGCCCCTCCTGCTATCCCAGACCCGCTGAGGACATAGAGGAAGCGTTGAGTGCTTCCTCATCATTCAGATTCGTTGTGGGAGGGGGCACCCATCCGGGTCACACGACGGATACCGTTTCCGCTCTCATCGCGGAGCGGTGGAAGGCCTCCGCTTTCCTGAACCTCACGGCCGTCCCGGGGGCCTTCACCGATGACCCGACCGTGAACGAGGAAGCGACAAGGATAGACCGCATGACCTCATCCCGCCTGCTGAAGCTCGTTTCCGGGACGGACAAGGGTGCCGGGTCGCATTCGGTCATGGATCCCCTGGCTGCAAACATCCTTCACAGGGCCAGGCTTCCAACCTACATCCTTCACGGAAGGGACCTCGGGTCCGTAGCCTCGTGCATGAGGGGAGAACCATTTCAGGGAACGGTGATCGAACCGGATGGAGGGTGAGAGAATGTCGTCAAGGAAGGGTCCAAGGACATCCGGAAGAAAGAAAAGACCTCTTTCCGCGAGCAGGGCACCATCGGTGGAGGGACAGGAGATGAGTGTGGAGCTTTCGGATATTCCGCCCCACAAGCACTGCCTGAACTGCGGTGTGTCGATACCTCCCGACAGGGATACCTGTTCCGACAAATGCAAGACGGAATGGGACAGGATGCTCAGCAGGAAGAAGTTCTGGAACTATCTCCCGCTGATAGGAGCGGCCTTCCTTGCACTCCTGTGGCTTATTCTGATGATGAGCGGATGAACGGTGACCGGACGATGGAAGAGGATGTTGGAAGGACCGGGAATATCTGCGTGGGGGGCACGTTCTCACCCCTCCACAGAGGGCATATCGCCCTCCTGAGGGAGGCCTTCATGAAGGGGAAGAGGGTTCTTGTGGGTCTCACCAGCGATGCAATGGCCTCGAGGGGAAGGTCAAGGAAGGTCGAACCCTACAGCAGCAGGCTGAGGGAACTGCGAAGGGTCCTCGACGAGCTGTCGGGGGAGACCGGTGTCGATTATATCATCCGGGAGATAAACGACAGGTTCGCATTCGCCCTGAGGGAGGAGGTGGATGCCATAGTTGCCTCCCGGGAGACCGAGAGCACCGTTGATGAGATCGACGAGGAGAGGAAGAAGAAGGGTCTTCCGCCTCTCAGGAGATACGTCATCGACATGGTGATGGACCAGGGCGGGGAGAGGATATCGTCCTCAAGGGTGGTCAAGGGGGAGATAGACGAAAACGGCAGAAAACTCCAGGGGAGCGGATCCGATGCGGCGAGGGACAGGATATGCATCCATCTCGGGTCGAAGAATCCCGAGAAGGCCGGGGGGGTGGAGTCCGCTTTCAGGAGATACTGGCCCGAGGTGCAGGTCTTCCAGTACGAGCTGAACACACTCCGGAGCGGGGAAGGAAAAGGACCCGTATCGGGGGCAAGGGAGAGGTCCAGGAAGGTGCTGGAAAGGATAGGAGAGGACTCCCTGGGGAACAATGACGCCATCGTCGGAGTCGAGTCAGGAACCATCGAGGAGGAAGGCGTCCCCATGATGGTCCACTGCTGCCACATCATTCACAGGGGGAAGGAGGGGTTCGGGATGGGGTCGGCGGTGGAGATAACCGATATTATGCTGGACAGGATGATGGTGTTCCGGGGGAGGACATGGGAGTTCAGCGACATCATGGGCGGCAGAACATCCCTGATCGAGAGCATGAGCGGAGGGTCCCTGTCGAGGACGCAGCTCGTGGAGGAGGCATGCAGGATGGCACTCCTTTCGCTCTCCTGGAAGCTGGAAAGGGAGGAATCCGGTTGACCTCGTTCTTTCCCTCATCCATTCAGTCCATTTTTCTGCTCATCGTGATAGTCGTCCTCTTCGTTCTCACGATCGTCCTTCCCTGGAAGAAGAAGGCTTCCGCCACCTCGATGATATCCCTGTCCCTGATAATCGTGTTCTTCCTGCAGCTGCTTCTGGCTTCCGATGTCATTTACTCCATCCCATTCATTTCGGACATGGACAGGGTCTCATCCTACGATATCTACAAGGATCTGGGCTTCCTGCCTTCGGCGGTCATACATGAGAAGGCCCTCTATCAATTCATCACATCCACATATCTCCATGGGGGTTTCCTTCATCTCATATTCAATTTCATAGGACTCTTTCTGCTGGGTGTGCAGCTCGAGAAGAGGATAGGGTGGTCCCGGTTCCTCGTGCTCTATTTCGGTTCGGGTGTCATGGCGGGGGCGCTCGTTCTGTTCATCTCGCCCTTCGACGTGGCGGGTCATTCGATGGACGTCCCCTCCATAGGCGCCTCCGGATGCATATTCGGGTTGATCGGAGGTTTCTGGTTCCTGTATCCTAAAGACAGGATATTCTTCCCCCTGCCGCTCATCTTCTTCAGACTTTACAATGCCTGGCCCGTGTGGTTGATATTCCTGATCTACGGGGGGATCGCCTCGTTCTTCCTTCTGATCGGAGCCGACGACGGGACCAGCCACGTCGCCCATTTCGGGGGTCTGGTGGGGGCATTTCCAATCGCATGGTTGATAAGACCCCCGGCCGAGGCTCCGAAGGTGAAGAAGATGAAGGTACCGGAGCTGGGAAGGTATGCAAGGACCAAGAAGCAGAGGGAATACCTGAAGAAGGCGTCCGATGCGGACGAGGATGATGTCAGGGATGCATGGCTGGAGGAGTTCTTCGCCAGCATCAGATGCCCGAAATGCAGGGAAAGCACAATGGTCTACAGGGACGGGAAGGCGATCTGTCCCAAATGCGGGCATGTGATAAAACCATGATCCGGCCCTGGATTCTCTTCATTCTTCACTTCAGAACCCGATTCACGCATTCCTCCAAGGATTTGCACGCGGGGATACAGAATCGGACACGAATGATGATACATTCGTATCCGAACTTTTAACCCCCATCCCTGATTT
>NJDO01000061.1 GCA_002254385.1 Thermoplasmatales archaeon ex4484_6 | reverse complement strand
CCGGGACCGCAAGAGGGGACCCGATGAACCGATGGGGCCGTTCACCCTGCTGAGCATCGAAAGCTACGGCAGGGGCGAGCTCGTTGTATGTTCCGAACCCAGCATCTTCATAAACGGTATGAGGGGCTTCTTCGACAATTCAGTGCTCGTTTCTAATCTCATAGAATACCTGACGGATAACAGGAGCACCCTGGTCGTGGATGAATCCCACAGGGATCTGGCAAATCCGGTCCAGTTCATGAACCTGTGGGTGGGGGACCTCGGAACGGGATCCAAGGTGGGGATTCTTCTGGCGCTCACCGTGACATTCCTGATATTCTCCACTCCATATCCCAAGAAGCTCCTTAGAGGACTGGAAAGACTTTTGAACAAGCTCCTCGCTGAGGAGAAGAGGCCGGGTCCGACCCCGGACCTTCTAATGAGCCGGGTAATTGAATCCCATCCGGATTGGGATCCCGAGCTCCTCAGGAGATTGATGAAGCAGATCGAGGGAGGCCGATGACGACAAGATCCAGGGAAATATTCGAGCAGGTGAAGAGAGGAGTTGCGGAGTTCATAGTGGGATACGAGGACATCGTGGAGGATTTTTTGATATGTCTGTCGTCAGGTGGACATATACTCCTTGAGGGTGTTCCAGGTGTTGCAAAGACAACGCTGGCAAAGATAATGTCCGGTCTTGTGGGCCTGGATTTCAAGAGGATACAGTTCACCCAGGACCTGCTTCCCGCTGACATCACCGGACATTACTATTTCAATCAGAAGAAACAGGAGTTCGAGTTCAGGGCCGGACCCGTATTCTCGAACGTGGTACTTGCCGATGAGATCAACAGGGCCCCGTCTAAGACCCAGTCGGCACTTCTCGAGGCCATGGAGGAGAATCAGGTCACGGTTGAAGGGTCCACCTTCCGTCTGAAGAAACCCTTCCTCGTGATAGCCACGATAAACCCGGTGGAACATGAAGGTGTATATACCCTTCCCGAGGCCCAGCTCGACCGTTTCATGATGAAGAGCAGGATGGACTATCTTCCGAAGGAGGAAGAGCTCAGGCTCCTTCACATGAAGAACGGGAAGTGGAGGGACATTGAGGTCAAACCCATCCGGGAGAATATCTTCCAGATATTTTCCACCGAGATAAGGAGATGCAGGGCCGACGCTTCCATTCTCAGGTACATACGAGATGTCATCACAGAGACCAGAAAGGATGACATGATCGTTCTTGGTGCAAGTCCCAGGGCCGGGGAGCAGATGCTCTATGCCTCGAAGGGAGCTGCCATAATGGATGGAAGGGATTACGTGATCCCCGACGATGTGAAGAGGATCGCAGTTAGGATGCTGTCTCACCGCATCACCCTCTCCCTGGACAGCGAACTCGAAGGTATTTCGGCCGAACAGGCGATAGAGAGGATCCTGGGCAGGGTCGGAGTCGATCTCACACGGGAGATTGCCCATGATATAGGCCTCGCATACTGTACATTATTCGGTCCCGGGCGTGTTGTCGTGGGCAGGGACGTGAGGGAATCATCCGTCATGATGGCGGAGAGCTTGTGCGATGGATTGAACGAAGGGGGTGCCGATGTTTACGATATCGGCCTCTGCGGGACGGAGGAGGTTTACTTTGCCGTCCCCCACCTGGATGCGGACGGGGGAATAATGGTAACCGCATCCCACAATCCCAGGGATTACAACGGGATGAAGCTCGTGGCAAGGGATTCCGTCCCGATCTCCCGGGATAACGGTCTTTTCGGGATAAGGGACCTTGTGGAAAAAGGGGATATGGAGAGGAGCGTTTCCGGGGGCAGCAGGAAAGAGATGGATACAAGGGATGATTATATCAGGAAGGTCATATCCTTCCTGGAAGATCCCAGCTTGCTGGAGGGGATGAGGGTCGTCACGGACCCCGGCCACGGGTGCGCCGGGCCGGTCCTTGACATGATCGGGGAGGAGCTCTCCCTGGATCTGGAAAGGATGCATCACGAACCTGACGGAACATTTCCCGCAGGAGTTCCCAATCCACTCCTTCCCGAGATGCGGGGACCCGTTTCCGGGAAGGTGAGATCCTCCGGGGCCGATCTGGGAGTGGCATGGGATGGTGATTTCGACAGATGCTTCCTTTTCGACGAGAACGGGTCCTTCGCCGAGGGTTACTACATCGTGGGTCTGCTTGCGGAGAGGATGCTGAAGAAGGAGAGGGGGGGAAAGATCATCCACGATCCGAGGCTCGTGTGGAATACCGTTGAGACGGTCCGGGAGAACGGTGGTATTCCCATTGTCAACCGCACCGGGCATGCGTTCATCAAGGACAGGATGAGGAAGGAGGATGCGATCTACGGGGGGGAGATGTCGGCACATCACTACTTCAGGGATTTCAACTACTGCGACACGGGAATGGTCCCTTGGCTTCTGGTGATGGAGCATATGGTCCGGAAGAGAAGCACCCTGTCGGAGCTGCTGACGGACAGGCGGATGAAGTATCCCGTCTCGGGGGAGATCAACAGAAGGGTGGAGGACCCCGAAGGGGTGATGTCCCTGATCGAGAGACGTTATGCCCCCGATGCGCTGAAAGTTGACCATATAGACGGTGTATCGATCGAGTATTCACGTTTCAGGTTCAATCTCAGGTCATCCAACACGGAGCCTCTGCTCAGGCTCAATGTGGAGGTAAGGAGGGATCCCAACTTGCTCGAGAGGGTCACAAGGGACCTGCTGTCCCTGATAGGAGGGGAGGAGGCCTGATCCCTTGGATGAATGGAGGCTTCTTGTTGACGGATACCTCACTCCGGCCGAGAACATGGCAAGGGACGAGGTCCTGCTTCGTAGGGTGATAGCCGGAGCGTCTTCTCCGTGTCTCAGGTTCTACCGGTGGAAACCCCCCGGATTATCCATCGGAAGGTTCCAGAAAGTTGTGAACGGAGTGGATCTGGGAGGGTGCAGGAAGCATGGTGTGAAGGTGGTCCGTAGACTCACGGGAGGGGAGGCCGTTCTCCACGATGACGAGTTGACCTATTCCATTATCGTCCCTGTGACACAACGGAAATTCGAGAGGAAGGGAGTTGTCGACACATACAGGGTGATATCAAGGGCCCTTGTCAGGGGTCTCGAACTCGCGGGTCTATCCTCCACGATGGCGGGGGAAGCTCCCACGAGACCGGACCCTGCCGGGCAGGGAATATGCTTCTACACGCCCACCGTGTACGAGATCGTGGCCGGGGGAAGGAAGATAATTGGCTCTGCCCAGACCCGGGAGATGATGACCATACTTCAGCATGGGTCCGTCCCCATTGACTGGGACGTGTCGAAGCTCTTCGATGTCACGGGGATCCCCGAGGAGGAAAGGGATGTTTTCGAGAACCTTTTCCGGTCCCATGCGACGACCATCAGGGAGCAGATGGGAAGGAGGGTTGAGTTCCCGGAGCTCGTGAAATGCTTCACGAAGGGGTTCTCCGAAGTGTTCGACATGGAACCCGTTCCATCGAAATTCGCTCTCATGGAGCTGAAGATGGCTGAAAGATTGGTCGGGGAAAGATACGGGAATGATGAATGGAACCTGAAACTGTGAGGAAGCGGTCCGGCCCCTTCACATGATCTCAGGTTCTTTCCTGGGGCGATGGGCCATGATGAATGGAGGGCCCTGGCTTCAAGCCTGACACCAGGGAACGGAGACCCAGTTCATGAGAACCTATATCTCCCGGATCTTCACCATGTGTGTGGCACATGATATGCACGGATCGTAGGCCCTTGCGATGAGTTCCATCTTGGACCTTATCTCCTCCCTGGAGAGGCCCCGGTCCGCGAGCTTCCTGCCGAGCTCCTTCATATCGGTGTCTATCACCAGGTTGTTGATTGCCGTTGGGGTGATTATATTCGCATTCGTTATCTTCCCCTCATCATCTATCCAGTATTCATGATACAGGGTTCCTCTCGGGACCTCCAGGGACCCTATGCCGTGGGATTCTCCGGGTTCAACCTTCACGGGTCTTTCATCCTTTATCCCCGTCGAAAGGATCTCGTCGATGATCTCGATCGCTCTGTCCCATGCGTAGACGCACTCGAATGCCTGTGCGAGGTTATTGTGGAGAATGTTCGTTGACGGGAACGGGAAGTGGATATCCTTGGCCTCCAGAACATGGGGGTGTCTGAACCCCTTCATGATGTTCAGCCGGGAGAGCGAACCGACCATGACACCGCTGTCATTCTCGGTCCTTGATATCTTCGCGGTGGACCATGGTATTATCTCCTCCCTTATGACCTTCCTGTATTCCTCGAGGGGATATCTGCGTTCGTTCAGCGCTATGGTATCCCCCATGAAGCCGAACTCCCCGCTTCCGGACGGAACAAGCGCGGAATACGGAGCTTCCATTTCCATCTCATCCGGATATGCGAGGGAGGCGAACAGCCTGTACGCTTCCACCGTATGGTGAGCATTCTCCTTCAGGTGATCCCTGAGCTCCACGAGCTGTCTCCGGGATGGGAGCTGGGTGAAACCTCCTATGACCGGTTTCTCCGGATGTATGGGTCTTCCTCCGATGAGCTCCTGTATGTCATTGCCGAGGGATTTCAGTTTGAGGGCCCTGTTGACCTCTTCGGGATGATCCTTGTACAGGGCTATGGCATTGGGCATGCCCAGGAAGTCCGGAAGGGCCAGGAAGTAGGTGTGAAGATAATGGCTCTCCAGGATGGAACCCAGATGGATGAGCTCCCTGAAGAGCTCCGTCTGCTCGGATACCTCCACCTTGAGCGCACTCTCTATCGCCTTGATGGATGCCAGCTTGTGGGAGACGGTGCATATGGCGCATATCCTTGTGACGATGGATGGAACATGTCTGAAATACTTGCCCCGCACGAGCACCTCGAAGAATCTGGGGCCCTCGGTTATGGAGAAATTTACGTTCTTCAGATTGTCACCATCGAATTCCAGGAATATCTCCCCGTGTCCCTCCACCCTTGCCACGGGTTCTATCTCCACATATTTCTTCATTCGAACTCACCCCTTATCCTCTCTATCTCGGCTATGACCCTCTTCCCTTCTTCCGAGTAGGAGAACAGCTTGATCACCTCGATCACATGGTCCAGGTTGATTCCCTTGGCGGTGTAGTCCCTGACGGCGAAGCGTATAAGGTCGGGATGGAATACAACACCCCTGCATCCGATGCATGTTGAACCGTTCCTTGTGCAGTATGCGTTGCATCCGGAATAGGTGAGGGGACCAAGGCAAATATTCCCCCTGGACAGATTGCACGACTCCCCCTGAAGAGGGCACATCGCGCATACAACGGTGGCGGAGACGTCAAGGTCCTGGCAGAGGGAAACGAACGGGCAGTTCCCGGAGGTGGGACAGTCCCTGCATGCCTGTTCGTGCTGCGACATCGTCAGCTGGAGTATGTTCCTTCTGTAATCGTAGAGCCTCTTCGATCTGGTGTGTATGACCATGTTCGCCCGGACCTTCGTCCTGCATCCTTCCTTGATGATCCTTGTGTCTCCCTCCCCTATCTCGACAAGGCACATCCTGCAGTTTCCGGTGTTCTTCTCCCCGAGAATCGGGTTGTAGCAGATATGAGGGAGGTCTATTCCGTTCTCGATGCAGACCTGCAGTATGCTCTGCTCGGGTCTGGCGAAATACTCGTCCCCGTCGATGGTGATCCGCACCTTCTTCTCGATCATTGTCATCTGGTCACCCCCTTACCGGCAGTCTCGGCACCCTCCCCATCGAGGTCTTTGTACAGCCTTGCTTTCAGTATCCGGTTCGACCAGTGAAGGGTTCCCCGATTGTAATCCTCCATGCGCTTTCTCCTCTTCTTCACGGTGAATGGGTCCAGCGTGGGGTACTGGCCACCTCCGGTGAGGCAGCCCGCAAGACAGGGAACGAACTCGATGAAATCATATTTTGTTATATCCTCCAGGAATGTGTCCGCATTCTTCAGATCGTTCACCGTTGCGATCCGGAAGTGCACGTCGGGGTAATCTATGGTCCTGACGACCGTGCCGTCCTGGAGCTCGAACCTGTGGAAGACGTTCTGCCTGCTGCGAAGTGCCATGGTGTAGTCCACGACCTCGTCCCCGAACCCGTCTATGGCGGGAGTGTCCGCAAGGACGTCTATCAGGGGTTCCGTCATGACGAACCTGTCGAACGATACCTCCTCGATATCGCCCAGGTCGATGTTCATCCTGTTCTTCTGGATCAGGCGTGAAAGCTCCTTCGTCGACAGGACGACATCGAAATCGCTCATCTTCTTCATTGCGGTGCATGGGGTCACCAGGACGAGAAAGACCGGGCCGTATCGTTTCTCTATCAGGTCCCTGGCGATGGGTGCCGGTCTGTGGACATCATCCAGATTTTCCACATACCGGGTCTTGTGCTTGGTTATCCAGATGTTTGCGGCGGGACACCAGGAGAGTATCTTGTTCTGGCCCGGATTGTCCAGGGAATCCCGCACCGTCCTGAAGATCGAAATATGCTGGGCCGCGGCGAAATTGAACACCCTTGAGGCACCCAGCTCCTTGAGCGCCACGATGAGCTTCCTCATGAGGACATGTATGTTGTCGGGTTCATCCGTGGTCAGGTTCTCGGGAAGGGAAGCAAGGGTCATGGGGTCGAACAGGACCGCCACCTTCTTTCCATCATTCACCGCGTCCTCGAACCTTTCAAGGTTCCCCTCCCTCTCCTTCAAAGCCCCGCAGTAACATGCCTGTATGCACTGCCCGCACGAGATGCACGGGGTACTGGCGAAGCTCCTGTCGAAGGGAGTGGACACCCTCTGACCGTAGTTCCTCCCCACCATGGATATTGCATCGATCCCGAGCCCCTCGCTGCAAACGTTGACACATCTCCTGCAGGAGATGCATTTCTCGGGGACATAGTTGATGACCTGATCGTTGGGGCCCGGCCTTTTCGTGCCCCTGTCTATGGGAAGGGCCAGCACCTCGTTCTTTGCGGGGTCCATCGTGGCGAACTTCTTGAAGTAGTATATCACCTCGCTCTCCCGGATGGGGCATCCCCTTATGGTGTAGTCAACCTCTATGTAATAATCCAGGGGATAGGCCTTCTTGAGCGGGGTCACGTTGATGATGGTGTCACCATAGACGGCGGCATAGGCCTCCCTGGACCCGAATATCTCCTTGCCCGTTGCAACCCCGCCGGATGCAGCGCAGGTTCCGATGGCTACCACCCTTCTGGAGTTCTTCCTGATATGATGCAGTACCTCGATATCCTCCTCGGTAACGACCGCTCCCTCGACGAAGGCTATATCCAGCATGCCGAAGTCCTGTCCCGAGGATGCCATTGAGAAAACCCTTATGTCCAGCGCCTCGAATATCTCGAGCAGCTCCTCCTCGCAGTTGAGTATGGTGAGCTGATCCCCGGCACAGCTTGTCAGTCCGAATATTCCCACCTTGAGCTTCATCGGTCCCCACCCCCCATGGGGCAAACATGACGGGGGCATTCCCCTCTGACATGAAGATCCACCACCTCTTCGAAGTTCATCATGAGGGAACGGAACGGCGTGGAGGCTGTCTTCCCCAGACCGCAGATGGATGCCCGGTCCATCACGGAGGCTATGTCCAGCGCCTTTTTCAGCTCCTTTTCATCCCCTTTTCCACCTCTCAGATTGGAGAGGACCCTCATGATGTGATGGGTGCCTGTTCTGCAGGGTGTGCATTTTCCACAGGATTCGTGTGCGAAGAAACCGGAAAGATTGTATGCAAGGTCAACCGGACACCTGCTCTCGTTGAAGATCACGATCACTCCGGACCCGAGTGTGAGACCTCTTTTTTCCGCATCCTCCATAGAGTAGTTCATATCCAGCTTGTGGGGAGGGACAAGGGACCCGGAGGCTCCTCCGATGAGTGCACTGCCTATCTTCTTTCCCGAAACACCACCACCCAGGTCTTCCACGATCTCCCCGAGGGTGCACTTGCCCATCTCGACCTCGTATGCCCCCGGCCTCATGACATCCCCCGATAGTGAGACTATCCTGGTCCCGGTGGACTGTCTGGTTCCGATGGATGCAAAATTCTCACCGCCTTCGAGAACTATGTAGGGTATGTTCGAGAGCGTCTCCACGTTGTTGACGCATGTGGGAAGGGAGAACAATCCCGATACGGCTGTCCTGGTCTCCTTGATCTGTGCCTGCCCCGCATATCCCTCGATCGACCTCAGTATCGCCGAGGATTCCCCGCAAACGTATGCTCCGGCCCCCTTCACGACCTCTATCTCCAGGTCGAAATCCCTGCCCAGAATCCCCTTTCCCAGAAGACCTTTGTCCCTTGCCTGCTCGAAGAGACTCTCGAAAAGGGGCGGGAAGAATGGATATTCTCCCCGGTTGTAGATGAAGGCTTTGTCGATACCCATCGCATAAGCAGCGATCGTCATTCCCTCGATGAGCTTGAACGGGTCCGACTCGACGATGGTCCTGTCCTTGAAGGTCCCCTCCTCGCCCTCGTCGAAGTTGGCGATGAGGACCTTCTTCCTGCCCCTCTGCATGGCGACGGATTCCCATTTGAATCCCGTATGAAATCCGGCTCCACCCCTGCCCCTCAGCCGCGAGCGGGAGACCTCGTTCACAACCCATCTGGGTCCTCTCTCCAGTGCACTCTTCAGGGCGCTGTACCCTCCGGATGCGATGTAATCATCTATGGAGCGGGGGTCGTATCCTTCCCTGGACCTGTTCTCCAGGATGATCCTTCTCTCCCGGACCAATTCACGCACCCCCTTCCTTCAGGATGTCATCGATGATGGCGATTGCACCTTCCACGGTCAGGTCCCTGTACACAACGTCGTTTATCATCATGGCGGGAGCTCCGTCGCACTGGCCGATGCATGATGCTGTCTCAAGCGTCACCATACCGTCCTCCGTGGTCTCACCGTCCTCTATTCCGAGCCTCTCCTTGAGGGCTTCAAGAATGGGAAGGGAACCTTTCCCGTGACAGACTATTCCCCTGCACAATCTGATTATGTATCTCCCTCTACGTTCCAGGGTGAAATGCTCGTAGAACTCGGCCGCCGCATGGAGCCGAACCAGGGGGATGCCGAGCCTCGCCGAAACGTGGTCCGCATGTTCCGGCTTGATCATGCCGTATCTCTCCTGCAGTTGATGCAGGATAAAAAGGATGGGGGAGTCCAGTCGGGAGGCTTTCTCGAGGACCGTATCAAGAAACCGATTCTCTTCTTCCGGAAGGGACATGGCCTTGCACCGCGGGTCGTTACTTCCAACTGGTATTAAAACTTTCGTCAATTCCGTGACAATCGTTATGGTGATGAATTTGGAAATGTTCGGACGGTCATGAACTCCGGATGGCGTCGTGACAGACTAGCAGATCCTGGGTACGGGGTCTCCATAGGGAGGGTCCATGATCCTCTTTCCACCTATGGATGTCTCGAGCACAACCCTGGACTTCCCCTCGATGACTCTGCCGATTATGGCCGCATTCCTGCCCAGCGGCTCCCTTCTTATCTGTTTCAGAACCTCCTCCTCCATCCCGTCGGCAACAGCAAGGATGGCCTTTCCCTCGTTGCCTATCTCGAATGGATCGAAACCGAGCATATCGCAGGCGCTCAGGACAGCATCGCGGACGGGTATCTCGCTCTCCTGCACCTCTATCCCGTGTCCGGATTTGGAAGCCCATTCGTTGAGAGCGTTCGCAAGTCCCGCCC
>NJDO01000060.1 GCA_002254385.1 Thermoplasmatales archaeon ex4484_6 | reverse complement strand
AGTGAGTTATTAGTTGAAAAATACATAGTTGAGATGCATTTATCATATTCCAGTGGAAATTGAGGGGGGGCTCTCTTCATGCAGAAATGAATACGTTTTTATCAATCTTTTTTATTTTCGATAAAATTCACTAATTTATCAAGGGTCTTCTCTATTATTGTCTTTCTAACATTCAACTGCTCGGATAAAAAATTTGGATCCAGAGTATTTGTTTTTATGTATAGAGTCAATAGATCCTTCTCTATCTGATTCATAGATATATGCGATATCAGTGTATTTATTTCTTGATTGGTTCTTTCCTTGAGGGCTAAAAGTCTTTTTCTCTTTGTTTCAATTGTATTTATGTTGTTCTCAATCTCCTGAACAAGTAATTTAAGTTCATTAATTTTCACATTATAATTGGTTTCGTTTACAATTTCTTCTAGTTTTATTCTAATTTTTTCAAGGTCCGGATCAGTAAATGCAGGGAGTGCTGCAACAACTTCATCCTTCATTTCTCCGGTTACCTTCCCTTTTATTTCGATCTGCTTTTCGTAGGAAACATCCGATTCCTGAAATTCTTTCTTTACAATATCGTATTTTTTATAGGTATAGAATTCTTCTTGGTAGGTGTTCGGACCAATATCAATTCTGATACAGTATCTTCTTTTCGGAGAATACACCTTTCGGGGAGGACCTCCCTTATCCGATTTCTCTTCTGTGGATTCAACGAAATCGTTCTCCTCGAGAACTTTCAAATGCTTCATGATAGCCTGCTGACTCACATTAAGCTCCTTTGATAATTGAAGGGGATAATTGGTCTCGCGGGAAAGTCTTTTCAATATTTCCCTTCTAACGGGATTTTCAAGGACGGAAAGAATTACATCGAGCTCGATATCTTCATCTTCAGGAGACATACTATACAACCTATAGTTGTAATGTTTATTCAGTATTTACCTTTTTTGTTTACGTTGGGTCTTTCCAATATTATCTTTTCTTGAAGTTTCCTATAAAAACTCACATCAAATCTGATGAAATGACTGTATGTCTTTGACCTCGTAAAAAGCAGCTCATCCTTGTTTCTGATAGTTCTTCTAATGAAACCGTCCAGAACCAGATTTGCCGTTCTTGTTCTATGGGCAATCTTCAGATTGATAACCGCCGTATCCGGTATGATAAAAGGCCTCGAGTTGATCCTGAATGGAGCAATGGGAACTATTTCCATGGCTTCCAATCGTGGGTCTATGACCGAGCCTCCTGCTGATAGTGCATAGCTTGTGGACCCGGTCGGTGTGGATATTATGATCCCGTCAGCCCTAATCCTCTGGGCCCATTCCATATCAATATAGAGTTCGAAATCCTGGATCTTGGAAGGGGTACTTGTGGCAACGACCGCTTCATTCGTTGCATCCGGAAGCCTCTCATCATTGAGCATGGTCTTGATCCTGGACCTTTTCTCGATGGTGTAGTTGCCGGAGATCATCTGGTCTATGGCATTCTTCATATTTTCCGGAGGAACCTCGGTTAGAAAACCTAACGATCCGGCATTGATTCCCAGGACAGGAGCCTCAGATACCTGCAGAGTCCTCAATATAGTTCCGTCCCCTCCTATACATATTATGAAATCCACCTTCATCTCGTTCACAGGTTGCGATTCTAAACCGTCAATTCCCATTGAATTGAAGATGAATTCATCGAGAACAATCTCAATGTCCTCCCCCTCTTCTTTTTTCTTTTCAAGATATGAAATGAGGTTTCTTGCAATTTCCGAAGCAAGTTTCTTCCTCTTGTGGGCCACTATTCCCATTTTCATTTTTTCACTTTTCCCTGAGATTGTGTTTCACCTTTGATATTTCCAGTACCCTTTTTAAAGATGTTGGGTCTCCAAGGGCGAAGAATGCTTTGATCCCCTTTTTTTCAAAATCGGGATGGAATGATACCGCTCTTCCCTTATCATCCAACATCAATATCCTTCCGCCCGCTTCTTCGAGTATGACGTGAGATGCCGCCACATCGGTCAGTCTGGGAATTCTGCCGAACATGACAAACATGTCCAACCCGCCTGAAGCTACAAGACATATCTCGAGGGATATGCAGCCCAGGTATCTGGTTCGCTTGGGCCAGAAGATCAACTCCTCCACCCATCCCTTTGCTTCAGGGCCGATGTATGAGGAAACAACAGCTCTTTTCAATCTCATTTTTCTCGTTTGTATGATTTTACCGTCAAGAAATGCCCCTTTCCCCTGAACTGCCGAGTAAGTTCTTCCTGTGGGGAGGTTTCTGACAAGACCGACAGTTACCGATTCGGATTCAGCATCCAGAAGAGCAAGGGATGTGGAGAAGAAGGGGATCCCCGAAATGGCGTTATAAGTACCATCTACCGGATCTAGAATCAATGTGTATCTCTTCCCTCTATCAATATCTCCGATCTCTTCCGAATGTATGTTCCATTCAAGGCCCAATTCATCTATTCGGTCTAGTGCGGCCTTCTCCGCCATCTTGTCTATCATTTTTGTGGGATATCCGTCTGCACCGATCTTGATCTCTCTACCCTCTCCTCCCGCGGCAAAACATTCCTTGACGGATAACTCGATGCTGTCTGCAATGTCCCTTAATTGATCCAACTGTTCCACATACCGTTTATTGTTTGTATCCTATTCATCTTTTCCCTTGTTCTCATTTCGGGAGTCAATTCAGTGGTTTGATCCGTTAAGTAATTACCACTCTCTTGTATTGAGGAAAAACACGCAAATATTGAGGCGGACAAGTCAATCGACCCCCCATCACCCGGTTGTTACGAGGGAACCTGCAGATCATCAATATGGAATAGGGATCCCCATTCCCATACCGGTTTCCGGTACTGCATTACAATCAGATCAATCCGTCGCTGCGGTCATCTTCTTCAAGGAGTGATACCTGTCCTCTTCTCTTGAGTGACCTCTCCCTTAGCCTGTTAATAAGATCGTCATCTATATGGATCGTTTTTCTCCGTTCCATGATCAGTTATCAGAGTGGATATCTATAAAAGGAGGTTGGGGAGGTCCCGTGGAATCCCGTTCTCATTTATGGGTGAACCTACCCACTACCATATCTTCCATCCGCAATTTGCAGTATCCGAACCTCTCGAACTGCACAACGTCTCCTCTTTCCGCTGCTGTTTCCGCACCCTCCTCGACGAGCCCCGTTACAATGCTGCCATCCCTCATCAATACCTTGCAGGGGAGGGATTTCTCCGGAACCCAATGCAATATCCTGCCCTTCGCATTCTTGAGATCCTCGAGATCAATACCTACGAATTCTGCCCTGGGCCCTTCAATGTCCTTTATCCGTACATTGCAGATATCCTTCAACCTGATAAGTTCTCCTTGTTCAAGTGAATTCACATCTTTTTGTGTCAGATATACACGTATACTGCCATCCGTCGGCACGAGTCGATAATATCTGTACCCCCGCTCCGGCTCTTCCGGATGGCAAGGGGCCCTCCCTTCCAACGGATTTGGGCTATCAATCGTCAGAGGGACTGGGGAATCCACAAAGAAGTATCTGTTTGCACTCCTGTCAATTATTTCCCGGTTCATGGTCTCGAGGGTCTCCCAGGAGAACCTGATATCGACCGGCTTGACTCCCACTTCCAGCCAGTATCTCCTGATGGAATCCGGGTTGAACCCGCGCTCAGCTAGTGCTCTGACCGTCCCAAGTCTCACATCATCCCATCCGGAGTATTGACCCGACATGATATCCTCACGTATGAGAGATGTCTTCAGGACCGTATCCGGGATCGATACAAGTCCGTAGTGGATATATTCTGGGAGTTCCCACCCCATGTGCTCGAATACAAATTTCTGCCTCACCGTATTATTGAGATGGTCCTTCCCTCTCAAGATATGGGTGCACTCCATGAGATGGTCATCTATGGCGACCGAAAGGTTGTAGAGGGGGTAGAGATGATATCTCTCCCCCGTTCTTGGATGGGGAGCGTGACGAATTCTCATTCCGACGAAATCCCTCACAGCGGGGTTCTTGTGTTTGAGATCCGTCTTTATGACCATGAACGCTTCCCCCTCGTCATATGCTCCCTGGAGCATTCCATCCCATCTATCAAGCTGTTCCTCCGGTGTTTGGTCCCTTTCGGGTGACGGTTTCCCCTTTAGTTTCAGGTCTCTCCATTCCTCCACATCCATTGTGCACACATAGGCATGCCCTTTTTCGAGCAGTTCCCTTGCAATATCATAATAGATTTCAAATCTGTCCGATTGTATGTAGGTCTCGTCAACGGAAACGTTCATCCATTGAAGATCCTCGGGGATCATCGTATATGCTTCCGGATCAATTCTTTCGGGATTTGTATCTTCAAGCCTCAGGATGAAGGTCCCGTCATACCTTTTACAGTATTCATCGTTCAGGATGGCAGCTCTTGTGTGGCCTATATGGAGAGGACCCGAAGGGCCGGGTGCGAATCTCATTCGGGTTTCTTTCCCTTCCACAATCCGAAGGGGAAAGAGGGGATCCCTACGCTCTCTCTTGCGGATCTCTTTAGGCCCTCCCAATTTCTCCAGTAATACTTTTTGTTCATCTATTGTCATTCCATTAATCTCAAGGACAAGTTCGGTCACAATTCTCTTTGCTCCCGCAGGGTCCTTTCTCATATCGGGATGGAATGCCATTACCTTTCCAAGGACGGGTGCAGGATCGGCCTTCCCGTTATGTTCCAAGGCGTTCTGAAGAACAAGAGCCCTTATTTCATCATTCATCTTATTGGTGCAACACGTGAAAGTAGAAAAACTTTCACGAACCCGCTCGCCGGAGCTCTCTGGAGATAATTGGGATAGCTCTATGCTTGTTCAAGATCCTTTTTACATTCGATAATCGATATTCGATTCTCTTTTCCCTACTTTACAGCTCCAAACGCACTAGTTACGCGCGCGTACGCGCGCGCGATGGATTTATATATACTACCGACCATAAAGGCCCTCGATAGAACACGATGGGATGCACCCGGGAAATCCTGTGAACAGGTTGCCTTTTCAAGGTTTCCAGGTGCTTGAGGCGATTTGGATGAATGATACAAGGAGTGATAAGGGCCCGGGTGAGGAAAAAAATGGGAATTATGATTCTTCTTCCATCGAAGTTCTGGAGGGTCTTGAGGGAGTGAGGATCAGACCTGCCATGTACATAGGTTCGACGGACACTCACGGTCTTCATCATCTCGTGTATGAGGTAGTTGACAATTCCATCGATGAGGCCATGGCAGGATACTGTAGTAAAATAAACGTGACATTGAACCAAGATGGTTCGGTCACGGTGGTAGATGACGGAAGGGGAATTCCGGTGGATATCCATCCCATTTACGGGAGACCAGCAGCGGAGATCGTTATGACCAGACTGCATGCGGGTGGAAAGTTCAAGAAGGATGCGTACAAGGTCTCTGGAGGACTTCACGGGGTGGGCGTATCGGTTGTGAACGCCCTTTCCGATTATCTCGAGGTGAAGGTCTTCAGGAACGGAAAGATATATCATCAACGTTATGAGAAGGGGATTGCCGTCACCGATATGAAGATCATCGGGGATTGTGATCCGGAACGATCCGGTACTACGGTGACATTTCTACCGGATGAAACAATCTTTTCGGTCCGGGAATTCAAATTCGATGTACTCTCGTACCGGCTGAGGGAACTTGCGTTTCTGAACAAGGGAATTCATATAATCCTCAGGGATGCCTCTTCCGGAAAAGAGGAAGATTTCCACTACGAGGGGGGCCTCGTGTCCTTCGTGGAATTCATAAACAGGAACAGGAACTCCCTCATTGATAGTCCGATATACTTTATCGGTGAGAGGGAGGGTGTGACCATCGAGATTGCCATGGATTGGACAGATGGATATACCGAGAACATATTCACTTATGCCAATAACATCAACACATCCGAAGGGGGAACGCATCTCTCCGGATTCAAAGGTGCACTGACCAGGACGTTCAACGATTATGCCCGCAAGACGGAGTTATTCAAAAAGGACCAGCAGCTCCAGGGGGAGGATATCAGGGAAGGAATGACGAGCGTTGTATCCGTCAAAGTACCGGAACCCCAATTCGAGGGTCAAACCAAGACAAAGCTGGGGAATTCGGAGGTCAGGGGTCTGGTGGAGAATTTTCTGAATGATAAACTGCGTGAGTTCCTGGAGGAACACCCGAAAGAAGCGGAGAAGATACTTCAAAAAGCCCTTCAGGCTTCACAGGCCAGGGAAGCAGCCAGAAAGGCAAGGGAGCTGACCAGGAGGAAAGGGCTCCTCGAGGGATCGGGACTTCCGGGCAAACTTGCCGATTGTCAATCCCGCGATCCCGCGATTTCCGAACTGTACATCGTGGAGGGCGATTCCGCCGGTGGTTCGGCAAAGCAGGGCAGGGACAGATCCTTCCAGGCCATACTTCCGCTGAGGGGGAAGATTCTAAATGTCGAAAAGGCGCGGCTCGACAAGATACTTTCAAATAACGAGATAAGGGCCCTGATCACCGCCCTCGGATGCGGCATAGGGGACGAGTTCGATATTGCCAATCTTCGGTATCACAAGATCGTCATAATGACGGATGCGGATGTTGACGGAGCACACATAAGAACACTTCTCCTTACCTTCTTTTACAGGTATATGCATGAGCTGATAACGGGCGGTCATCTCTATATTGCTCAGCCTCCCCTTTACAAGGTGAAAAAGGGGAAGAGGGAATTCTACTGCTTCACGGATGAGAGGAAGGATGAGCTTGTCGCCGAACTTGGAACCGGTGTGTCCGTTCAGAGATACAAGGGACTGGGTGAGATGAACCCTTCCCAGCTGTGGGAGACCACCATGGATCCGGATGCGAGGACCCTGCTCCGTGTGACACTGGAGGATGCGGTTCTTGCCGATGAGATGTTCACGATATTGATGGGGGATCAGGTCCAACCCAGAAAGGAGTTCATAGAGACGCATGCCGGGGAGGTGACGGAACTTGACGTCTGAAGGAGCCCCTGAAAATTCATCAGAGACCTTGAAAAAGGTAGAGGAGGGGGGTGTCCAGGACCGAGATATCGTGGACGAAATGAGGACCTCCTATCTCAACTATTCAATGTCCGTGATCGTGGGAAGGGCGCTTCCGGATGCGAGGGACGGTCTCAAGCCCGTGCACAGGCGGATACTGCATTCCATGAACGAGGGCGGGATGGTCGCCGGCAAATCATATAAGAAATCCGCAAGGGTCGTGGGAGATGTTCTCGGGAAGTATCATCCCCATGGTGATTCGGCCGTTTATGATGCCCTGGTGAGGATGGCTCAGGATTTCTCATTGAGGTATCCTCTTATAGACGGACAGGGCAACTTCGGATCCGTTGACGGGGATTCCGCGGCGGCAATGAGATATACCGAGGCGAGGACCACAAGAATAGCCATGGAGATGCTTGCCGATATTGACAAGGATACGGTGGACATGGTTCCAAATTACGACGGCTCTCTCAAGGAACCAGTGGTACTTCCCACAAAGCTCCCCAATCTGCTCCTGAACGGTTCGTCCGGCATTGCGGTGGGCATGGCAACCAACATGCCCCCTCATAATCTGAATGAGATAGTCGAGGGTTTGAAAGCGCTCCTGGATAACCCTGACATCGAACTCCTGGAATTGATGGAACACATCATGGCACCCGATTTTCCCACAGGGGGAACGATATACGGAAAGAACGGCATATATCAGGCATATGCCACAGGAAGGGGAAAGATCACCCTCAGGGCCAATGCAGAGATAGAGGAGATGAAGAACGGGAGGAGCAGGATCGTAGTAAGTGAGATTCCCTACATGGTGAACAAGTCCAACATGCTGCAGAAGATAGCAGAGCTGGTAAAGGCAAGAGTATTCGAGGATATCTCCGATATCAGGGACGAAAGCGACAAGGACGGGCTGCGAGTTGTCTTCGAACTGAGGAAGGACGCCGTCCCCGAGGTGACCCTGAACCGGCTGTATGCCCATTCTGACCTTCAGACAACATTCGGTGTGATCAATCTTGCCCTGGTAGATGGTCAACCCCGGGTCATGTCCCTGAAGGAGTTACTCGAGATCTTCCTTGACCACAGAAGGGAGGTCATAAGAAAGCGAACGGAACACGATCTCAGAAAGGCCATGGAACGCATACACCTTCTCGAAGGGCTCATCGTGGCCCTTGACAACATAGAGAGAGTGATCTCCATCATAAGGGGGTCGAAGGACCCTCAGGTTGCCATGTCAGCATTGACCGAGGAATTCTCTCTTACAGAGGTCCAGGCAAAGGCCATTCTTGACATGAAACTTCAGCGGTTGACCTCTCTCGAGATGGATTCCATAAGGAGGGAAGCATCGGAGCTCGAGAAGACAATTGCCGATTACAGGGACATACTTGAAAGAAGCGAGCGCATCGACGGGATAATCCGCGAGGAGCTCGATTATCTGAAGGAAAGATATGGTGATGAGAGAAGGACCCTTGTCGAGGAGAATGCGGAGGAAATCGATATAGAGGATCTCATCGTGAAGAGGGACATCACCGTGACCATCACGAATACGGGATACATCAAGCGGATGGACCTGGACACATACAGGACCCAGAACAGGGGCGGGAAGGGGCTAAAGGGTCTGAGCATGAAGGAAGAGGACTTCGTGGTCGATATGTTCATATGCTCCAGCCACGACCACATCCTCTTTTTCACTTCCAAGGGGAAGGTCTTCTGGTTAAAGGGATACAACATTCCGACAGGAACAAGGCAGGCAAGAGGTAAACCCATCGTCAATCTACTTCCGAACCTCGAGGAGAACGAGGTGGTGATGTCCACTCTTCATGTTTCGGATTTCGATGAGGGCAAGTATCTGATCTTCTGCACGAAGAGGGGCCTCGTGAAAAGGACCGTTCTGAATGCCTATTCGAGACCGAGAACCACCGGGATCAAGGCAATTCTCCTGAATGAGGGTGATGAGCTCGTGGATACGCAGTTATGCACGGATGGGGATGAGGTCGCCCTGTCCACTGCACTGGGCATGACCAACCGTTTCAAGGTTTCCGATGTAAGGCCCATGGGCCGGGTCACTGCCGGGGTTAGAGGGATGAGATTGAAATACAAGGGTGACAGGGTAATATCGATGGCGGTCCTGCCCCCCTCGCCCGACGAGGAACCGTTCGAAGAGGAGATGGAAGAAGGGGAACCGGAGGACGAGGAGGAACTGTTGAGTGTGAAGGGGCCTGTTCTCCTGACAATCACACAGAAAGGTTTCGGAAAGAGGGCTCCCGCATGGAACTACAGATTGACAAGGAGAGGAGCGGGGGGTGTGACAAACATCAGGAGGGAGCAGATAAAGGAAACGGGGGAGGTGGTCAAGGTCATGATGGAGAGGGAAGAGAGCGAGGTATTGATGGTTTCACAGAGCGGAATGGTCATCAGAACTCCCAGCTCCTCAATCAGAATGGTGAACAGGGTCGGAAAGGGTGTTATAGTCATGAGGTTGAACGGTGACGACATCATCAAAGCTGCCTTTCATGCTCCGTTTTCCGAATGCTTTCCCCTGGTTTTTCCGTTCTTTCTCTTGTGATCTTCTCTTCAAAATATCTGGCCTCAATTTCGGAAGCGGCCTTCTTCGAGCCGTACAATCTTCTTTTTTCCTTCTTGAAGTCGTAAGGGCTGCTAACTGCCTCACGCTTGCTCGAGAGATTGTTCCCACCGCAGATGGGGCAAAGCATCTTGCCTCCGCATCCGAACCTCTCGCATACTTCCACTCCGAAATTACCGCCGCAA
>NJDO01000010.1 GCA_002254385.1 Thermoplasmatales archaeon ex4484_6 | reverse complement strand
GATGGATTCCGGGGACCTCGCCGGATTCGAGATATACATGAACGGTTCGATCGCGGATGATTTCGAATTCGCCGGATTCGCCGGACCCTCGGAGAGGTCCTTCGTCCTTTCCGGACTCGCTTGGGGTACAACCTACCTTTTCAGGATACGCTCAGTGGATACCTCGGGCAACCCATCCAATCTCTCCGGTACGCTCGAGGCAAGGACCGCTTCCGTACAGATCTCTCTCGGGGTCAAAGCCGTGTACACGGATGAAGGGCCCCTTGCGGGACTCCCTGTGTTCAACGGAACAGCCTCGCTCATTTCGTTCAACGGCACGGTCATCGCCACTGCAAGGTTGAACAGCGAAGGGTGGACATACTTCCAGGGACTGGAGGCTGATGAATATTACACGGTCCACATCACCCCTCCTCCCCATGTAATGGGAGAGGAGAATGTAACGGACGGTTACCTCCCTGTACTCGGTCCCGTGATGCAGGCATCCGTGGATGACCCCGAAATGGAACTGTCGATCGTCGTTCCATATTACTTCCTTCCCCGGGTCGGAACGATAGAGGTCGAGGTGGTCTTCGGGAACGGTCCCAGGCAGGGAGGTGTGTTCGAAGCCATCGTGATACTTCTGGACGAGAGCGATGTCCCCGTGGAACAGAAAACCACGGATGCGGACGGAAAGGTATCATTCACGATTTCCGACCTTCCTTTCAGGGGGAGGTTCGATGTGATACCTCCCGAGGAACTGAAAGGGGACCCGGAACAGAACACGAGCGGTTATCTGCCCATCCGGACCAACTTCTTCGAGATGGACAGGAGCCGAACGGACCTGGGTGTATTCACGGTGGAACTCAACTACTTCTCCTACACGCCGCCTCCCCCCGATCTGTACATCGTTTCGTGCACTCCGAAGGGGAACGATGTCCCGCTGGATGCCGATATCATCATAAGGTTCGATCAGCCGGTGAATACCGATTCCGTAGAATCACACTTTCGCATCTATCCCGCTCTCCCGGGAATGAGCTTCTCGTGGGACGAATACGGCACAAACCTCACCATCTCTCACGACGGGTTCCTGCCCGACATGAACTATACCGTGGTCATCGAGGAGGGTGCCTACTCGATGATAGGAACCGGATTTCCTCCGGGATATGCAAGCAATACGTGGAGCTTCCACACGGCACGGGAGGAGACCGGAAAGGATAACGGCAAGGGGCTCTCCCGGGAGGTGATATGGGCATTGATAATTGGTTCTCTCGTCTTGCTCATCATCGTCGCTCTCTTCATCTGGAACTCTTCCAGAAGGGAAGGAGAGGAACTCGATGAAGAGGACATGTATGCCCTTTCCGATACGGAATTCGACGGAGATATGGATTACTTCGACGAGGAGGAGCTCGAGGGAGAGTTCGATACCGATGAGTATCCCGATGACCTCGTCGAGGACCTTGTGGAGGAGATGCCCCTGGAAGAGGAACTCATCGAAGAAGAGGAGGAGATCGAAGAGGACATGGAAGAGGAACTCATCGAAGAAGAGGAAGAGTTCGAGGAGGAGGAACCGGAAGCGGAGGAAGAGCCTCGGGAAGAGGAGAAGGAGGAAATGGCGGAAGGGGAAGGGGGCTCGGAGGATGTCGATGAAGAGCTCCCCGAGGAAGAGGAAGAAGAGGCCCAAAAGAAACCCGTCAAAAGACATGCAAAGCGGAACAAAGGAAAGAAGAGGAATCCGTGAGCACGGATCCCGTTATCGAAACGGAGGAATGAATATCCGTCCCGTTTCGACGAACCTTCGTTAAGCAGAGCCGATATGTGAAGCATCGGATCAGGGTCTTTTTATCTCCACCAGCTTCAGCGATTCCAGGTATGCCAGGAACTTTGCGAGTCGGGGGTAGAGAGGTTCAATGCTCTCTCCGTACCTGGATCTCAACCTTTCACCAATGTCCTTCACATTCCTCTTCCCGTTCATCAGCTCCCACACATGCCATCCGTATCTGTCCAGGCGGATCCGTCTCCGGGTCCGAAGACGGAGAAATCTCGCGATCCTCTCCCCTCTCTTCGTGGAATATATGGGGACGAGAAGATACCTGCCGCTCCTTTCGAACCTTGCGGCCCTTTTCGGGACCATGTCGAGAAGGTTCACCACCCTCTCGTCCCTCCTTGCAAGCTCCCTTTGAAGGTCCGGCAGGTCCTCCTCATCCACCTCAACCTTCACCTTTTCGTAGAGCTCCTTGACATGGTCCACCCTGTCCTTCACAAGCTCCGCATCGGTCTTCCTTAGGGAGGAGAGAATACCTTTTCCGGCCGTCCTCTTTCCCTTCCGGCGATTACCTCTCATCGGGTCCTGCCTCATTATCTATCTTCTCCGGCGGAACATGATGCCGAAAGCGTCCCTCATTCCCATATTGGCCATATGGTCCCTTATCACCATGTATATTATCAGGAACATGATGAACAGCAGGGCAAGGACACCCGGAAATGCGGAAGGATTCGAGAATATACTCATAGAGCCCGGGCCGAGACCTATTATCAGACCCGCAACGATGACACCCATTATCGCCTCACCGGCCACGAGACCGGCTGCAAACAGCAGTCCGCTGTTGAAGGCTCTTTCCTTGTTCTCCTTGACCTTCGAATCCAGCTCCTTTCCGGAAAGTCCAACCGAATCCAGAAGCCTTGTCTTCTTCTCGATCCATACCTCGGATATCTTACCCAGGATGCCTCCGAGGAATATGGGGGTCGTCAGTGTGAACGGCAGATAGATCCCTATGGCGACGGCCATGACGGGGAGCTTCAGGAATATCAGAATTATCGCAAGGACCACACCAATCAGAAACATTATGATGTTCAGGTCCAGATTGAATATCGCATACACCGTGGATCCCATTATCACGGCCTGGGGGGACGGTAGGGAGGGTGAGCCGATCTCCCATGCGGAGGCAAGGATTCCAACTATGAACGGTATCACGAGGGCACCCACGGCCACTCCTATGAACCTTCCCTTCTGTATGCTCAGGGGGGTGGCTCCCAGTATCTGTGCCGTCTTCAGTTCCTGCATCGAATCCCCGGCGATGGCCGCGCTGCTGCAAACAACGGCTGCCACCAGTATGGTGGCGGTCATTCCCAGACTCGTCCCCATGTGTGAAACATTGATCGCCTCGAATCCGAGAAGGACAAGGGCAGTGAAGACGAGCGTGGTTATCGTGACGGATGAAATGGGATTGTTCGAGGATCCCACTATGCCGGCCAGATACCCTGCCACCGCTGTGAAGAAGAAAGTGGCGACGAGCATCAACAGGGTCAGCACGGGGGAGATAATTATCTCGTGAGTCACCCACAGATACAGTGCAAGGACACCGACCGCGATCAATAGCAGATATATCGGGGAAACCCTGAAATCCCTCTCGGTCCTGATCGGAGCGGGTTCGTTCGCATCGGATTTCTTCCCGCTCATGGTCTGAACGATGGACTGCTTCAGCTGGGGGGCCATCTTTATCAGGGTATAAATGCCGCCGGTCAATACCGCACCGATGCCGATCCACTTGGTCTCATCGAACCACAGCTGGTAGACGGCATCTATCATCTCGGGAGCGGAATCTCCGCCGGGCCAACCCTTTATCAGACCAACCGCAGGTATGCCTATTACCCACCCGAGGATGCCCCCGATGAACACTATGAGTGATATCTTGAAACCGATGATGTAGCCGACACCTAGTAGGGCGGGGGAGACATTCACACCGCCGAAGAACCTGATGTTCTTCATGCCGAACGGCTTCCCGGTCACAACCGTTTCCACCTTTTCCTTCCAGAGTGAAAGACCGGAACCCGCGGCAAGCTTCATTCCGCCGCCTATTCCGGCAGCCATGAGTATGTAGTATATCCCCCTGCCGCCTTTTTCCATTGCCTTCAGGACCTCGGCTGCCGCAACACCCTCCGGGTATGGAAGGTTCAGATCCTCTATGAACACCTTCCTGAGCGGTATCGTGAAGAGGATACCGAGAAGGCCGCCCACAAGGGAAATGATCACCATTATCAGTATATTCTGGAAGGTGAACATGTCCGCCCAACCGGCATCACCCCCCGTCATATCGTTTATAACTATGAGGGCCGGGAAGGTAAAGATGATGCCTGCCGCAAGGGCCTCCCCCGCCACGCCGATGTTCTTCGCCATGTTGATCTCCAGTATGGAACCCTTGAGGAACTTCAATGCCGCAAGGGAAAAAACAAGGGAAGGTATGGTTGCCGAAACGGTCATTCCCACGAACAGACCGAGATAGGCATTGGCTGCCCCCATGATGATCGTTATCGCTATTCCCACAAGGATCGCCTTCAACGTGAACTCGGGGAGTTCCTGATCGGCCGGGACATACGGTTGAAATTCATCTTCCATTATTTATTCCCCCTATTCTCCCCTTATCTCAGCCAGCTTGTAATATTCGTAATCAACAACAAGTGAATAGGAGTTACCGGGGTCGTTGAAACCGATTATCCCGATCCTGGGAGCCCAGTTCCCGGCATCTTCCATGCTGACAAGCACTGTCCAGACCTCGCCCTGATAATCCTCATCCAGAAGCTTCAGGAGGTCCTCGTCGGGAATGCTCAACTGTAGGGATATGGAGCCCTCCTGCCCGGGAGGGTTGGCTCCCGTATCGCTGCTCGTCCTGTTCCCGGACATGTCCGAGATGGAAACGGAGAATGTGTCGGGGGCATTCGTGTACTGCCTTATCCTCGGACGTCCCGGTGGTTTGGATTCATCGGTCCATGTCAGCGTCGCGGATATGTTCTTCACGAGCATTCCGGAGAGGTCCATCTCCTGGGTTTCGCTGGATCCCTCGGAGAGGTCACCCGAAAAGCTCACCTTATCCGTATACAACACATAGCCGAGAAGTATATCTGTCGTACTGCTCCCCCCCCCTCCTTCTCCGCCCGATGCATTACTTCCGAAAAGTAATGCGGAGATCAACATCACCAATAAGACGCCTATGCCTGCAAAGGTAACCTTCCTGTCATTGCTGTTCATCCAACCACCGCTATGAACATTCAAGGGAAATCATCAGGACCCAGGGTTATCGCAGTATGAAATATAAAGTTTGACCGAGGTGGAAAGGATCGAATCCTTCACTCCTCGGGGTCCTCCCACTCTCCATCCACTTCTTCATAGTCGATCTCGAGGAGGTCCTGCGCCTTTTTCCTCTGTGATCTCATGTAGAGCACAGCAACAAGGACCGCAATTATGATGATGATGACGGCAGCCGCGACGTAATACCATGTCATATCCTCCTCCCCTCCCTGAGGAGAGCTGGATGCTGCAGCCGATACGGTGATGTCGAACTCCTCTTCATGAGCCACGGGCCCTCCCGGTACGGAAAGAGTTACCTTGAGTTTGCCCTCGATCTCTTCCGAGGGAAGTACCACCTCAAGGGACCAGGTTCCGTTCTCATCGACAGTGGTCTCCCCCAGAAGGATATCCTCAAGGGTCACCCTCACGGTATAACCCACGGAGGATTGAGAGGTCCCGGACATCCTGATGTTCTCTCCCGTTTCCCAGCCCGATGAAGGTTCCGGTATCAGGTTCAGAGAGAGAAACGAATGGTCGAGTTCATAACTGTCGGTGGTTGAGAATTCCAGCGAGAAAACCTCCACAAGAGGCTCGCCATCGAGTCCGTAAACATTCGGTGCCAGAGACAGTTCATATCTGGTATCGGAAAGGAACAGGGCAGAAATGGATACTTCCGAGGAGGATACCCACGAGAAAACGAGTCCCTTCACGAACGGTTCGATATCGATCCCCTCCCGTATCCTTGTCCTGTTCACACTCACCCCGAAGGAGAGAGTCAACCTGCCGTCCAGCGGGAAAGCATCCAGGATGCTCTCGGCTGGGGAGACCAGACCGATCATGATCCTCGGAGGCCGGACCCTGAAAGATGTGGTATTCCCCACGGGGAATACGGAAAGGTTCCCCGTCGTCTTCAGGTCATTAGAGATCCTCACCTCGTACCACGTATTCTCCTCAAGGGCATCATCGGGCCTGAAAACCAGGGTTGTGTTCCCATCTTCAAGGATGTAGATGCCCCTGATGGGAGCGCTCCCTCCTTCCCTGACAACCCTGACGGCATGGGACCATCCCCTCTCAGGTTCGACCACAGGAACGAGGAAGAACATCGTGATGTTCGTTCCAGGATCCACATCGACCTGTCCGGGAGCTGGTGTTACTGAATACCATCCCGAAAGAGGCATCAGGGAGATCACCCCCATCTCGACAGTCTGCCCACCTTCGACGAAGAGCTCCTTCGTGAAGGGTATGTAACCCTGGCCGCTCATGTTCACCACGAACAGACCCTCCTCAACCGGAGAGGAGAGATCGATTGAAAAGTTGAACGAACCATCTCTGTCCGTCAAACCGTACTGATCCTTGAAGGAAACCCTGATTCCCGCAAAGGGCTTTCCCTCGAGGAGAACGGTACCATTGATATGGGCAAACGGGATCTCCGGCGTGGAGAATGCGAAAACAAGGTCCCTCCATAGAATGGGCATACCATCATCAAGTGCCCTGAGTTCCGAGGATACCACGAATTCGAATTCCCTCTCAAGGGGGAGATTTCCCTGGACCCTGACAAGATATGTGTTCTCCTCCGCACCATCCTGCGGAGGGGCCAGAGGAATGGTTCCCGCTCTATCACCTTCACTGTCAAGAACATACAGGGTGACATTGAGTGTCTGGAAGAGAACAGGTTCCGGCAGGCGCACGAGCAGGTCCGAGGTTATCTCTGCCAAACCTTCACCGGATTCATCGGTCAGCTCCACGGTGACAGGGAGGGGATCCTCTACAAGGGCAACGCTCATGAGATTGTTTTTTCCGGCCTGGACAAGGGCAACATCCACCTTGGTGGAATGGTGGTCGGCTCCCACCTCGAGATTCACATTACCCGACCTTACCCTTTCGAAACGGGCGATCCCCTTACTGTCCGTCGTGAGATTGAACTCATCATCGGAAAGCTTTGACGACAGTACCTTCACCCAGGCTCCTTCCAGCGGTGCTCCACCCGAAGTGACGGTGATGTTCAGACTGCCCCATTCATACGGGACAAGTGTAATGGTTCCGAGGTCGATCTCCTCTCCCCTCTCCACTTCTATATCCTCCAGGCTGTGACCTTGATACAGATATCCGTCCTCGATCACAAGATCATGCAGTCCGGGAATGACGAGCGGAAAGTTGAAATAACCTCCTTCATCGCTCAGAACTGTCTGGTCCACAAGGCTGACGCTGACGTTCACTGCCGGGAGCATCGAGATGCTGTCAAGCAGCCTGCCCGAAACGGTGGATGGCGGAAGCTCGGTCTTGAATTCCACCGTCATGGAGCGCCAAAGGGGCCTCCCCCCGCCTGATGATCTCAACTTTGCCAGCATGGTGAGACTGTAATAAGAATCGTATTCGAGGGGGTCATCCGGCACAATATCAACCCTGTCGTTGTCCGTCCCGGGAATAACTATATGGAAGGGAACGTTCCCACTCGTGGAATTCAGAAACAGATAATTTGACGTATCGTTGATGGAGACCCTCTCCATCTCCTGACCGAACAGGACGGTTACACCCCTGGAAACGTTCGCGGATGCCGCACCGTCAACGGGAATGGTCTCGAAAGGCCATGGATCCTCGGTGAGATTGAACGTTACGGTTGTCATTCCACCCTCGTTGATCACAACCGTGTTCGAGGGCTCCGTGGAGGAAAGGTCCTGAAAATGGAGCTTGGTGGCCTCCACCTCCGTTTCAACCGCCCTTATGTCATTGTACACGACCTCACCGGACGAATCGGTGACCCTAGCCTGTGGGAAGGGCATGGAGGGGAGGTCCGGGACGTGGGACACCGTCACCACCGCATTCTCCAACGGTTCTCCCGAACTCCCGTTGAGTATCCTCACCGTCAGGTTGCCCAGAGCCGCGTCTGTCAGCTGGAGCGCTCCAGGGGGTACATGATGTGTCTCGGAGGCATTTATCGTCCCCTGGACTATATACTGACCCTTGACAATGTCCAGGTAATAGGTCGGACTGATCGTCACAACGTAGTTGATCACCTGATAATTATCGTCACTGGTGTCAACCGTGATATTGAACGAACCACCGGGACCCGATGTGGTGGTGAATGATACTGGAGTCGGGGTTCCCCCTGTACCATTGGGTATCTTCGTGGCGTTGCATGTGACCGTTAGACCGGCGGTCCCGTTCGTTATGGTCCCTTCTATGTAGCCATCCAGGGAGCCTATGGGGCCCGTTTCCCATCCAATGACATCCCCATCCCGTGTTGCCATGAAAGGTAGCAGACCGGATGAGACCAGAACGAAAAGCACCAGGAATACAGATTTTCGATGCATGGTCATACCTCACCAGTGTTGATGGAGGAAAGGAAGGGCTGCAGAAAGCATTCTTCTCCTGCAGCCATCAGGTCCGTTCTCAATCCTCCTCTTCATCATCAAGCTCTTCCACCTCATCCTCCTCGAGCTCCATATCCTCGAGCTCCTCCATTTCTTCCTCCTCTTCATCGAGTTCCATATCATCGAGCTCCTCGTCCTCCTCCTCGAGCTCCATCTTCTCCTGGTCCGAGAAATCATATCCACACTCGGGGCATTCCTCATCATCGGGATCGAGCATAGACCCGCACTTGGGGCATTTGTAGGCTTCCTCTTCGAACTCGGCACCGCAGTGAGGACAGACGGTGTCCTCGCTGCTCACAAGGTGATGGCATTCGGGGCATTCGAACTCCTCCTGAAGCTCTTCCTCGATATCCCTGTTCCTGGATTGAATCATGAGATATACCGCCAGGATTATCACCAGAAGGACTATTATGCCGATGACTATGAACACCCACAACATGCTTGAGGCGGGATTCGAGGTCTCCTCCGCAACCTTCAATGTGATGGGATATTCATTCAGCAGGGTCATCGATGTGGGATCGTATACCCGGATCCTGCAGAGATATTCTCCCGTATCAAGATCCTCGATGTCAAGGGTAACCTGCTTATCGGTTTCTGCCGCAGAGAGGGTCACATTGGCATATTCGATGAAATCGGATGTCCCTCGCTCCTCCTCGATGAGAATGGCAACCCTTATGGGTTTGCCAAGAGGGTTGCTCAGGGTTATAACGGCCTTGGAACCGGTCTCGACGGAGGCCGGCCAATTATCATCCACCGTGAGAGTGGGAATGAGCACGGGCTCGGTTGTGAAGTAGACGATGAAATCCGCCCTTATCCTTGCGCCAGAGGCATCACCGGCACCGTATTTTCCGGCCGGCAGTGAAACCATGTATTCCGTACTCCCGTTCAATCTATCATGGTCTATCTCGAGATTCCGGTCCTGGTTGGACCATGTGTAGATGATACCCTCCACGGGAGCTCCGGTATCCACCTCGACGAATTCCAGTGCCCCTTCCACGAGTTCCGTGTCCACCGAATAATTCGTGAAGAACAGCGAAACAGGTATATTCACGGGAACGCTCGAGAGAATACCGCTGCTTGGTGTCTGCAATATCACCTCTATGGGTTTGAACTCGGTCCTTATCTCTATCTTCTCTCCTCTGATAAGGGCGGGTGTCCCGTTCACATCCCTCATTTCTCTGTAGAATTCTCCCTCGGGGAAATCCGAAACCGAAAGTGTATAGAACTTGTCGTGGTCCAGCGGTTCCAAGGGTTTGATGAAGACGGACCTTGAATCCTCCGAGAGCGAAATGTTCAGATCTACCGAGGGGCTCGTGAGTGAGAAGTTCCTTCTGAAGGTATCCATATCCGGGTGGGCCAGCGCATTCCTGAACGTCAGGGTAATTGTACCGTCCACGGGCATTCTCCCTTCGGAATCCACCGGATAGAAAACCTGGAACCAGTCGTCAAGCCGGGACAGTGTGATGTCCGATCCGTTCCTTGAACCTCCTGCGATTATGGAGATGGGACCGAATACTTCCGTGCCGAGCCCCAGGTCGTTCCCGTTCGCGCGTACGGTGACGTTGAACAGCTCGAACTTGTTCATTTCTATGGAAATCTGATAATTCCCGTTGTATCCCGTTTCCGTGGTCCCGATGACGCTGTCATGATGGAGCACGTCTATCTTCACTCCTTCAACACCTTTCTCTCTCAGAGTGACCCTGCCCACGATAGTGGCCGGGTCCAGGGTCTCCGTACTGAAATCAAGGGTGAAATCCCTCCACAGGGGATTGGTTCCCGTTGCGGAAGCCACCTGCTCGCTGATGAAGAGTGTATAGGTTGTCCCGTAGTCGAGATAATCCCTTGGTTCAAGTGTGTACCGGGATGGATCCGAAGGGGTAGTAACGATATCCAAAGGAACCGCGGCATCCTCCGGATCGAATATCTTCAAGTTATCCGTATTGATGGTCTCGGGGTCCATACCAAGGGCGAAACCGTCCGGGTCCTTGAAATCCACCTGTATCACAGCGTCCACCGGGACATCGGGCCCGGGAAGGTCCATTGTAAAGTCGGACCTTGCCTTCACCAGAACGGGCAGATCCTTCTCATACAATGTGACGTTCACATGGGCATCACCCGTTCCTTTGGGAACGGTAAGGGTCTGCGGGAAATAGTTCTCCAGTGTGGCACGGAACCCCGTATCCCTCTCTGCAAGTATTTCCTGGAAGATCACCTCTCCGGTGATATCGGTCAATCCGGATTCCATGGTCACCTGATGGGTGATATTGACGCCCATCAGGGGATTCCCTTCTTCATCCTGGGCCCGTATGGTGGCGTTTCTGGTGGGTCTCTTGGTAACCGTAAGCCCCGGTACCTCGAGAACATCACCCCTTTCAACGGTGATGTCATCGACCATGTTCCCGTAATAAAGATACTCGGAAACCCCTCCCACGGTGGGACCGAGAACCTTGATCGAATGGGTTCCCTCCGGAACATCCTCGAACTCATAGAAGCCGTCGTCCACATAGACCGGGAGTCTGCCCTGAAGCCTCAGCATGGTCCCCTCCGGTGCCGGGTCCGTTGTACCATTGATATAGACATGACATCTGAGAACCGCGTTGGGAAGCTCGGTAGTGAATCTGTAGGAGAACGACCTCCAGAGAGGCTCGCTGCCCGTCTCGTTCTTGACCCTGGGGGATACGAACACCTCGTACGTCGTATTGAACTTGAGATCCTGGTCAGGCTGTATCCTGCACAGGCTCGATAAAGGCCACTGATACGATATGTTCACCTTCTGTCCGCCAACCTCCCTGAGGAAGAGCGTGTCCACACCAATGGAGCTCTGATCCATGGGACCGCGGAACTGAACGAAGAGGACCGTGGGAAGCTCGATACGGGAAGTCGTGATCCCCGTGCTGCCATCGGGAGGTGAATACGAATTCACAAGTGGATTCTCGTTTATTGTCAGGTTGTAATGAGATGTGGCTCCCTGGACAAGGGGCCGGTAGGCAATTCCAGTACCGTTCCCGTCATTGTATGTAAAATTCCCCTTGATAAGCCGCATCATAACAAGATTTCCAGGGTCCAGACCGATTTGCATGTTGCTGAAGGTGACATTCCCGTTCGCATCGGTGTAGTTCCCTGTCATGGTCGAGCGGTGAAGAGGATGGTATGTGAATTCGAAACCCACACCTTCCAGGGGTAGTCCCGAGGACCCGTTGTACACGGTGAATGAGAGATTCCCGAACGTCCCCTTCTTGTAGAACAATGTCCCGTTCGCCGTGTGATTGACAACGTTTTCGGGACTCCAATCGGACGGGTTGGGGACCTGAACGACCCCTCCCCCTGCCTCCTCCCAACCGTAACAGTCGGTAAGCTGAAATGTCCATGGCTGTGATGTATCATGGGATTCAACATCTACCCGGACGGAGAAATTACCCGAAGTGACATTTATCACGGCCTCGAAAGGACCAATCATCGTTCCGTTGGCCATAATACCTGTCACGTTCAAACCGAAATCGGACGGTCTTCCGTCGGGATTCGACTCGTTGAGACCATATATTATTCCATTGAAATATCTGTAGACGGCCCTACCGGGCAGTGCATCAGCTTCATCGTTCTGATACTGGAACAGGACCATGAAGGATCCCATGATCATGAGCATTACAAGAAATACGGCTGTCGTTCTTTTCACGTTCACACCTTCCTTTTTATTTTTGTGATTGCACCCTCCGGAAGGAGGCTGTTCCCCATTAGGTCCATTTTCCAACGGAAACAAACACTGCTTCTATTGGTTATTTAACCTTTTCGTCCTTTTTCTCCTTGATATATCAAATTTCCTGTAATTGATCCCGGTTGAGAGTGTGTCGTGAATATGAGAGGCGGAAAGTTCAAATAAAATTGAATACATTCAATATATGTGAATACCACAAGGTCTGGCATGGTCGGTGAGGATATTCCCTACGATAGAATGTTGCCGGAATTCGGATATCTGAAGATATTCGCCGAAGGAAAAAGAAGCGAGATATTCCTCTCACTGGCGGGAGCGGGGGAGAGCGGAATGAGCTTCAAGAAACTGTCCCTCGACACCTCCATCCCACCAACCCTCCTTGCATATCATCTGAAAAGGCTGCAGGAAGCAGAACTGGTGATCAGGGATCTCCAACAGGGAACGAACAGCAGGGAATATACCCGGTACCGGCTCACCGACAGGGCAAGAAGGTTGATGATATTCGCATACGGGCTCGGAGTGATCGGGGGGCCGGTAGATGACAGAGAATCGGTCCCGACCGGGGTTCCGGACATCATAAGGATCGTTCCGGCGGAGCTTTACCCGAGGGTCATGAGGCTACCGGAGGAATAGGTAATGACAGCAAAGAATGAAAATAAAAGGGATGTGATACTCGTCCGGAGTGCGGATCATAAAAGCCATTATATTATAGGGGCGATACCACAATGGACCCGAACGGATCTGAGACTTCACATGTACAACGAGATCATCGAGGGAGAGGATGAACCCTATTTTGTGACGACCACCCAGATCATAATCCCGAAAGCGGCGGTCGGCAAACTGCTGGAAGTACTGGCCAATGCCATGAAGAATGAGGGCAAGGCCACAAGCATGAAGGTCATGGAGCTCCCTCCGGAGCTGTCGAAGGTTCTCGAGAGCGAAAGAACGGAAAGGAAGCCTCCCAGGAAAAAGGTTCAGAAGATACGAAGGAAGTAGTATGGAGATCGATAGGCTCAGGAGGAGAGACAGACTTCGACTGCCTTCTTCAGCGTATCGATATCGACCGGTTTCCTCAGGAAATGATCTATACCGAGATCCGACACGAACTCCTTCACCGAATCATCCGCTGTAAGGAACAGTATCTTCTGATCCGGTTCCCTCTCCAGTACCATTCTGGATAGATCGGCCCCGGACATGATGGGCATCCTGTGATCCACTATGAGCAGTTCGGGTTTGGGATCGGATGATTCGTAGGCCTTGAGGGCGGACTCGCCATTGTAGAACTGGCCCACCACGACGTGCCCCATATCCTCCAAGATAATGGCGATCAGCTGCTGTAATGTCGGTTCATCATCCACGATCATGATATTTGCCATCTACAGCACTCCCGAAAAACCTGTATGTCCCTGCGGGTATATGATTGAAGGACGGAATAAATAAATCTATCCGTGATAAACATTGAAAGCAGGAGTCCGGCAGGTTGGAACGGATGATCATCGGAGGTTTCCCATCTCCTTCTTTATCTCTTCCATCACGGCGGACATCCGCTCCTCGAACCCGGAATTGTCCATTCTGGCCATGCGCGATATGGTCACCCTGCATCCCGCGGATCGTATCCTCTCGACGGAAACCCCCCGCTTCACTGCTCTCTGGGCCAGGGAATCGAACAGGAGAATTGCCCTAAGCATCATGACCTGCTTGCCCCCGGGACAGTAGGAATCAACATGATGGAATGCGTTCTGCTGCAGGAAATCCTCCCTCAGCATGCGGGTTGTCTCCAGGGTGACCTGCTGTGAAGGCGGTAGAGCGTCGGGCCCCACCAGTTGAATGATCTCCTGGAGTTCGGCTTCCTCCTGGAGAAGCGCCATGGCACGATTCCTCATCGATAACCAGTCCTTTGCCACATGGGTCCCCCACCAATCCTCCACCTTCTCAAGATAGAGGGAGTAGGATTTCAACCAGTTGATCGATGGGAAGTGCCTCCTGTCCGCAAGGGACGAGTCCAGGGCCCAGAACACCTTGACTATCCTCAGAGTGTTCTGCGTGACAGGTTCGGAGAAATCACCCCCGGGGGGTGATACAGCACCGATGACGGAGATCGACCCTTCCCTTTTCTCGGTCGATGTGCATGTGATGTACCCTGCCCTCTCGTAGAAGTTGGCCAATCGACTCGAAAGGTAGGCAGGGTATCCTTCCTCACCGGGCATCTCCTCGAGCCTCCCGGAGATCTCCCTCAGGGCTTCCGCCCATCGGGAGGTGGAATCGGCCATCAATGCAACATCGAAACCCATGTCCCGATAGTACTCCGCGATCGTGATGCCCGTGTATATGGAAGCTTCCCTTGCCGCGACCGGCATGTTCGATGTGTTCGCTATCAGCACGGTCCTGGACATCAGCGGTTCCCCTGTCCGCGGATCCTCGAGATGGGGAAACTCCCTCAGAACATCGGTCATCTCGTTCCCCCTCTCACCGCAGCCGATGTAGACGATCACATCGGCATCGGACCATTTCGCCAGTTGATGCTGCGTCACGGTTTTTCCGGTTCCGAAACCACCGGGGATCGCGGCCGTGCCTCCCTTGGCAATGGGAAAGAACGTATCGAGTATTCTCTGACCCGTGATGAGCGGGACGGAGGGGTCCATCTTCCTCTTGAACGGACGCGGCATCCTTACGGGCCATCTCTGGACCATCGTTATATTGTGATCGGTATCGCGCCCTTTCAAAACACAGATCGTCTCCTCGATCGTATAATCCCCTTCAGGAACGATGGATAATATGACCCCTTCCACCCCCGGGGGAACCATTATCTCATGCTTCACGGTTGGGGATTCCTGAACCCAGCCAACAATATCCCCTTCCTTGACGCGGTCCCCCTCCGATCCTGTGGGGTGGAACGTCCATTTCTTCCCATGATCAAGGGGACTTACCCGCACCCCCCTCGAAATGAAATCGCCTGTCTCCCTCTGTATGGCTTCCAGGGGTCGCTGAATCCCGTCATAGATCATGGATATGAGACCGGGACCCAGCTCCACGGACAGGGGTTCTCCGGTCTTGTGCACGGGTTCACCGGGAGTGATACCGGCAGTCTCCTCATATACCTGGATCGTTGCGGAATCCTCCTCCAGACCTATGATCTCCCCGATGAGCCTCTCCCTGCCCACCATGACGACATCGTACATCTTGGAACCCTTCATACCAAGTGCTTTGACGACGGGACCAGCTATCATGTCTATGTATCCGGCATCGGAACCTTGCTCGGGTTCTGTCATTCAATCATTCCTCCTCTTCTGCTCATTGTCATCCATATTCATCCCCATTCCCACCGCTCTCCTGATCAGTTCCATTGCTCTTGCATCCTCTCCTTCTCCGGGTATCACAACGGTGACGGGCAGAAGCTCCCCCGAAACCCTTCTCTGGAAGAGCTCTGCGGAAAGCATCCTTGCCGTTTCCGAGGAGAGGATCATTACACCGATGTCATCCCTCCCGGTTCTTTTTCTGTACCATTCCACAAGTTCCCTTTTCTCAGTGAAGGATGTCATGGCGAATATATCATGCACACCTGCCAGATGAAGACCGAGTGCAAGGCCCTCTTCCACGGCCGCACAGATGACCCTCCCCATCAGGGACCCTCCTCAAGCACCAATCTTGCCTTGGTCCATTCAGCGTCCCATCCGTATATCAGGGCGAAAAAGAGGGTTCGAAGGTTCTTCTGTTCCATCTCCTTGGATACCATGTATCTTATGGTGGGGCCCACAGTCGATGAGAATGCATAAGAAAGAGATACCGCACCCTGAAGCAGCATTCTGTCAAGGGCCACTTCGAATGAATACGGATCCGATGTGTCGAGATCCTTGAAATGGGGCCCCATGTGGGTGGAAGAAAGGATGGATATCGCTTCCCTGAGTCCCGCAGCATCGAATATCTGCTCCATCACGGAAGGAGCCAGCGTGCCTCCCGAGGAATATATCATTGGAGGGGATTCCGGTTCCGAGATCTCATTCTTCAGCAATGACCTCACTGCTAGATGTATGTTGTATCTATCACACAGCATGTCGAAGAAAGTTGACAGACCCCTCCGAGAGGAAAAGGACATCATCCTTGTCTCCCGAATCTCATCGAGAACATACCTGTCGATGGCATCGTCTATCGAAGCCAGGGTTGGTCCGTTCTCTCCCTTGATGACCTCGGATATCCTCCCGGAAACAGGCTGCCCTTCCAGGACCTCAAGTGCGGAAGGGATGTTCTCCGCTGCCAGAATGGTCCTCTCCACATCCGAATCGAGCCAACCCACGGGAAACAGCGGCTCGGACCTGTTTCCGATAAGCCTCATCAACCTTTTCAACTCCTCCCCCTCGAACCTGCAGAGATAGGCCTCGACAATGGGCCTCAGTGAGGAAGGGGAGTCTCTTCTCAGATCCTCCATGCGTTCGTGCAAACTCGAATACAGCGCCCGGTCCACCTCGCGGAACTCCGAGAGGTTATCACCGGTTTCGAGATCGGTATTCAGCGATTTGGCAAGGGTCACGGGAGAATCCATCTCTAGAAGGGGAAGGACCTCGTCCCTCCTGACATAGGGATTGCCCAGGGTGGAAAGTCTCGAATTATGATAGGAGAACTGACCTATCTGTATCAGCTTCCTCACACCATAGACGGAGAGGGCGGTGCCCAATCCCAGACCTGCGGCGCCAAGCGCTGCGGCCACTCCGGCAGACATTCCCAATATCCCGGTCAAATACCGACCTCCTAATCCCCGAAAAGGGTCCTTGCAATTATCTCCCTTATTCTATCATCCTTCTTTTCCAGCATCCCCTGGAATGTCATATCCACTACCTTCCTTCCATCCGATGACACCGCCAGGAATCCCCCTATCAGATCCTTACCCTTGAATCTTGATACTGATGGGGGAAGCACGTTCATCGTCTCCAGGGGGTCCCGGATGTTCGGCTTTCCCTCAAGGGCGGAAGCGTCAGCTACCCTAACAGGATAAACGATCATTCCATTTCCCAGCATCGAGTGTGCCTTGTCGTACATTCGCAGCAGGTATCCCAGAAGCTCATCACCCTCCATGGATGAAAGATGCGACCGGATACTTGAAATGGTCTCCCAGATCAGATCCTCCTTTGCACTGAGGAGGGCCTGCCTTGCCTTTCTCTTTCCCTCGGACAGGTTTATATTCGAAAGGGTCCGGGATTCCTTATCCAGTTTCTCCTCCAGCTCCGCGACCATCCTCCTTGTTTCCATTGCTTCCCTTTCCCCGATGAGCCTGGCCTTCTTTTCGGCCTCATCGAGTATCTTTCTGGCTTCCTCTTCGGCCTCTTCATGTATTGTCCGGATCATCTGCTCCAATCCCATTGCAGGTTCCTCCTGGTCAAGGATCAGAGCATTCCGGATGCTATCAACAGGAATATCGCGACAAGGAAACCGAAGATGGCCATTGTCTCCGACATGACGGCAAATATGACGCCTTTTGCAAAGACCTTGCTGTTCCGGCCGAAAGCTGCCGCAGCCGCAGAGGCGGTCATACCCTGGGGTATGGCGGACACACTGGAAAACGCTATTACTATTCCTATTGCAAGTGCCCCCCATCCCACGAACGGCTGCTTCAGGATTGCAATCTCCGGGCCGCCCGTCAAACCCGTGAAGTTCAGAACAAGTATGGATATCAGAAGACCGTATATACCCTGGGTCATGGGAAGAGCCTGATACACTATCAACCTTCCGAACTTGTCAGGTCTTTCCGCCGTGACGCCGGCAGCACCCGAACCTGCGATGCCGATACCTATCGAAGATGTTATCGCGGCAACCCCCATCGCCAGTCCAACACCTATGAAAACAAGCATCCTGTTGTCCTTCACAACCTTGGAATCATCCGCGTTTCCCGGGTCCGTGTATGCCAGGAACTCCTCCACGTTGGACATTCCGTCGCCGTCAGCATCTCCGGATGCATCGTTCGTAGTATTGTCCAGTCCGTTGGCCCCCTCCCAATCATCATCCATTCCATCGAAATCAAGGTCCTTTGCCGCTATTCTATCACCGACAGCAAACTGGGAAGCGACCACTACCGCAATCAGGGTCAGGAGAACCGTCCCGACCACGAGCAAGGATGTTCTATTCATTGCATGTTCCTCCTTCTTGTTGTATTGTGGGATGTAACGGGAAATTCAAGGTGTGCATTCTCTTCGTCCTCGAAAGACGAAATATCAGGTCTCGGGATATCGTCATGATACATCTTCATTCCTCCTTGACCCTCGTTTTTGAGGGACCTTCTTCGTGAATATCCTCTCGATACCGAACGGTTCGTATGGTATTCCCCCTCCCTCGTAGAACCTGCCGAAGAACTCCACGAACTGGAGTCTCAATGAATGGACGGCAGCACCTAGGGATTGAAGGAGAAGATTGAACACATGGAGCAGTACGAGCAGAAGGACAACGAACGGGATCATTACGACATTGATGTCCATCAGCATTCTCCCCACGATATTGAACGCCATTGCCAGACCGAAGGTGGACAAACCAAGAGCCAGAATTCTCGTATAGGATATCCAGTCTCCCAGATAACCCTCGATATCGAAGAGAACCATCCCCTTCGATTCAAGGGCGAGAAGAACACTTCCCAGAATGAAGGAGACACCCCCGACAGCGGTGAGGGTCCCGTCAAGTTCCCACCATCCGATGAGGAGAGCACCCACGAATATTACCGCACCGAACTGTATCAACATCCAGGAGATAGTGCCTTTCACGAACCCCATGATGTCCTTCTTGAGCAATCTGTCGATCCCGAACAGGAATATTCCCAGATTCAGCTGGGCAAGACCGAGATACAGGGAGACCTTGAACAGAAGCATGGGGTCGGAGAGTGTGTCATACGGCATATGGTAACCGAAAAAGGTCACCGAAAAGAGTGGTGAGGCTGGTCTGCCCATGATAACCCTTGGAATCAGGTCCCCGAAGAATGCACCCATCCAGATTCCGGACAGGGTCGTTGCCAAACCAAGCAGGAATCCCATCCATGCGGTCATCCTCAATGCGGGGGAATATCTCGACAGAACAAGCATGACCGAGGAGGCTATCATTATTAGGAGGCCGTAGCCGGCATCCCCGAGCATCAGTCCGAAGAACAGTATGAAAGGTACCGATATCCACAAACTCGGATCTATCTCATCGTACCGGGGTATGGCGAACGTGTTCGTCAGGGGTTCGAACATGGTTCCAAGCCAACCGTTTCTCAGGCTTGTCGGTACCTTGTTCTTCCCTATCTCATCAGGAGTGGGGCCTCTGTGGTCGAGATGGTACCTTCCTGGGGCCCTCTTGTCAAGGACATCCTTGAGAGGGCGCAGCCGCCTCTTCGGTATCCATCCTTTGATGATGGAAGTGTATCTGGTCCTCTCCAGGGTGCCGCTGAAACGGCTTCTTTCCAGCTCGATCTCCAGTATTTCACCATATGCCCTTGCAGCCGGAAGGATATCTGAAGCAAGATTCGAACCTTCTTTTCGCAATGATGATAACGATGTATCTATCGAATCCCTTACGGATTCGAGTTCCATTATCAAGCGGGATATCGGAAGGTTCAGCATATCCACATCATGGCCCGTTCCTTCGAGAAGTTCCCTGAGAGAGCTGACATCGATGACCACCTCGGAGAACAATCTCCCTTTCAGCCTCTCCTTCATCCTCCCTTCACAGGAGGAGGGATAGGCGATCATCACCGAATGGAGGCCCTCCTTTCGGTCCAGAAGAGATCCCTGGATGTTTCCCCCCAGACCTTCCACCAAATCCCTGAGTTCCTGGAATCTTCTGGTCGTTCCGACCCTCACCCTGGTGCGCCTGAAAGAGGAATACGTGACAAGGTCCAGATCAAGACCGGAAAGGGGAATGAGTCTGCCTTTTATCTCATCGAGTCTTTCAAGTGATTCCTCTTTTTCCCTTAGCTCTCTTTCAAAGGGTTCCAGTTTGGCCTCGATGGATCCCAGCCATGAATCGACGGCCCTGAGGCTGCTGCCCTCGGGAACAGAGAAAAGTGTCTTCTTCACGGTCAAAGCCTTCAATCCCTTGACGGCTTCCTCCATCGGGGCGAGCAGGTCCAATATTCGATCCAACCTTGCTCTGCGCTCCAGCAAAGATGGGTTCAATCTCATATCCTTTGATCCCGATACACTCATAGGATGGATCAACCTGGCTTCCTGAAGTTCGGTTGTGACCCTGTGCAGGTCCCCCTTCATGAGGTATATCTCCACCCATTCCATCCTTTCGGGATACACTGTCATGCCATCCTGATTGTTGTCAATCTTCCCTGATAGCTTCCAGGACCCTTTCCACAGCAGTGGGTATTCTGGTATGGGCCTTTTTTCTGAGATTGCCGGCAATGGACCTTCCCTCGACCCTGATCCTTTCCGCTTCGGAATTCGACCTTTCCTCCACCTTTCGAAGCTCCTCTTCACGTTTCCTTTCGAAATCGGACAGTATGGTCTCCCTTTCCTTCCTTGCCTCGATCTCCGCCGTTTCAAGGATCTCCCTGGCCCTGGCCCTGGCCTCGGAGACCTTCCTTTCAGCCTCCTTCTCTGCTGCAAGCAATTTCTTGAGGTCCTCCTCGGCCATGCATCATCACCTGGGTGGTTTTCAGGGAGCGGATGGACTTAATCCATCGTATTACTTAACACTTATTATTGCGGCCACAGATACCGCATCTCTCGTTCGCATATATCGGACAGGCCCATGGTCGATGGGGGAATGATGACAAAGCCACAACTCGCGAAAAGTACCGCATCTCTTTGCCAAAAGTGGGAACATAAAGGAACATTTTAAAAACCAAACGCCGATTTGGTAATCAGGAGGCCCTATCACCTTGGAACCTGTCAATGATCCTTCATCGAAAATCCGCAAACTGGAAACGGTCATAAGAAAAGGTGACATGTTGCTTGGTATCCTGGAGAAGAAGGGTGTGGGAACGGATCCCTTCAGGGAACAGATGGAACAGGCCAAGGAGAAACTCGAATCTGGCAGGGTGGAGGAATCCTTCAAGCTTGCCATGCAATGCATAAAAGGGTTGAAACAGCTCAAGGAGAGCACCAGAACGGAAAAGGAACCGGTCGCGGAATTTGAAAAGTCGAAAAGGGGAAAGGGAGTATTTGCGCTCATACGTGACAATAACGTGGAAATGGAAAAGAAGATCAACGAATGGAAAGTGATAATCACGGGGTGGAGAAAGAAGGGGTACCATTTCGAATCGGACAAGAGTCTGTTCTCCCGCCCATTCGAGCAGATAGAAAAGCGTTTCATTTCAATTGGCGAGCAGATAGAGAAAGCGGAAGAGATAAGGGGAAGGATCTCAAGGCTCAGGGAAGAATTCTCTCACGTCGGGAAGGTGTATCTGAAAAAGTTCGATTCCATAGAACAGGCAGTATTCAGGCTCGACAGGCTGGATAACATAGAGAGAAGATTGAAGAGTCTTGTTGGAACCCTAAAGGAAGTCGAAGGGAGATACAGAACATTCAGGAACAGGATAGGACGCTTCAGGATGAAGGGGTTGAGCACGAGTTCCCTGGAGGAGATGCTGGATAACGATGAGGATTTCGATTATCTCGAAAAGCAGTTCAAGATATATGAATCCAACATAGAATTCCTCATCAAGGAAAAACAGAAGCTGAAAATGTTGAAGAAGGATCCGATGGCGGAGAGATTGACGGAGAGATTCGAGAAATTGGAAAAGATCATCGATGATCCCTGGAAGCTCGATCTTGTCGTCGAGGAGATGATGGATCTCGAACGTTCCATCAATGAGATGAAAGAAATCGACAAGAAGCAGCTGGAAACAAGAAAGCGCAAGAACGAGATCAGAAAGAGCCTCGAAAGATACCAGGAGGAGGGCTTCAAGGTAGATATGGTATCACAGCTGCTGGATGATGACATAAATCTTCTTGAGGAGGAATATGATATATTCATCCGCCAGACAGCAAGGTTGAAGGCCCTGAAGGAGCAGCTGTTCCAGCTGGATGCGGCCGGTTTCGAGGAAGAGGTGGCTTCGATCTCCCGAAAATTGTTCGACCCGACACAAATAGACGAGGTGGAGACCGAACTTAACGATCTCAAGGAAAGGATACTCAGCCACAAGATGAGGTCACAGAGGATCACGAATGCCATAAAGGAATGGTCGGGAATGGGATTCAAGATATCCAAGCTGGAGAACGCTTTGAAATCGGATATTGACGAAGCGGAGAGGATTATGGAGGATTACAGGAAGAGGATCGAGGAACTCACCGATTACGAAACAAGGCTCAAGGAGATGAAACTGCGGGAGATGAGGGATCTGGTCCACAAGGTGAGTCTCAAGATCAAGAATCCGGAGCTCATAGATTCAGTCAGGAAAGAAATGGCGATAATCCAGAAGAAGGCCGTTGAAACGGATTCCATCAGACAGAAGAGAATGGAGCTGAACAGTCTTCTGAAGACCTGGAAATCCCAGGGTTACAGAATAGAGAGAATATTCGAGAATGCCGGCAGGGAGCAGACCCTCAGAGGTCTAGACGAGGTTATTCTGAAATA
>NJDO01000009.1 GCA_002254385.1 Thermoplasmatales archaeon ex4484_6 | reverse complement strand
CCATTTAATATCATATATGTCATTATCAGGTCCATGAACTCCTTTAAAAGTAACATAATTTGTTTCTTGATATGGAATAGCTTCTCCCCCACCCATGCATCCGTCATCTATGTGCAATGCTATATCGTGTTTACCGAATGGGCGGATGACTTTGTTCTGAGCTCCCTCTTTCATTCTATACTCAATTGTAAATCCAGGAACATAATACTTCCCAACAGATCCATCTGCATACCACCTCCCTTCTATTTCTTTCTTCATCCAATCAACCTCCACGAAGATGTCTTTCATAAATGGATTTGACCCATATTTATCCTTTTTCTGCTATTGTAACAACAATCAACGCGGAGCTCAACCTGCCTGAGGGAAATCCCTTCCGATTTCAAATCATTAAATAATACCTAGTGTTATCGGAGCAGACTCAGGGGTGAAGCTTATGAGGATAAGACAGCCCATTGTCTCCGTTCTCGGTCATGTGGACCACGGGAAGACCACTTTCCTGGACAGGATCAGGGGGACCGGGGTGGTGGACCGGGAAGCCGGAAGGATCACCCAGCATATAGGGGCAACCGAGGTCCCCATGGACGGATTGAGAAGGGTTTGCGGTCCCCTCATGGAGGGGAAGGAATTCTCCATCCCCGGACTTCTGTTCATAGACACACCCGGACACGAGTCCTTCACCACGCTGAGGGCAAGAGGGGGCTCACTTGCCGACCTGGCCATCCTGGTGGTCGACGTCATGGAGGGAATAAAACCCCAGACCCTTGAATCAATAAACATACTGAAGCAGTACAAGACCCCGTTCATCATAGGTCTGAACAAGCTGGACAGGATAAACGGTTGGAAAGTGAATGAGGACCAGCCGTTCATTCTGAATCTCCAGGAGCAGGATGAACTGTTGAAGGATGAGCTCGACAACCGTATCTACTCTCTCATGGGGGAGCTCTCGAAGCACGGTTTCAATGCGGACAGATACGACAGGGTCTCGGATTTCAGCAAGACCATCGCGATGGTCCCCATGTCCGCGGTTTCCGGAATGGGCATCCCCGACGCATTACTGCTTCTTGTGGGTCTCGCCCAGAAATTCCTGGAGGAACAGCTGGAGACCGAGGACGATCCGGCGGAGGGGACCATACTCGAGGTGAAGGACGAGAAGGGTCTGGGGACGACCCTGGATTCCATCATATACTCGGGGTTCATAATGAAGGACGACACCATAGTCGTGGGAACGAAAGGAGAGCCGGCCGTTCTGAGGGTCAAGTCCCTGCTGAAACCCAGACCCCTGGATGAGATAAGGGACCCCCGGGAGAAGTTCGACAACCTTCACGAGGTTCATGCCGCGGCCGGCGTGAAGATACTGGCGAAGGGAGCCGACGATGTCATCGCCGGAGCTCCTCTCCGGGTCGTCAGGGATGACGTCACCCTCGAAATGGCCATTGAGGATGTCCTCTCACTCACCCAGGTCTCGATCGAGACCGATCCCGAGGGGATATTCATCAAGGCCGACGCCATCGGCTCCCTGGAAGCCATGAACCATCTGCTGGGCCAGAACGACGTGAGGATACTGAAGGCGGAAACGGGGGATGTCTCCGAGAGGGATATCAAGGAGGTGGCTTCCCTGGAGGACCCTCTCAGGAAGGTGATACTCGGTTTCAACGTGAAGCTGCTTCCCAACGTGGATGAGCTGGCAAAGGAGAGCGGCGTCCATGTGATTCTCAACAATGTAATCTACAAGATAATAGAGGATTACGAGGAGTGGTACAGGAAACTGAAGCATGATATGGAGGAGGAGAGGAGATCCGAGTATGCCCATCCAGCCAAGTTCCTCGTGCTCAAGGATCATATATTCCGCGTATCGAAACCCGCCGTTGTCGGTGTCAGGGTCCTGGTAGGAAGGATTAGGCCGAGTCAGTCTGTTATGAGGGAGGACGGCCGTGTCATCGGTAAGATAGTGTCCATGCAGGCGGAGAAGAGGACGCTGAAGGAGGCCAAGATGGGAGAGGAGGTGGCAATGGCCATAAGCGGGCCGATGGTGGGACGCCACTTCAACGAGGACGACATCCTCTACGTGGACATACCCGAGATGAGGGTCCCTGATCTGATGAAGGCCGAACTCTCGGTGGAGGAGCGCGAGGTTCTGGACCACATTGTCGAGATAAAGAGAAGGGAGAAACCCACATGGGGGATGGGATAGGCGGAGCATGAAAAACCGATGGAAGGGCCCCGGGATATCGAACCGACCATCGTTTCACGGATCATTCCTCCACCCGAACCCACGAGATATCCGTATGGAGGGGATCGGTTGAAGCGGGTTTCTGCCAGATGCACGAACACCTCATCCAGAGGTGATCCGTTCATCGCTGCAAAGTTAAATCTTCGGGAGCGTTCGGCCGGGGGCTTCGGATTCCCCTGATGGCAAGAAATAAAAGGATGGTCAATATATCAGAGCAAGGAGGTGCATTCGATATGGCTGAATGCGAGAGATGCGGCAGGAAAGCGAAGCTCACCCTGGTGGAGATCGAGGGTGCCCAGATGTATCTCTGTCCCGATTGTTCCAGGTACGGAAAGGTGGTCCAGAGAAGGGAAGAACCGCCTCCGCAGAGGAAGGTGAGTGCACCCCGGCCTAAGCAGCCGAGGAGGCCTGACGTGCTATCCCGGGAGAAGGAGCTTGCACAGGACTATCCCAGACGCATTCAGCGGGGGCGGGAGAAACTGGGACTGTCAAGGGAGGAACTTGGGAGGAAGATAAACGAGAGGGTCTCGGTGATAGCAAAGCTGGAGCACGGGGAAATGCATCCTCCCGATTCACTTGTGAAGAAGCTGGAGAAAACCCTGGGTATAGAGCTGATGGAGGACGTAGAGGAGGTCCACATCTCGTCAAGCGCATCATCGACCGGAATGACCCTTGCCGATTTCATAGTGAGGAAGAAGTGATCCGTTTGGACGGGACGAGTGGAGAGAAGGAAGGTGAGAGGCCTCTCATTTCCGTCGTCGTGACGGTGAAGAACGAGGCATCCAATATAGGCCATCTCCTCGACTCCCTTGTCATACAGGAAGCTCCCGTGGAAGTGCTGATCATAGATGCGGCCTCCACCGACGGAACCCCGGAGATAGTGAAGGATTATTCCAAAAGATACGATTTCATAAAGCTGCGCAGGTATGCGGCCCAGAGGGGAGAATCCAGGAACATGGGGATCAAACTCTCCGGGGGAGAGATAGTGGCATTCACCGACGGGGACTGCATATGCAATCCCTTCTGGGCAAGGGAGATAAGGAACTCACTTGAAAAAGGGGAGGTAGTGGGTGGAAAGACCATCGCGATGGGGTACGAACCCTTCCAGAGCCTGGGGAGGGTGGAGGTGTACCACAAGGGAGTGGACATCACCTGGCCGTCCTGCAACCTGGCCTACAGGAAGGAGGTCCTTGACGAGATAGGCGGATTCGATCCCAGATTCGTAACTGCGGAGGATGTGGACCTGAACTACAGGGCCGTGGAGCGCGGGCACAGGATCGAGTACAACGAGCGGATGATAGTTTACCACCGCGAGAGGTCCACGGTCGTGGGCTTCTTCAAGCAGGCCTTCTGGAACGGATTCGGGAGGAAACAGCTGACAATGAAGCACGGCTCCCTCTGGAGTTCCTACAATCCTTCCGAGATGCTGAAAAGGCCGATAAGCATATGGTGGCTCGTGAGGACGGCCGTGGCCCTTTCCGGATATTTCTCGTATCTGATGGCCCACAAGAGATACCGGGTCGAGAGAGGATAGACCCCTCCGATCTCAGGGTCTCATGCCGAGGTATTTCAGAGCGGTCTCCAGGTCCTTCCTGAACTCGGGTATGAGCTTCCTGTTGTATAGGAGTCCGGCCGGATGATAGGTCGGCATCAGGTACCTGGCACCCGTCGAGTGAAGCCTGAACACCTTCCCGTGCACCTCGCCTACCTTCCTCTTCGGCAGGTAGAAGGTGGAGGAGAACAGATCATAGGCGGCATTGCCCAGGGTGACGGTGACGATCGGAGAGATGGAATCCAGCTGAGCCAGGACGAAGGGCGCGCAGGCCCGGACCTCATCCGGATCCGGGTTCCTGTTCTCGGGGGGCCTGCATTTGAGTATGGATGTGATGAAGACCTCCTCCCTTGCGATCCCCACATCCTTCATTATATCCGTCATGAGCTGACCGGACTGTCCCACAAAAGGCCTTCCCGTTTCATCCTCCTTCGCACCGGGGGCTTCCCCGATGAACATCATCGAGGCATGCTGGGGGCCCTCCCCGGGGACGGCGTTGATCCTTCCTTCGGCAAGCGGGCATCTGGTGCAGTTTATGATCTTCTCCGCAATCTCCTCCAGAAGCGGATCCAGCCTGTCATCGAACCTCAATACCTGCCCCCTCATTTTATGTAAAGTTGTCTCGTTATATCTTATTTTTCAACCTTTTCCCTCCGCCTCCCCCTTTCATTTCCACACCCAGAAGCCTCATTGCCTCTTCTGCGGCGCTCCTGTCCTCCTTCACCGTGGAGTACTCCATGAGCCTCCTCAGCGATCTCTCCGCGGCCCGGTCTCCCGTATGTCCGAGAAGTCTGATGAAGTGATGCCTTCTCTCGGGTTCGGAGGCGAAGATGAGCTCCTCGAGCTTCAGGGTCGACCTCGGGTCCATGATCGAACTCGCGGACCTTTCCAGCCGGGCCGCCTCCTTTTCCGGGCAGCTCCTCAGCCTTGAGAGAAGGTGAAGCACCAGGTCCTGGACGACCGTATCCCCCAGGGAGCTGGTCAACAGCCATCGGCCCAGCCTTTTCCTGAAATGGGGGGCTGTCTCGACATTCCCCTCCTCATCCCTGGACAGGTCGGAGAGGACGGCGGATAGATACGGGTTCTTCAGTCCCTCCCCGGCAAACCGTTCGAGGGACCCCGAAGATATGAGCGTTTCGAGATCGGCGTCCCGGCATGTGTAGATGAAACGAAGGACATCCCTCAGGTCCTTCATCACCCTGCCCGAGGAGGTTCTCGGCCTCGTTCCGCTGTCGACCTTTCTCCGGTAGAGCCGAACGAGGTCTTCCCCCGCCCCCTCTTCTTCCGCTCCTTTTCTTTCCCCGGAGAGCATGGCACCCGGGGACAGGTCCGCGTGGGGCCTCTGCTTTCTTCTGGCGGGTTTCAGGTGCCCCGGGATCTCGTGGAAGGGGCTGCAGGACGCATATACGATCAGCGGGTGGAATATGGATGATGACAGAAGCTCCCCGAGCAGTGCTGTTCCTTCAGGCGGCCTCTCAGGACTCCCGAACAGGGTCCCCATTATATGTTTGATGTCCGCAACATCCTCGACGATCATATGCTCCGTCTTCCTTCGAAGGAATCCCTCCCTCACCATCTTCCTTGAGGTCTTCAGCAGGGCAAGGGTTTCCGATCCAGCTTGTATCCCTTCCTCCCTGCCGAATCGTGTAAGGTCCACTCCGCTGTCGGTCCAGATCCCCTTCCTAATCCTCTCGTGGGGGTTGATGTCGAACAGTGGTTTCTTTCCCTTCTTGTAGAGGCGGAATGACCAGAACTCGCGAAGTATCCTGTCCAGATCCGTCAGGGGCGGCTTCGAGGTCAAGGTTCCACCTCCAGCTCGCATCCGACCGGACGAAGGTATATCATCGCCTTCCGGCCCTTCTGAACGCTCGGAGGGGACCTGATCCTCATTTCCAGGTCCCTCCTCTCACCGCCGGCAAGTCTTATCCTGTCAAGAACCAGAAACCTTCCCTCCCTCGAGGAGGATGGGGATTCAAGTATCCAGGATGGACCCGGCAGGAGTATGTAGGGTTCGAGCTCCATCGGGGGAGCTCCCTCTCCGGCCCGAAGCGTCAGCATCATGCTCCAGACATCCCCTGCGGGCCCGGAGATACTATCGCCAGGGTGTCTTATCTCGATCTCCCTGATGCCCTTCATCTTCTTCCTCGTTCCAAGGTTCTCCCGGTAGGCCTCCCATCTCTGAACCGCAGCTTCGTAGATCGAGCGAACGGAGCCTGCGAGATCAAGCAGGGTCTGGACCTCGGTCTTGACGGCCTTTTTTCTCTCCGTATTCAGCTGGTCCCAGACGGAGACGACCGGATCCGACCAGGACGACACCATCTCGGTCCTGACCAGCGAATGGGCGAACAGGTAGAACAGCACCTTCCTCAACCCGACGGAAATCCTCTCCACATCCGGTTCATCCCTCCCGAGGGATCTTTTCAGCATCTTCAATGCCCTGGCTCCCCTCCTTGAGATCTCTGCGAGGATTCCGCCGTGGAGGCGGGGGTCAAGGTCATCCCTTTCGGTCCTCATCCTTTTCACGAGGATCTCCACCAGATCCCGGAGATCTTCCGCGGGGTTCGCTCCTTCACCGATCCCCGCCGGCCCCAGTATGCCCCTCAGCGACGCAGAAAGCTCCGTCACTGGGTCCTTTTTCCCCTCGGGATGCGTTCTGAGAGCGGGGTCCTTTCCCTCCTTTGCGAGATGGGATGCGAGCATTCCGGAAAAACCTCCACCACCCTCTCCATCCCCGATCTCGCCCTCTTCGGCCGTATGCGGCAGTTCGATGGAACCGCCGAATGCACTTTCCATGAGGGATAAGGCCTCATCTTCCAGGATGGATCCGAGGAACGTATCGAGCAGTATCACCCTGGATGCCGGCCCGCAATCCTCCTCCCCGGCCGGCAGGGGCTCATCGTCATCACCCACCACCAGCACCCTGCCCGTATCAAGGGTCAGGAGGGTGATCCCGGAATATTTTCTTCTGGATATCACGCTCTCTCCGGGGAACAGATATCCCCAGCCATCATCGTTCCCCCGCCCGGGATCCCAGGGGGTCATTATCCGGATGCCGAGCTCCGCTTCCATGCTCACATGCACGAATGGCGGTATGGTTCCGTTGAAAAGGGTCCTCTCCCCCGAGATGACGGTCACATTGCCCCCGAAGCTCCCCGCGGGCGAGCCCGACGGGACTGCCATTGTGCCTTCCCCCTTCCTTTCATTCGCGGGTATTCCTATCGTGATGGGAGATGCACCTTCCATCTCCGGTTTGATCGTGACCACGGTATCCCCTTCGGGGAGTTCACCTTTCAACTCGACCTCCACGGAGACCTCATCGCCCGGTCTTGCCCTGTCCGGGCGTGCCCTGACGACGGGTCTGGTCCCGTCGGATGAGGATTCCATGAACAGTGGAGACCGCGAGACCTCCCTGCCGTCCACAAGGACCCTCAGCTGGACCATTCCCTTCAGCTCCCCCGGCAGCTCGAAGATGGCCTCGATCCCCGCATCGCTCCTGTTCGTCTCAAGAGGTGCGACGGGTTCTCCCTCTCCCGGGACCACCGTTATTTCCCGTTCCCCCTCCAGGTCCCGGAGTTCGATGACAAGCTTCTCACCGGGGTCGAGCCTCCCGGGGCATATCACCTTGATCTCCCTCTCCTTCTCGGGAAGGACCGCTTTCTCGACCGTGCTGGTCTGATGCTCTCCCTCGACCACAAGGTCTATCCTGGCCGCAAGTTCCCGGGGGGTAAGCGGTTCTTCCGGAGATGCCCTCAACCGTATCCTCTTCTTCTCCCTGACACTGCAGCTTCCGGGGGGGAAGGTCATGACCTCCCTTCCGTCGTCCGAGATCAGCTTCACGGAATGATCGACCGAGACCTTCCTCTTCCCCCTGTTCTCCAGTATCAGCTCCATCTCGAGGGGAGAGCTGCCGTCCCACCTCACGGGCCATGGTGATGTGGCCGCCCCCAGTTTCGTCGTACCGACATCCACATCCACCTCGGAAAAGGCCAGGGTCGCGCCGTACTCCTCGCCCTTGATAACGATCTTGATGACGGACTCCCCCTTCTCTCCCCTCAGGATCAGCGGGATGTCGAATGAGACGTCCCCCTTCTCTCCCTTGACCCCTTCCAGGATATCGTCGGGAACCTCTAACCCCGCACACCTTTCGAGCGAGAGGGTCTGTGGTGGGCCGGAATCGGTATCGGGTGTGAGAAGGAGCCGGAACACGACCCTTTCATCCAGATACAGTCTTCCTCCCGGCACCTCGATCGATGCGGAGAACGTGTCACCGATGGAAGCTCCCTCCGCCTTGAGTTCAAGGGTCCTTATTTCCATTTTCTCATCCCCTTAACCTACATGGAATCCGGTGAGCAGTTTCCTGAGTACGGAGATCGCGGACAGAGGCGCAAGGTAGCTGGTCCGGGGATTGGTCGTGGAGGGTTGATTGAGCATTCGAATGTCCATCTCGCCGAACCTCCCCCTGACATGGACGTGATGCTGGTTCCTCGACACTTTGGGATCTGCAATTATCTTGACCGTGGTCCTGTCGAATCCTATCCCGGCCACTGCTATAGTGGCGGCGACATTCACATTGCGCGGGAACAGTTTGACTGCCTCCCTGGCGCTGCCCTCGAAGAGGGTCACCGGCTCCTCGGCATTCTTTATATCCGCAGCGTGTTGGTTCAGTGACGGCGGAAGCGTCAGGCCCGTTGGCGGTTTTCTCACGGTGAGGGTCACCGATTCGATGTCGGCCATGGACGCCGATGTGATCCCATCGACCCCTGCAACTGCACCGGAGGGTATCAGTATGCTCGAGCTGCTTTTTGCCGCCCTCTCCTTCAGGGAGCTCAGCAGTTCGTCATCGACAAGGGCCCCGACAGATATGATCATCACATCCTTCCCCTTCTCGACGACACCCGGGAGGACATCCCTCACGGCTTCCTGCGATGCAGCTTCCACCACCAGATCGGACCCATCTATGAACCCTTCCAGATCGGCGGGGGGGAAGATCCTTGATCTATCTATCCTGGTGGACAGCTTCACGGCGGAGTCGTAATCCCTGTCGTAAAGCAGAATGGAATCCACCCGTTCCATGTCCTGAACCGCGCACGCTATGGTCGTCCCGATGAAGCCGCATCCAAGAATTCCTATGTTCAAATGAGGGTCCCCCGAAGTGGCGGTCGTTTATAAACGGCCCTCCCTAATCGAAACCCAAATATTATAATATAACCGGCCAAATCCCGCCGGACAGCACAAGGAGGTATCTTCACGGGTTTCTTTGCGAGAAGGAAGGCTGCAAAACTGCTTGATGAGGGAATCGAACTTTACAAACAGGGAGACCTCAGGGGAGCCGAGGAGCGTTTCGTTCAGGGTCTCTCCTTCGATCCGAACTCCCTCGAGCTGCATCTGAACTACGGGGATGTGCTCAAGGCGACCGGCAGGCCCAAAGCGGCGGAGGTGGAATACAGGAAGGCGCAGATCTTGGAACCCGAGAGAAGCGAACCCTACGGCTCCCTGGCAGCCCTCTATCATTCGCAGAAGAGGTACGAGGAGGCCCTTGAGCAGTACGAGCTGGCGATGTCCAAGGGTGTGAACGACCTGAACATCAAGATGAACATGGCCCAGCTTTACATGGACACCTTCAGGTTCACTGAGATGAAGCAGGTGTACCGCTCCATACTTCCACACGTTACTGATCCCCGGCTGAAGAAGATGATCGAGGAGCGGCTAAGGTGACCCCATCCACCTGGCCCTGACGATGAAACCGGTGTGGGCTAGTATCTCGGTGACCGGTCTGGTCGCCCCCTCCTTTATGGAGAATCCACGTTCGAGCAGCTCGAACCCGCCGACATTCCGGAACCCCTTCCTTCTCAGCGCCCCCGCCGCTCTCTCCATCTGGTTGAATGTCGGAACATAGGAGCAGAACCTTCCCCCCGCCCGCAGCGAGGAGGCAGCCGCGTCCACCGCGAGTTCCGGGTTCGGGATGTCAACGACGAAGGCATCCACCCCCCTCTCCCTCACATCGATGCACACATCGCCCACAACCCCTTTCCAGATACCAGAAAGACCTGCCCTTTCCACGTTCCCCGCGGTCCTTTCGAGATGGTCCTTTCTGATATCGTAGGTCACAAGTTCCCCGTCGGGGGATATGGCGTTCAGGATCGCCATGGAGAGTGCTCCGGACCCCGCTCCCCCCTCCACAACCCTGGACCCTGGGGAGAGCCCCAGCTCAAGGACCATCCGGGAAGAGTCCTTCGGAAGGATGATCTGGGCTCCCCTGTCGAGATTCTCCAGATGGTCCAGGATGTCCGGGCGCAGCAGCGTGAATTCAACGGACCCTATCTTCACGGTATCGCCGGGAGACCTGCCCAGCAGTTTTCCGGTGTCGAGTGCCCCCCTCGGAGACCTCATATGGAACATGCCGCCGTCTATCTTCGTCATGAAGCTCCCGGAGTTCCCGACCAGAAGCACGATATCGTCCATTGAGAAACCATCGCTCATGTGAGGGGGGAAGGGGTTCTCGTATCTCTTATTTTTTGGGGCCTCCCTTGGAGCCCCCCGTTTTCTTTTATATATGTGCAGGGGAAATCTCTGCACACGGGGCGAGGTCCCCACCCGCCCCCGAGGGAAAAACATGAATGGACCGGAAATAAAGGACATCATCGCGGAGATCGGCTCCCTTGAAAGGAGTCTCTCACCTGGCGGCGAGATCGATCCTTCGTTTTTGAGAAGATATCCTTATTCCGGTCTTGTTTTTTAAGTGAGATACCAAGGATCTGGGATAGACAAGGACGCCTAAGAACCACCATCCGCGGGTCAATGGGGGGGAAAGGCCCGCACTTTTTTTTCTTTTCAGAATCGAGGATATTTCACCGGACCGCGAGGGAGCTTCGGCCGTGATACACCGGGGATTCTTTTTCCATCATATATGATATTCAAACCTGCCAGTCGATCGATCTCTTAGATACGGATCAATTCTTCTTACGCACAATACCTCGGGGGATGGGGGTTAAAGGTCGGATACGAATGTATTGTCATTCGTGTCCGATTTTTCATCCTTCTTGGACAAATCTTTTGTAAGAGCCTCATACTCCATGTTCCGCTGAGCCCCATGAAGATCAAGACTCTCCACTACCTGACCTCGGCCGCGGCCCTCCTGTCATGCATCATTCTGGGAGCTTCCCTCCTCCCGGGTTTGGACTGGGCAAGGTTCGAGAGAACGAGCGCGATCGGTCCGATCGAATACAGACTGAATGCGGATTTCGATGCCGTGGGGTTCGAGTACTCCCTGAGGACGGCCCCTTCATCATCCGGCGGCGGTATTATCGGAGGTCTCGGGGGCGGTGTCGGTACGAACATCTCGAGGGATGAGGAGTGGAAGACATATCCGGAAGTCAGGGGGGAGGTCCTCGAGAACCTGGGGGTGCTCTATGACTCGTACAAGGAGAAATCCTACATTTACGAGCTTCTCTTCAAGACCCCTCCCGAGGAGGCCAACATCACCTGGACGGGTTCCGGCAGTCCGTCCGCCTACCTCAACGTTTCCCTGAAGGCGGACCTGGTACCCTTCTGGCCGGAGGGAAGCACCAGGCCGATGCGGGTCGCGGTCACCTTCACGGGCACCGACCTGGACGATCAGGTCCCTCCCGGGTCGAGGTCGGCATTCAGCATAACACTCGAGAAGATGACCATAAAGGCAAGGACCGGCTACGATGCCATCACCGGGGGATATGAGGGGGAGACCCTCACCGTGGGGGAGAAGGAGCTTTCCGAGAAGTTCGCCGAGGCGGGGGACAGCTACAGTACAACGATGAATGTGGCCTTCCCCGAGGGCAGTGATGCTGCAGGTTTCGTTGTGGAGATCGTTGCACACATGACCGATTACTGGGGACGCTCCGAGCGTTCACCGCTCCCCGGAATGGCCAACCCGATAAATATCAGACCGGTTTCAACACCCCTCATCATCAGAGGGATCGGCATCCCACTGGCCCTTCCGCTTCTCGGAGCTGCCGTTTTGATCTCCCTTGCGGGAGCCGCCCTCACGCTGATCTTCCGAAGGTCATATTACGGACTGTTCATACCCCCGGTGCTCCTGTCATTCACCGGGATCATCTGGTTCCGCACCGGAATGGGGGCTGCCGTGGAGCTTCTGGGGAAGAGGCTGTCGGGTGCGGAGGAGGGTCTGGGGTGGGGTCCCGGAATGTATATTGCCCTTGCGGGGTCCGTTCTCCTTGCAGTGGTCCTTGCCTCCTCGATAATATCCCATATCATGGCCGGCAGGCAGTCCGGGAAAAGGGCCCACCCCGCTGACGGTGCGGGAGCTCCATTGTTCAGAAGGGTGGAGGACGAAGGTGAGGGGTCCTCGTCCCGCGGAGAAAGATCCGCAAGGGTGGGGCCCCCCTCCTCTCTTCCCCCTCCGCCCCGGGATCCCCTTGGATGAGCCAGGCGTTCCGGTAGGGATGGTGGGGCGGAGCGGAGGAACGTCCTCGTGTCCCGGATCCGGGAGCTCCGTTTCCCCGTGCATGAAGTACATGCCAGATATCGAACGGATTCGATCCGTGCAGTTCACGGAATACCCGTGTGGTGAAAAATAAATATCAACACATTGTTGGTATCATGGACTGAACGGTTCCGTTGGTGATATATTGGGAGTCAAGAGGGAACTAGGCATGATGGAGGTGTTCTGCATCTCCTCCGGTGCCATGATCAGCTCCGGCCTCTTCATTCTTCCCGGAGTCGTATACGGCGATCTTGGACCCGCCGTCATCTTTGCCTATCTGGCAGCAAGCATCATTGCCCTTCCCACTGTCCTTGCAAAGGCAGAGCTGTCAACGGCCATCCCCAAGACCGGAGGTATATTTGTCTTCACCGATCGGTCGATGGGACCGATGATGGGAACTCTGGGTGGTCTATCCTCATGGTTCTCACTGGCCCTGAAATCCGCTTTCGCCCTGTTCGGTCTGGGAATATTCGCAACGATTCTGTATCCGTCCCTGGGTGTGATGGAGATCAAGGCCCTGGCCATAGGATTCTGCCTGCTGTTCATGGTCCTCAACATAACGGGTGTGAGACACAGCGCCAGGGCCCAGGTGTGGATGGTCGTGACCCTTATCGGACTCCTCCTGCTCTACATCCTGGTGGGGCTCTTTCATCTCTCATCCGTGGGGCTGTCCAATTTCTCCCCCTTCTTTCCGAAGGGGATCTCCCCGGTCCTGAGCACCTCGGGTCTGGTGTTCGTCTCCTTTGCCGGTTCCACCAAGGTGGCCGCGGTTGCCGGAGAGGTCAGGAAACCGGGAAGGAACATTCCATACGGCATGCTTCTCTCCTGGGCGGTTGTATCCCTCCTGTATCTCGCGGTGATATTTGTGACCATAGGGATCATGACCCCGGAAAAGTTATCGGGAAATGAGACCCCCATATCCGATACCGGCGGTGTCCTCCTCGGAACCGCGGGGATCGCTGTGATGTCGATTGCGGGGATCCTTGCATTCGTCTCCACCGGAAACGCGGGGATCATGACGGCTTCAAGGGACCCCATGGCCATGGGGGTGGACGGACTCCTGCCAGGCGTATTCGGGAAGATAAACAGGTTCGGCACGCCGCATGTGGCGATAATCGTCACGACCTTGATAATGATCATGGCGATCGCCTTCACGGATGTGAAGCGTATGGCTGGTTACGCTTCAATGCTGCTCCTAATTCTGTTCATTTTTGCCAACCTGGCACTGGTATTCATGAGGGAGTCCAACATCAAGCATTACCGACCCAAGTACAGGGCTCCCTTCTATCCCTACGCCCAGATAATCGGGATTGCCGGATACATCCTTCTCATCATAATGCTCGGATGGGAGAAGCTCCTGGTGGCCGTCGCCTTCATTCTCCTTGGCGCGATCTGGTATTTCCTGTTCGCTTACGGAAGGGTGAAGCGGGAATACGCGTTCCTCCGTGTTGCCGAAAGGGTGATGGGAGAGGAGACGGAGAGCTGCCTGCTCGACGAGGAGCTCAGGGAGGTTCTCATATCGAGGGACCAGATCCTCAGAAGCAGGTTCAAGGAGAAGGTGATGGATGCCGAGGTGTTCGATCTCAACTATCTTCATCCTCCCGAGGTCCTTTCCCGGAAGCTGGCCTATTCCCTGTCAAGGAAGCTCGGTATAGGGGAGGATGATCTGATTGAGGAGCTCACAAGGGATGACAGAAAGGCGCACATGATGAGCATGAAGAATGCGGTCATCCTATCCTATCAGGTCAAGGGCAGGGATATCTATCACATCTCCCTGATACGCACAAGAAGGGGTGCGATGTTCACAGAGGGTTCCTCCCCGGTCCACTGCACGTTCGTCATCCTCTTCTCGAAGGACGAGAAGAACTTCTATCTCAATTCCCTCATGTGGTTGATGAACCTCTCCTCCAGGGAGGATTTCGAGGAGAGGTGGAAAGGGGCCAGCAAGAAGGAGGAACTGAAGAAGGTTGTCATTGATTCCATTCCCGCGGGTGAGTTCAGGAGGCCGCCTCTCTGATACCGTTTCCTCCATTATCGGACCGTGTTCATGATGGATCCCCCTCCGCACCGACCCTGTCCGAAAGATGCTTTCTGAATACCTTCCTGAAGAGCATGGGAAAGAGTATGCAGCTCGTGACACCGTACAGGATGAGCACCGTTGACGTCCTCTCATCCAGTATGCCGGCCTCCGTCCCGATCTTGACACCTGCCACCACAACGGACAGATTGGTTCCGAGAAGCAGCGACCCTCCTATATTCGACCATGGCCGCTTGAAGAATTTGCTGACCATTATGGGTATCGCCTTCGAAATGAACTGTACGGAGAGGAGAAGGAAGAGGAGCGCAAGGGCTCCCGCATCGAACAGGTCCAGTATGGAAACGCTGAACCCCTGGTAGATGAAGAATATGGGTATCAGGAAACCGTAGCCCAGGGGCATGAACTTCTCCATCATCGCCCCCCTTTCCTTGAATATGGCGGAGAACAGCATGCCGCACAGGAAGGCGCCCAGCACCGCCTCGATCCCGATGAACAGGGCAAGGCCGTAGAATATCAGTACGGCAGCCAGGGTTGCCCTGACCCCCAGTTCGGCCTGATCGGTCGGATTTGTTATTCTCGACATGAGATGGGGTTTGTACCATATCAGCAGGTCCGCCAGCCAGAAGAGGATAAGGAACAGGAGAGGTATTGATATCAGTATCATGACGGTCCTGAACCCGCTCTCCGATGCGGCGGAGAAGGAGAGAAGGAAAATTGCCGCGACGTCGGCTATCTGGGCGATGAGCATCATCTTGAACCCGAATCCGGTTCTCTGGATTCCCATTTCCCTGAGCACGGGCATCACAACGGCTATGGACACCCCTCCCACGATGAGCCCCACCATGAGGGGGAGGCCCAGAAGCAGGAATGGTACCAAGGCTATCATGAAATTGGCCGATATAACGAGGAGGATTGCCAGTTTCTCCCTTCTGGAAATGGCCCTCAGCTGATCGAAATCGTTCTCCATCCCTATCATGAACATCAGTGTTATGAAACCCAGGGTGGACAGAAGGTCCATCATTCCCGATGAGAGGTCGATGTCCAGCCCCACGATGCCCAGTACATGGAGTGAGGAACCGATTATGACGCCGAAGAGGATCTCCCCCACCACCAGGGGAAGCTTGAGGGCCTTGGCAAAGAACGGTGCCGCGAAACCGAGGACCGCGACAACTGCCAGGATGATGAACGGATCTATCTCGCTCGATGCGATCCTGCCGTTCACCAGAATGGGTGCAAGTCCTGTCGGAACCGATGCGGATGCGACGATCTCCATCATTTCCAAATCATCACCTACGGCACCACTATCACCGATCTCTCTCCCAGATGGACCAGCCTCCTCATCTGGGATGTCTGCAGCTCCTTTAGATTGCTCTTGAGGAGGATCAGATCGTGCAAGTTCCTTTTCACCTCCTTTATGAGCTCGACAGTGGGGTTTCCGGCGAACCTGACTATATCCACCTCCACTCGGTATACCTGGGCGAACCTCTGCAGATACTGTGCCCGCTTCCGGTTCGGTCTCTTGTAAAGGGCCGTTATCCTGGCTCCGGTGGTCCTTGCTATCTCGATGGCGATGTTGATCTCCTGGGTGGACCTGCTGTGAATGTACATCAGGATCCTTCTGTAGGTCTTCGGGTTCCTGGAAACCAGCACCGGTATGGGTGAACCCTCTATGAGCCGGTCAATGCTCTGCGGCAGGAAGGGGAAGTAGATGGGCGGCTTGCTGGGTGGAGGGAGAATGACGAGATCCACGTGAGGCGCCCCCTCCCTCATGTGCTCCTCCAGGATGGACATGAGCTCCATCTCATGACGTTCCTTTCTCTCCCAGCTTATTCTCCTGCTCCCTTCCATCATTTCCCGTGTACTGTTGTTGGAATGGATGACCTTGAAGGGGATCCTCTTCGAGATGAATCCGCCGACGGTCTTCAACAGTTCCTCGCTGCCCGGCCTCACTATGAATATCATCTCGGAACCAAGGCTCTTTGCCAGCATCTCTCCCTCCTTGACGGCGGTCAGGTCCCTCTCCCGTGAAAGGGGAATGAGTATGTGGCCGCTGGGGCCAATCCTGCCCGTTCTGGAGAATATCCTCCATGCTTTCCTGGCTCCGGAACCCACCGTGTCGAGTGCGATAAGGTCGCCATTCTGGATGACGAGTGAAGGTTCGGGTGGTATCAGCCTGTCCTCTCTCAGTATGGAACCTATCACGGTGCCCTCGGGAAGTTCAAGCTCCCTGATCGATCTGCCGATCGCAGGGGACCCTTCCCTGACGAATATCTGTATCGCATGCTTCGTATCCGGGTAGAGCATGGTTCTGATGAGTCCTTCTTCATATCCGGTCGGGTGGAGGAACACCTCCGCGCCGAACTCCATGAATCTCGCCATGTTCTCGGAGCGGTTCACCCTTGCGATGATCTTCTTGATTCCCAGCTCTTTAAGGGTGGAAACCGCTTCCAGGTTCTCCGAGTCCCTGTTCATCAGGACAACGGCAGCCTCTATGTCATTCGACAGGGGTTCCAACGTCTCTCTGGAGGTCCCGTCACCGTGTACGACATTTCTGCTGTCATCGTCGAAACCCAGCATCTCCCTGAGCTCCCACACTCTTGACGGGTCCGACTCGACCAGAACGAAAGGGTCCCGCAGGTCCGTTGCGAGCTTTCCCCCTACGGACCCTCCTCCTATTATCAGAATCCTCATCATCGATCGAAATATTCAATGAAGAGCTACTATAAATGTTGTTTTACAGCTGATAGATGGGTTCCCCTATCTGCCATCGGCGCTCCCTCGATCAAGGGGAACGGAGGTTCCCCTTTACCCCGGATCTCGAATTGCGAGCTCCCCGGTGTCGGGTGCCGATGTTCCCGCTGGCCGCCTATGGAAACCCTTTTACGCTTCGATGTGAATGCCGCATTAAGGTGTTTCGTTCTCCCGTAGAGGTTCCCACATGCGTTCCGGATACGTTTCGATAATGGCGGTGATCCTCCTTTTCCTGGTCTCGTTCGCGGGTGTCCTTCAGGATAGGACGGAAGGGCTCCCTTCAAGGGCCACCGTGAAGACCACCTACATGGTGGAGATGAGGGACGGTGTGCATCTGGCTACGGATGTACATTCACCCGAGGAGGGAGGTCCGAGGGGGTCCATCCTGGTAAGGACCCCTTACGACAGGGAGAGGTCCGGATTGTATGCCTATTTTGCCAGGCAGGGCTGGAACGGTATCGCCCAGGATACCAGGGGGAGATACGATTCGGAGGGAACAGATGATTTCCCGATCCTGTGGTATGCCCATGTGGATGGAAGGGACACGGTGGACTGGATAGCAAACCAGAGCTGGTCCGACGGAAAGGTGGCGACCTACGGTGGCTCCGCGCTGGGCGTGGCCCAGTACAGGATGGCTGGAATGGCACCACCGAACCTTACCTGTCAGTTCATAACGGAAGCTCCCCCGGACATGTACCATTACTCCGCGTATCACGGCGGCGAGTTCATGAAGATGAACCTGGGGGAGCTCATGATAGACAGCCCCTACGAGGAGAGAAGGGCCGTCTATGACAACGAGAACTTCTCTCTTCAGTTCTGGGGAAATCTTTCCCTGCTCGACAGGTGGTCCCTTGTGAACGTTCCCGCCATTCATGCAGGGGGATGGTTCGATCCCTTCTGCGAGGGTATCATCGACGGTTTCATGGGTTACAATTACCTTGGGGGGCCCGGGGCAAGGAACAGGTCAAAGCTGGTTCTGGGTCCGTGGAGCCACGGTGACATCACCTACAACCGCAATTATTGTGATATCGATTTTCCGCCGGGTTCGGATGGAGGTTTCACGGAGGACATGTTCCATGACATGCTGGAGCAGTACATGCTGAACGCCTCCAACGCCTTCGATGACTGGCCCACGGTCACCTATTTTCTTATCGGGGATGCGGACGACCCGGACGCACCGGGCATGGAATGGAAGTATTCGGATGTATGGCCCGTACCTTCCAACAGTACCCGTCTGTACTTCCATCAGGGGGGTTCACTGGACCCGCGCTCCCCTCTCGATGACAGCGTATCGATCTCCTACCTGTACGACCCGTCCGATCCGGTACCCACCATCGGCGGACAGAACTTCGGTTCGAATTCCGGTCTGAAGGACCAGAGACCGGTGGAGAACAGGAATGATGTTATACTGTTCGAGACACCGGTCCTTGAAGAGCCCCTGGAGGTGACCGGAAAGATAACGGCCGACCTTTATGTCACATCTGACAGGTATGATACGGATTTCACCGTGAAGATAACTGACGTGTATCCCGATGGAAGGTCGATCCTTGTGACGGACGGGATTTTGAGGATGAGGAACCGCAACGGTTCGGACCACTGGGAGTTCATGGAGCCGGGCACGACCTACCGGGTAACCGTGGACATGTTCTCCACGGCCTACGCATGGAATGCGGGTCACAGGATAAGGGTCGCCGTCTCCTCCTCCAATTATCCCCGGTTCCTGGCAAATCCCAACACGAGGGACGGGATATACGACAACAGCGGCCATCTCGTTGCCAACAACACGCTGTTCCTGGACCGGAGCAGACCCTCTTCCGTGATCCTCCCGGTCATCGGGAGATATCCCAACCTGCCGCCGATTGTTGTAAGGATACCGGATGAGGAATCGATCGAGATGGATGACATGGGGGAGTTGAACCTCTCCGTCGTGGTCTCCGACGAGGATGTGGGGAACCTCACCTACGTTTGGTCCGTGGATTCCGCGGAGGTGTCGGGAGTGGATGCCCCCTTCTTCCTGTTCCATCCTTCGGGGGATGGTGACTCCGTTCACTCCGTGAACGTATCCGTCATTGATGCGGATGTTCCCCGGAAAGAGGTTCGGGTGGGGTGGACGGTCAGGGTGAGGAACGTCCATGTTCCCACGGAGATCGTCGATGTGGACCCGGAGGGCGATGTGGTGCTGTACGAGAAGGAGAACGGCAGCCAGATTTTTCGCGCGCGGTTCCTGGACCGGGACCCTTACGAGGATGAGCGGACATGGTCGCTCGACAGCGTAACGGTGCAGCAGGGCGGCGATGAATACCTGTTCCGCTACGATCACTCCTCCTCCGGGAAGCATGTTCTCGAGGTGGAATCCGGGGATCTGTACGGATCATCGCGGTACAGATGGAACATCGAGATCATCGATGTGAACCGCCCCCCCCTCATCAGTGTTCTGAAGGGTCCCATGAGAGATGTATCCGTGAACGAGACGGACGGGGGGAGCCTGGTATGGGAGCTCGATGTGACGGATCCCGACGGGGACGCGGTGGAGATAACCTGGTCCCTCGACGGGAGGATGGTGGGAACCGGGGAGGGTTATGCTTTTCTTTTCGATCATGATTCCGCGGGGACCTACCGGGTGACGGCCACCGCAAGCGACGGCAGGGGGAGTTCCGTTTTCTCTGTGAACGTCACGGTGATCGATGTGAACCGGGCCCCCCGCATCGTCTCCGGCATTCCCCCCGAGGATATTGTTTCGAGGGATGAGGAGGAAGACGGGAGCATAACGTTCTCCGTCGAGGTTGAGGATGAGGACGGGGATGTCATCCGCATATCATGGTTTGTGGATGGTGTCGAGACCGCATCCTCCGAATCCTTCACATTCGAGTATGGCTGGAATTCCTCGGGATCATATGCCGTTTCCGTTGTTGTATCCGACGGCATAGATGAGGTCGGAAGGACGTGGGAGCTGCACGTGATAGATGTGAACCGCCCCCCGGTCATAATCGACAGATCCCCCTCCAGCTCCCGAATGGTTGTAAACGATTCGATGGAATTCTCCGTTTCTGCCGTGGACCCTGACGGTGACATTCTTGTATATACCTGGAGATCGAACGGTGCGGAGCTATCCGTGAATGGAGGGAGCTTCATGCTCAACCGGAGCCTTTTCGGGGAGATGGATTCCCTTATTCTGAGCGTCCGGGTGGAGGACGGCAGGGGAGGAGCCGCATCCACCAGCTGGAACGTGGAGTTCGTTACCGACACGCCCCCGGTCCAGTCCGGGAACGGTACCGGAAGCGGGGAGATCCCGAATGAGGGGAAGGACGAAGGAGGCGGGGCCGTCTTTCCGATCATTGCAGCGGTCCTGACCGTATTGTTGATAGCGGCCGGTCTGGTATTCTATATTGCAAGAAGAAGGAAGATTGGTAATACGGTGGAGGAAGGTCAGGAATCCGATGACGATATCTCATCATAATCGTGCTTCAGTCTATCCGCCTTGATGTAATCCAGTATGCTCTCTATCATCTCCTCCAGGTCACCGATCTCCATCTTGCCGTAATGCGACCACCAGAGGATTTTTCCTTCGGCATCCCTGAAGAGGAATGTGGTCATGGGAACCCCCGTCTCCTTTCCGGTCGGTGTGTACGTGTGGTAGAGTCCGGTCTCCTCGGCGGCGTCGTTGGAGATGATCCTCACATGCTCGTACCTGTCCCCTTCGTGCCCCCCGTTCTCGGGACCGGCAGCTATGCCCCTGTCCACCATCTCCTCCCACTGTTCCGCACAGGGAACGCATCCCTGAGTCCAGAAGAACAGTATCAGAAGGTCGTACCTGTCGTCATCAAGGGTATCAATGACGATGTCCGGATGGGGGACCTCCTCTCCCCCGTGGAGGTGGTCTTCGGGATATGCGGTCCAGAACTCCGAGAAACCCGGGACGACAGGATCCAGTCCCAGGCATCCCAGGCATTTCACGGAAGCCAGTTTGTCCACTTCCCGGTAGCCTCCGCCGTCAGAGGCGAAATACCATGCAGCTCCGCTTGCCAGCAGCAGCAGTGGAAGGATGATGACCAGAACGGTTCCCGGTATCGTTCTTCCGCCGAACTTCGGTATCGGATCCTTCATCTCGAGAACACCCCCCTTATCGTCGAGTTGACAGGAACGAAGACCTGGGCGTTCACGGGGCACACCTCCACACACCTTCCGCACCTGATGCATTCGGGGTCCTTCTTGTTCTCCTTGGGGTTGATGCCCATCGGACAGGCCAGTATGCATTTCTGGCAGTGTATGCATCTGTCCTCCTTGAACTCTATGTCGGACAGGGATATCTTGTTGGCAGGGCCGTACATCGCACCTATGGGGCAGAGATACCTGCACCAGCCCCTGTCAACAAGGGCTGCCAGGACAAGGACACCGATCACGAACACGGCCTTGTACCAGAAGAACTGGTTGGCCGCCCATCCCGTGGGATTCAGTAGAAGTTCGGGAATGGTGGCGGTTATTCCGCCGATGGGGTCGAAATCCGTGAAGAGCAGGGTATCGAAGTACCATGAAGTGGGAGCTATCAGGATCAGCAGCCCCACCTTGATCAGTCTTGCCCACTTGTCCCACCCTCTCATGTTCCTTACGGGGCGCAGCCTTTCCCCCATGATGGATCGGATGATGCCGACCAGCCCTATCACGTGGAACATCAGACCGAACAGCCCCATCAGTTCAATGCTGGAGGTGGGGGCCCTGTCCCAGTTCAGATACCTGGAAACGAAAACGGTGATCCAGAAGAGTGTCCCGATGCCAAGGAATACGAATGATGGAACGAGGTTCCTTGAACGTTTTATGAAAAGGATCCCCGAAAGGGCCAGAAGGAACGAACCGAGGGCCCCCACGTATCCCATGAACATGTAGTAGAGCAGGTCCACTCCCATATTTGCGAGCAGTGTGGGGATGGCAGCTCCCGAGATGAGCATCAGGGCGGAGACGCCGGAGAGGATGAGAATGGATCTCGTGGTCTTCAGCTTCCTCGACAGGAAGGAGAAGAGGTCCTGGAGCGTCCCCACGGGACATGCCCAACCGCAGAAGGACCTGCCGACAAGTAAGCCGATCAGGAGGAAGAAACCTATCAGATACAGGATCATAAGATAGCCGTTCGTGAAACCTGCGCTGATCTCTATGGTCCCGTGTTCTATTACCCAGATGGGGCACCCCCCGCATGCCGCGGGGCTTGCCGGGCAGAAGAAGAACGGATAGATGAATCCTGTCATCCCGATGCCGAAGATGCCAAGGACAGCCACGAAGAAGAAGAATATCTGGCTCACCACCCTCAGATGATAGGTTCTGACAGAAAAGCTCCCGGAATTCATGTTGACTCGAAGTGAAGCTCCGTTCAAGTATATATTTATCATGGACCCAGCAATCTTCTTCCGATCGATGTTCGGATCGTGGATGGCATCAGCCACCATCGACATGTTAAAAAGATATCATTCCATTATATTCCCAAGTGTATGGATGCATCCCGGGAAGGAGAAGATACGGAAAAAGGTTCTCAGTTGCGATGATCGGCCGCGATACACATGTTTTAGTAGAATGGACATTGAATCTTAACTCCCGTAAAAATGGTAACTTTGTTTTAAGATCGACAGGAATGCTTTATTCAAGTTTCTCCAGTAATTTTTTTTTAAAATCCGATCGATGAAAAAGTGTTGTATTATCGTCCCCTCTCTCTTCTACGACCTGCACAAACAAGGGAATAGGGAGGATCGGAGAGCCT
>NJDO01000001.1 GCA_002254385.1 Thermoplasmatales archaeon ex4484_6 | reverse complement strand
TGACCGCGGTATCATATTCCTTCGCAGGGATACTGCTCAAGAAGCTTCTCGACAGAAAAGCGGACCCTGTCGCCCTTCTGGGATTGAATTCCGCGATAGGGGCCGCCATGATATTCCCCGTGATGCTGATCTTCCGTCTTCTCGGTTCGGAGCGGCCCCTGACGGCCCTTCATCTCTCTCCGACCGGATTCCTCTCACTGTTCTACCTGTCCGTTTGCGTTTACGCGGTTGCGGCCATCATGTGGTACCGGGTCCTGAGAAGCGATCAGCTGTCCCGGGTGACCTTCTACGTTTTCCTGCTTCCGGTGTTCACCGTGGTAATGGGATATCTCCTCCTCGATGAACGGCTTGATATGGTGCAGATCACCGCGGGTGTCATCCTCCTTGCGGGGGTATGGATATCCCAGAGGTCAAAAAAGAGAAATATCCCGTCCCTGATAGTACCCGAAAAAGCATAGGAAGGGAGCCGGATGAAACACACACTGCATCTAACCGTTCTTCTATCGCTCTTTCTGCTGGCAACCAACGCATTCCCAATCGCGAACACCGGTGGAAACACACCGGCAACGGCCCCCGACCCGGAATTCGATCCGGAAGCCGGAGAGGATGTTCCGACATGGGCGGTGGGAGATTACTGGAACTTCACAACGGAGGTGGAGTATGACCTGGGGCTCGCATCCATGACCCTGTCGGGCTGGATGAACATCACCATCGAGTTCTTCACCCTTGACCTCCTCGGGAGCGGAGACCCCGTCTATATTTCGAATATATCGGGCAACATCTCCGGTGAGCAGGTCATACCCCTGATCGGCGAGGTGAGGATATACATCGAGCTTTCCGGTTACACCTGGAACAGGGCTGCGGACCTTTCCGTATACATGTCGGTACTGAACGTATCCGTGAGCGGGAACGTACCGGGGATCAACGGGGACTATCCGATGGGCTACGAGTATTCCCCTCCTATGGAGGAATACGATTTCCCGCTGTCCGACGGGGACACCTGGCACATCAATACATCGGCCAGGATACCTTTCGGAGGGTCGGGAGACCTTGTTCAGTTCGAGTACAATGCATCGTGCGGTCGGGAAAGGAACCTTACGGTTCCCGCGGGGACCTTCAGTGTACTTCCGGTCTCATTCGATGGCAGTGAGGTCCTGTTCTACAACTCCTCCGTGGGGCGCTCCGTGGAGAGACGGTATCATATTGCCCAGGGAAGTACGGGGATCGATGTCCCGTTCAGACTTTCCTCGTACCACAGGGGGGCCAGGAGTGTGGCTGTGGACCTCTCGGTCACAACCCCGCAGCAGGTCGAGGGAGGTTCCCACTTCACGGTTCACGGGGAGGTCTCCTCTTCCAACGTGATCGTCAATATCTTCTTCCCCGGCGGAACCCTTGCTTACACAAAAATGCTCATCTTTCCAAACAGGGATTTCGATGCTGAACTCACGGCCCCCATGTTCCCGGACAGCACCCCGACCCTCATCGACCACGGTTCGTTCGGGATCGTCGCCGTCGTCAACACGGGAGATGGATTGGGTGTCGTAACTGTAACGACAAAGGCCAGGGATGTGGAGATCCTCCCGGGGGACCTGGAGGTGCTGCACGAAGGCAACGGGACCGTGGATGATACGTTCAGGGCCCATATTACCGTAAGGAATCCCTCGAACTTCGGAGTATCGAACCTTTCCCTTCGGCTCATCATGGATGATGGCATTGACAACATCACGATGATCGAGATGGACAACGGTTATCATATCGATGGAAGGTCCGTTCTGGAGATTTATCAGAACCTTCCAATTGCCAGACCGGGCAATTACTCACTGATTGTGATTGCCGACCCGGAGGATATGATCAGCGAATACAACGAGACCAACAACGGGGACCACACATCCTTTTCGGTCCTTCCCAGACCCGAGATCGAGTGGGATGTATCACCTCCATCCGGAAATATCACGTTGAGCGAGGGGGAGAACATCAGCCTCCACGCGAAAGCGCTGCGGGATGGAGTGCCGCTGACGGGCATCTGGTTCCTGGACGGAGAACAGGTCTCCATGGACAATGATATCGATTTCAACACCACTTTCGACGGCGCCAACTCGTCAAGGGGCGAACCCTACCGATTCATCTACGACGTGTCCGCGGTTTCCAATCAGACATACCCCGGGGACCTGGCAACCTCTGTGATGTTCAACATCACCGTCCTCGATGTCAACAGGCCCCTCAATCTGGAGCACTACTCACCTCCGGATCATGAACCCATCGTGCTGGAGAACGATACGCTCGAGTTCATGGTGGATGCGACCGACCCCGACGGTGACGAGCTGACATATACTTGGACACTGGGTAATGTGACATGGAATGGAACGGAACGGTTCACCCTTCATACCGAATTCATCGGGAACCTCTCGAGCTCGACCTCTCCGATCCTGGTGGCTGTCGTCATCTCGGACGGGAGGGACGACGGGTTCGACATCTCCCTGAACTGGTCGGTCACCATAGTTGACGTGGACAGACCCTTCCATGCATCGGTCGTTCCGGAACCGGGGAACATCACGGCCGCATGGAACGGGACCCTTCGATTGGAATACAATGTCCTGGATCCTGACAACACGCCCGTGTTCTCCCTGTGGGAACTCCCGAACCGGACCGTGGAGAACTCCACGTCTCTCTCGATCAACGTATCGGAGGTTCCCCTTGATGAGGAGGGCACTTTCGACGTCTTGCTGACCCTCCGTTCGGGAGTGTTTGCGAGAAACTTTTCGTGGCATGTCACCGTCGAGGGACCACCCGAGGTGCCGGAACCGGAGCCGTACCCGCCGGCTGGACTCCGCATAATCTCTCCCGCCTACGGCGCGATCTACCAGAGGGGGGATGTCGTTCTTCTCTCGGCAGCATATGATGACGACAGGGAAATCCAGCTGCAGTGGCTGGTGAACGGGACCTGGTACCTCGGAAACGATATTCCAATCGATGATCTGGCCCCCGGCATCCACAACATCATCCTGAAGGCCACTGCCGAAAGTGGCGTCCCGGGAGAGGCGACCCTTTACGTTACAATCACCGTGAGGGATGCCGAACATACGGGTGAGGGCAGTGATGAACGGGATGAGGGGGACACGTCGACATCATGGGGCCTCATCATACTGGTACTCGTCATCGTCATCGTGATCCTGGTGTTCATCGTTTTCCTCTTTTTCCTTCTCTCGAGAAACAGGGATGAGGAGGAAGCGGAGGACTGGGGCGAGGAGTGAGACGATCACTCTTCCTCCTGCTCCGGGTTCATCGTGTATCTGGTTATCAGCGAGCCCATGACGGCCGCTATCAATACCATCATCAGTATGGCTGCAGGTACCAGGAGAATGGCAAGAAGGTTCACTCCGCGGTCATCCTCCCTTTCCATGTGAACCGTTCCGATGTCGATCAGAATGCCCGCAGTGACGTTCACCTCGAGCGAAGCCGTTTTGTAACCGCCCTTCTTCACCTTCAGCTCGTGTATTCCTTCACCGGCCTCCATGAAAAAACTGCCGTCGGGCCGGGAGGATGCCCTTGCATCTCCCATTATCAGCTCCGCATCGGGTACGGGGACTCCTCTCTCATCGACGGCCCTGCCCTTTATCCTCCCCATCGTTGTGGTCCTGAAGCTCCATGTCACCGGTGTCAGGGGATTCCCCGCAAGGTCCTGTCCCCTGAGGCTCACGTTGTAGACCCTGCCCGGTTCGAGGGGAGCTGCAGGTTCGAACACCACCCTGCCCCCCTTCCAGACCACATTTCCCTGTACGCCTTCCAATTCAAGAACAAGACTCGAGGGGGCCATCCTCTCCGAGAAGTAGGCAAAGATTGTCGTATCGATATCCTCGTCCTCTCCCACCGGACCGAAACCAAGGACCCCCGGAGGTGTCCTATCGACAGTGAATGTCGATGAGACCACTTTGCGGTTCCCGGCACCGTCCTCCACTTTCAGATAGATGGTATGGCGCCCCTCTCCGAGGCCCGACATTATATAGCGGTCGGAGGCGACCTTCACGTAATCGTCATCCCCCTTCCTGAAGTAGACTCCGCTGATCCCGGAGATGTCATCCTCCACGGTCCAGATAACCGTGACAGGGGAAACGGAAACATGGGAACCGTCGGCAGGATAGGTGATGACCACCACCGGGGGTTGTGCGTCTATCATGAACCGAAGCCGGGACTCGTTCGTATTCCCGGCAAGGTCAACCGCCGCTATCCTCACAACATGGGGGCCGTTGTCCAGCTGATACAGCCTCCTTTCCAGTGAAAGACCCACATCTATCCATCCCTGATCGTCCAGCCTGAAGCGGTATCCGAACATTCCAGTGCCCGTATCGTAACCATTCCAGGATACGATGACATCGGATACGCCGAGAATCTCCCCCCCGGCGGGTGACGTCACCTCGACCACGGGGGATACCGTATCCACGATGAAACCTACACGCAGGCTGACTGAATTGGAGGCAAGGTCATAGGCGGTCACCTCCACCTCGTGAGGACCCTCGGAGAGCCCGGTGAGCATCACCGACCCCGCGGCGGTTGCCGGTACGGGGCCCCTTTCATCCAGATCGTATTCGATGTGATCCACGGCGGAGATGTCGTCAAGGGCATTCCACCTTACCTCGGTCCAGTTGGAGGAGAGCAGCTGTCCCTCCACCGGTTCGATTATCGAAAGTGCCGGGGGGGACATGTCCACGATAAATCTCGATTCCGCCAGGCCGATATGTCCCGCCGTATCGGTGGCCCTCAGTTCGATGGTGTGCATCCCCTCGCCGAGATCGAAGAACCGATGCTCGGTCAGGAGACCCTTGCTCAACCACTCCCCGAAGTCCAATCTCAGCTCGTAATGATCGATGTCGCTCTCGTTGTCGAAACCCACCCATTCCACCAGAACCGTGTCGGAACCGATGACCACACCGTCACCCGGGGAGATGACCCGCACATCGGGGGGAAACGTATCCAGCATGACCGAGATGTAAGTAGATCTATCACCAGTTACCAGACTGTTGTTTGCAAAGATTGAATATCCGTAGGTCACCCCGGGTTCCACCTCATCATCCAGATAGGACGTCGAATCGCCCCCCGGGATGAAGATGAGCTCTGGATCGGAGAAGTTCACAATCCGGTATATTCCGTATCCCCTGAGCTCCGCCCATCCCTCGAGATCAGGCTTCTCCCAGGACAGGAGCACGGATCCGGAATCCGACAGCGGCTGAACCCTCAATGACGGAGGTTCGAACAGCGGACTTCTCGACAGGGGGTAGAGGTCCCATCTCATCTCGGGCCCTTCGATAGCATAGACAGCTTCAACCAGCCCGTCCCCGTCGATATCCGGACAATGTAGATCCCTCCAGTAGTTACCGGTCCCGTTCAGGTACCAGGTGTTGTTCCCCTCATCATAGGACTGATGAAGATACTCCACGTTCTCATCCCGCGTACCCCTGTTGTATACGAACTGATTGTTCCAGATGACATTGTTCTCTCCTCCGGCCCACACGGCATAACTCGTGATGCCGACGGAACCGAGGAACAGGTTCCGGCGAACCTCGACATTTCGGGTCGCGTTCCCGAGGATGAGCGATGGACCCTCCCCTTCCCTGAAGGAACATCTCTCCACCAGACCATTACGGGAATCCGTGGTCTCCATACCGATCCCCGTCCGGACAAAGCTGCATCCCCGGATCCGAAAACCGCCGACATCGCTGAAATGCACTCCGACGAGGTTGCGGTCGAACGAGCTGTTCCGGACCGTTATGTTGTTTCCACCCGCGTTCATGAGACCCACGGTGGAATGGGAAAGGTTCAATCCTTCCATCATGATGCCGCTTCTTCCGAAAACTATGACCTGCCCGGCATCGACGGGAATGCTGTCATCGGGATAGGAGCTGTTCACGAGATAGAGCTTCCTGCCGTTCACGAGGTTCGTTCCGTCAACCCTGGCACTTTCCAGGAAGGAGAGATTCTCACTTGAAATGTATACACCGCAGCCCTGGAACATGTTCCTCGACATCTCGAGCGAGGAAGCCCGGGTGATCACGAGTCCCGCCTCGAGGTCGAAAAAGAAACAACCAAAAATATTCAGATCCCCCCCGGTTCCGACCATTATGCCGTTCCCGGATGAGAATATCCTGCATCCCCGAAATGTTACATCGGTGCCGTTGCCAACGATGATGCCTGAACCCGTATTGAAGGAACTGGACACGTTATCGAATTCCACCCGGGATGCGTTCACGACATGTATCCCGGCCCCGTCATTGTCATGCAGGTCCACGCGGCGCAGTGTGAGATTGGAAGCGTCAACGACGGAAAGCCCCTTCCCCCTGTTCTCGAAAACATGATCGGCTTCAAGGACGATGTCATTCCCCGATATGAGATGGATCCCGGGGCCGCCGTTTTCCGAGATCACGTTCCCGTCGGTATGGTGACCGATACCTGACAGGCTGAGACCGCATCCGCGGCATCCGGTCATCAGGTTCCCGGAGAGGGATACGTTCCGGGATTCCACGTAGATGCCGTTCCCGCCGCACGTGGATATCACGTTGAAATCCACGTTCGAGCTCCCTGCCATCGCCCTGATGCCGCTGCCGGAGCAGTTCGTGATCACATTATACAGGACCTCATTATACCTCCCGAAAATACTGATACCGGGACCACCCACACCGAAGACCCGATTAAGGATAATTCTGGTTTTCTCTCCCCCGGATATGCCGACCGAGGTGGAATTGGACACCGTATTGGAAGTTACGGAGCCCATGATGTCTGTGACTATACCCTTGTCATTCCCGGAGACGATGTTCCCGTCGATGAACACCCTTTCGGCATAGGTCGAATAGATTCCCATACCGCTGTTGTTCACCACGGTGTTCTTCGATATCATGGCACAGGTCCCGTTCTCGAGGTCGATATCTCCCCTGACGCAGATGCCTCCCGCATTTCGAAAAACCGTATTGTTGGATATCTCCATCTCCGATACCTTGACATAGAGGATCACCCCGAACCCGGAACCGGACCCCGATACGAGATTTCCGGATATGGTGCACCGCCTGGATGCGATGGATGTAATTCCCGCCTCCGGATTTCCGGATATGCTGTTGTTCGATATCGAGATGTCACGGCCCCCGAAAGATATTCCTATCCGGGTGTTGTTTCTGATCGTGGAAAGGGTCAATGTGACGTTGTTGGAATCCTCCACAAATATACCATTGTAATTTCCGAAGACCGTGCAGTTTTGCACTGTAACATGTGAAACATTCACCAGCCACAGACCTGCACCCTTGTACTGCTCCTCATCCCGCACACCCGTGATCGAGCAGTTCAGAACAAGAATGTGGGATGTTGTGTTCCCTATGAACACACCCCTGTTCTTCCCCCTGACATCCAGGGTGATGTTGCTGATGATGTACGGGTCGTCAACCGTCCCCTTCCCGCGCCATCCTCTCTCCGAAGCCTCATCAGAGAGTTCCACGTCGCTGTTTATCTGTATCGGGACCTCTTCCACCACGAGCGGGGAATTATCGAAGCATACGGACAGGGGAGCCTCCACGGCCGGGGATCTCTCAATTCCCAGGGAGAGAGTGCTCTGAGACATGAGAACGAGGACAAGGGCCACTGGCATCATGGAAAGAACTCTCATCCGCTCTCACACCTCCTCCTGACGGCACATATCTGTACATCCGTACATCTCCGATTTAATCCTTTGCTGATATTCTGCATGATCAATCCTTCAGGAGTCTTCCTGGACCTCCTCCACCTCGACAGCCTCATAGACACGTCCTCCTCTCTTCTCACCGGGCGGCCCTCTGCCCTTCCTTTTTGAATATATCAGGAATACCAGGGATGCCGTGACCAGTATGGCTCCGGCCGCCAAAGCGACCAACCCCCATGTGTAAGGGGCCGGACCCCCGCCATCCGCAGGTTCCTCCCCGGTGCTGCCCGTGTCCCTGATGACGAACTCCATTCTTCTCTCGTCGGACCTGTAACCAATCATTGATGCAGAGACCCTGATGAAGGCCGAGGTATCGGCATCCACATGAGCGGCCTCGTAGGTCAATCTGAACATCCCCACACCGATCTTCTCAACATCGAGGGAGCCCTTGGAATAATCCACATCCAGCGTTCCTATGTCCAGAGGTTCGCCTCCTGCAGTCACCACGACGTTGATCTCCCTCGTCTCTCCCTCATCGATGCCGTAGATCCAGGGGTCCATTGCTATCTCTATCTTTCTCGAATCATCGATCGAAAGGACCAGATCGAACGATATTTCGAAATAGAGGGGATGGTAACCGTTCTTCGTGCATGAGAGGTTAAGGACCTCTATATCCTCCGACTCCAGATCCGGAGCCGAATATGTGAAAGCGTACCCCCCGAGGCCCAGTTCGGAAACCTCTGAAACAAGGCCCAAATCCACCCGGGGGATGACGGATACGCCATCCAGGGGCATGTCATCCTCTTCGGTGTAGATGTTGACGGTCAGATCGAGTTCGGAACCCATCTCCACCTCCTCCGGGGTGGGATTGACGGAGAGATACATGTATTCCCTGGGTCCTTCAACGGTTATCTCATCCTCGATGGACCCCTGAATGCTGCATTCTGCATGAACCCTGAGAATGTCCCCGTCGACCGCGGTCACCTCGTACTCGTAGGTGAACGTCCTGGGATCCGGCTGACTGTCGTAATGCTCTTCCAGAACGAGGATGTCGTTCCGGTAGACGTCCACCGTTTCCACGTAATGCGAGGAAGGTGCGGGTGTAGTGTGAGTGATGGTAACGGAGAGCACCTGGGACCCGTAATCGTACTCGAGCTCCATGTCCGACGGAGCATGACCTTCCGAGGGGGATGTGCAAAGGAACAGGACAGAAGCGAGGACGGCGAGGAGGAAGGACACGGTTATCGTAATGCGAACACTGCTTCCGGACCGCCGAACGGGAGAACGTGTCATCCTCCTTACATGAACCCTTCCCCGGATAAAGCTTTCTTGCCTCACGGATGTTCCCGGCGGGTTCCCATGCCGCATCCGTCATGGATCCGCTCAAAGTGAGATCGGTCTCCTCACCCCGCCTGGAATACGTTTATATCGGGGTCCCGAATAAGGGTAAGTGGTGATGAATTGACCATCAAGGTTGCTGTCAACGGGTATGGTACGATCGGAAAAAGGGTTGCGGATGCCGTATCGAAGCAGGATGATATGGAGATCGTGGGAGTGACAAAGACAAGACCCACCTACGAGGCTGGAATGGCCATCGACAAGGGTTATGATCTCTACTGCGCCATCGATGAGAACCTGAAGAGGTTCGAGGATACGGGGATTCCCATCAAGGGGACGCTGAGCGATCTTCTCGGCAAATGCGATGTCGTCGTGGACTGCACCCCCGGAAAGAAGGGAGCGGAGCATCTGGAAACATACAGGAAGGCCGGTGTGAAATCGATATTCCAGGGAGGGGAGAAACACGGGATGATCGGCATGTCCTTCAACGCCCTCTCCAATTACAGCGAGAATCTGGGTGTCGACCACACGAGGGTGGTATCCTGCAATACAACGGGATTGACAAGGACGCTCTATCCCATCTTCGACAGGATCGGGATCGATAAGGTCTACGCCACCATGGTCAGAAGGGGGCCGGACCCGAACAATTCGAAGAAGGGGCCCGTGAACGCCATAGTCCCCGTCCTCAAGGTACCATCGCATCACGGCCCTGACCTGAAGACAGTCATTCACGGCATCGACATCGACACGATGGCCGTTGCGGTTCCCACAACCCTCATGCATCTGCATTCGATCGTCGTCAGGTTGAAGAGGGAGTCCTCCACGGAGGAGGTCCTTTCCATATGGGAAGAAACCCCCAGGGTGAGATTCGTGAACGGGGGAGAAGGCATCGAATCCACGGCCCAGATAATGGAGATGGCAAGGGACCTTCTCAGGGAAAGATCGGATCTGAACGAGATAATCGTCTGGAAGGATGGAGTGCATGTCGTCGGAGATCATCTATACTATTATCAGGCCATTCACCAGGAATCCGACGTTGTTCCGGAGAACATCGACTGCATCAGGGCAATGTTCAGGATCACCGAGGACAACATGGAATCCATAGAAAAAACAAACAAGGCATTGGGAATCCAGTAATCTAACGATATTCCACACCACATGGAATTTTCTCGTTATGATTATATAGTAACCTCCCGTTGATGAAATATCGCATGGATGATACCCTCAGCAGGAGTGATGATGTAGAGGCATCAGGATGCATGCAGGACAGAGTGGGAACATGGACCGGATGAACCCGAACCAGGGAAATCCAGGAAAACCTGTGAGAAAGGTGAAGAAGGCCGCCGGAAAGGCCAGAAAGGCCGGAAGCGGCGGCAGAAGGCTGGATGATCTCATGGGTGGAGGATTTCCCTTCAGGACCGTGTCGGTTCTTCAGGGACCCGCCTTCATCGGAAAGGATGTTCTTCTGACCCAGTTCATCGCGGAGGGTATCAGGTTCGGCATTCCGTCCCTGATCGTTCTGACACACTATACAACGTCAAAGTTCAGGAAGAGGATCGTGGAGATGGACCCCAAGCTGGAGGACCGCGAAAGGGCGGGCCTGGTCTCATACGTGGACTGTCACGCCAAGACCGTCGGACTGATGGGGAAGAACCCTTTCGCACTTTACCTGAAAGGCGTTGGCGACCTGGAGGCTCTTTCGAAGGCCATCGAGAGATTCGAAAGCACCTACAGCGAGAACTACTTCTACCACAGGGTCATATTCGATTCGCTCTCATCCATACTCAGGACCCACGGCCTGAACAGGACCATCGATTTCGTAAACGCCATCTCGACGAAGATAAAGGCATACAATGGTATTGCCATCTTCGATCTTGCGGGAGGAATCCACAAGCAGGAGGAGATCAGCGCGATAGAGAACTCCGTTGACGGAAGCCTCACGTTGAAGGAGGAGATGGGAAGATACTTCATCATGGTCAAGGGGCTCGAAGGGGTGAAGTCCAATAAATGGGTGGAGTACAGCTTCTCCGACAGGGGATTCGATATCAGGGGAAGCTACACCCTCAGCTACATCAAGTAGAGATCGGCGCGATACTTCCTCCCCGATGATGAGACCTGTCAATCCGATCCCGGGTTCTCACTCCTCCGAGGTCACATCCTCCCTGGGAGACCTGTATCTGAGTATGAAGAACATTACTATCAGCAACAGTAGGGCGATGCCCAGATACACCAACCAGACCCGGCCGGTATCAGACCCGCCTCCGTTTCCGTCCTCCACGATCTCACGAGCATGGAAGCCGAAAACCAGAGGTTCCAGGGGAGAATCGTTCTCTCCTCCCTCCTCCCGGGACAGATAAACGATGATATCCCCGTCATCCGATATAGGGATGTCCTTCCACCTCAGATAATAGGTACCGGGAGTGTTCTCGTCCTCCACGAGCCTTCTCGAGAGGGTCACGTTGCCGAGCACTACCACCACCCATATCTCCTGCCCCTCATCCCCGTTCGCCCTAACGATAAGGTCCCCTCCATCCTGGTCCACCGTCATGTTCCCTATCGAAAGCTGCGGCCCCTCCACGAGTGGGTCCAGCACCACAAGATGAAGGGAGCGTATCTCGGAAAGCGCTCCGGACGGGTCCTCCAACCGGAAGCTTATGTTCACATCGCTCACGTTCGTTGACTCGGGAACGCGGATCGTGACCCATGAACCGTTGACACTGCACCATCCGCTGCCGCAGTGGAGTACCAGGTCGGATGGGGCATCATCCACATCCTCGAATATGAACGGGTATCCCGAAAGGTCAATTCTTCTCTCCTCCCCCCTCTTCAGGTAGACGGTCCAGTTCTCGGGGGTCATGAGAAAGGGGGGATCATTGACGGCCGTTATGTTGAAATGGAATACCAGAAATGCGATCCCCCCGCTCGCGTCCCGCATGGAAACCGTGAGCTCCCCGGCCCCGAAATCGTCCGGGAACGGTACAATTTTCATGGTCCCGTTCTCCGGGAAGCTCACGGTACGGATGAGATCCGAGCCGTTTGCAAGGGAGAAGAATATCGTTTCACCCTCGACGTCGATCGGGGAGATGGAATCCAGATCGAAGAGGTATGTCTCATCCTCAACAAGTCGGAGGGGGGGCGGATCCTCTGCTCTCGGCGGATCGTTGACACCCTCTATCCTCACCTCTATCCTTCCCGTGGTGTTCAGTTCGCCGTCGGAAACCGTCACATTCAGGAAAAATGTGCCCCACACATCCGGATCCGGTACAAGTTCCATGGTTCCGTTCGCGATGTCAAGATAGGGCTCCAGTCCCACTTTTCCGCCGGATACATTGACCGTGACCTCAAGGACCTCACCCGGGTCGGGGTCGCTCCACCATGCGGAGACGTTCAATGTCCTCCCGACATCCTCGGTCATGTCTATCACGTTCGGTATCATCAGGACCGGAGCGTCCTCCACGGGCAGTATGGTCACGCTGATGTTCAGAACGACACCCTCCCCGCCGGTATCAACAACGCGAAGGAGAAGGGAGGTCTCCCCGAACCATTCCGGATCCTCCGAATAGAGGTACATGAAAGGGTCCGGGGTCATGTGAATGATGGTTACCAGATGCTCGGCCGAAATGACAGTGATCTCGAGCTCGGACAGCGCGTCATCGCAGTCGGTTATGAGATGGGACAGGTCCATGAACTGCGTGAAACCCTCGTTGAATGTGACATTTCCCTGACCATCGAGAAGTGCGGGGGGATCGTTGATCTCGAGGACCCGGACCTGAATGAAGGTCCAGTTGGTCTCCCGCATCCTGTCCCGGGCCATAACGCGGAGCATGTAGGTCCCGGATACATTTTCCAGGGATCCAAGAAGAAGCTCGCCTCCCCTTATCTCTGCCCTGAACAGTGAGGTGTTGGTCAGGTTCGTGTACGACGTCCCGTTCCACAGAAAGTAGGAGAGCTCATCCCCCGGGTCGGTATCGAAGAACGTATTGTTCAGCGGGTAGGCATAGTATCCGAAATCCTCGGGCAGGGAGATTGTTCTGTTCCCGGGAACGAAAGAGGGGGGGTCATTCATCTTCCATGCCGAGAGTGCCTTCTTCGCCGTCCCGTCACTGAACCTCAGTCCGGTGGCGTCGGCGGGACCTATGTCGTGGAGCCACGGCCACCCCAGAAGCTTCATGTCAAGACCCTGGTCCAGGGTGAGCCTCCCCGTCATGTTCTCGATGAAGCTCACCTGTCCGTCCTCCCCTCCGAACTGGGAGAGCGAGGGCCATGCCGCCTCTGACAGGCCGAACGGCATGTCAGCGATGTTATCGAATGCGGACGAATAGTAATCATCGGGTATGTCGGAGACGCTGTTGATCCCCTGGACGGAGTAAGGATACGTCGTCAGTACTAGCATGTCCAGCCTTGACGGGTCGAAAAGGGAAAGAACGGACATGTTGGCTTCCCTGTGCTCCGCGACAATTTCCCTTGCGAAGGTGCAGAAGACTATGGTTCCCGGTGAGAGGGATTTCACCGAGTCGTAGACCTCATTGTAAAGTGATACGAAGTGCTCGAAACCCATTCCGTCGGATCGGTTCAGCCCGTATGTCTCGAACCATCGGTTCACCTCGTTCCCCACCGATAGATAGAGGGGTCTCGATGCGTTCACCACCGATTTCACGGACTCCACGTACCTCTGCCTCCACGACGTGTCATTGAGCGCGGCTCCTGACAGGTCGGGAGGAGTGGAGAGGGACATCCCCGCCCCGTAGAAATTCATGTGGATTAGGGGGAACATCCCGTTTCCCCTGATCAGTGTGTCAACGAAATAGGATCCCCAGCTCCCGGACAGGTCGTCGGACATGTTGTAGAAGGGAGATGGCTTTCCCCAAACGGGGACGAACTGGGAATGGAGGGATACGTTCCCGTACACCTCCTCGAAGCTCTGGCCGGGATGCGGATTGGGAAGCACCCCCCTGTAGAAACCTACGGGGGGAAGCTCCGGATCGTCCAGTGGCTCCAGGGCGAGAGGGGAGCCTTCGGTGGAGCTCCTTCCGACCGCGACGGGAGGAAGAAGCAGCATTATGACGAGTGACGTTATGATTGCGGGTACGAAGCGAGTCATTTGAGGACCCCGGCTTTTCAACGCAGGAATTGGTATAAATCTCTTATGTCCAAAGGTGCGGGTCGGGCCATTCGGAAACGGGCATCCATACGGATATATGGGAATGATGCCATTCGACCCCCCATGAGATTGGCGGTCCTTTGCGATTTCGACGGGACCATCACCACCCGTGATGCATCGTATGCCATACTGGAGAGGTTCGGTGAGGGTGACTGGAGGAGCATCGAGGAGAGGGCCTATACCCACGAGATCACGATCCTCGAGGCCCTGAAGCTCCAGGCAGGGATGGTCAAGGTCGGAGAGGAGGAAGCTTCCGCATTCCTCAGGGAGAATATCGGGATGAGGGAAGGGTTCAGGGAGTTCGCACTCGGGTGCAGGGAAGAGGGCATACACCTCGAGATATGTTCGGACGGATTCGGCTGGACCATAGAGGTCCTTCTCGAGCACTGGGGCCTCGAATGGATCCCGTGGACCTCCAACAGGACGGTTCCATCGGAGAATGGATGGGAGATACATTTCGATCACAGGAGGGAAGGGTGCCCCATCAATGCAAACTGCAAGTGCGCACATTACGAGAGACTGAAGAGGGAAAATGAGCAGGTCATCTTCATAGGTGACGGGACCACGGACGAGTGCGTATCAAGAATAGCTGATGTGGTTTTTGCCAGGGACCGCCTCCTGGAGCTGTGCAGAAGGAGCGGGAGGGTCTGCATCCCCTGGAGCGATTGGAGAGAACTTCGGGAGATCATAATGGGATCCGCGTCAAATAATATGGAGGGGTGAAGGAGTCGGACACGATGACGGGGCCTACTTTCTCCTTGGGAATGGGGGAGCCCTTGACAGCTCGAAATCCTCATCCTTTCCCCTCAGGGGAAGCTCGACGGGTCTTCTCTCCAGTGCGGAGATGTGTGCCGCCTGCATGACCTCGACCGTGAGCCGTCCCTCGGTGCTGTTCACCGCTATGCGGCTGTTACCCCTCAGGGTCTCCACGACGTTCCTGAGAACCTTGTCATGATTGGACATGGAACCCTGGTACCCGCCCTTGTAGGTGTTGGGGGGCCTGCCGGGAGGAAGCTCGGGTCTCTCCACGCCCTCCACATTCCATTCCGTCAGTTCGTTCAGGTATTTCCCCCCCACCTTGATGGAGCCCTTCCTTCCGAGAACGGTGATGGAACCTTCCAGGTTCTGACCGAAGGCTGCCGTTGTGTAGTTCATCACGGCCACGGCTCCGTTCTCGAACTCCATCCTGATGGTCCCGGTGTCCTCGGTCTCGATGTACGGATGGTCCACGTTTTCCATGAACGCCTCCACCCTGACGGGTTTTCCACCTATCCATATTATCAGATCGACAAAATGGGAGGACTGTGTGAAGAGGGCACCTCCGTCCAGTTCGAGAGTGCCCCTCCATTTCGAATCCTCGTAATAGGACCTCCTCCTGTTCCAGAAAACATCGGATGATATCAGGAATACCTCGCCCATCCTTCCCGTATCCAGCATTTCACGCAGCGCTGCAACGGGAGGATTGTAACGGTTCTGTTTCACGAGAAAATACTTCCTGCCGGTCCTTCTCTCCGCCTCTATTACCCTGTCGGCATCCTTCAAAGACAGCGCCATGGGTTTCTCGGAGAGGGCATGTTTGCCCGCCTCCATGGCCATAACCGACATGTCGGCATGGAGCCCCGACGGGGTGCATATGTCCACAACGTCCACATCATCATCGTCAAGGACCTCCCGAATGTCGGTGCAGTGCCTGCATCCCGCCATCTCCGCGCCCTTTTTCGCCCTCTCCTCATCCTTATCACAGACGTAGTGGACGACCGCTCCCTCCACCTCACTCAGAAAGGCCACATGTCTGGAACCTATGTTCCCGTAACCGATAACGGCGAACCTTACATCACCTTCCGACATCGGCGCTCTAACGGAAGTTGCATATTTAAACCCGCCCCCGAGTCCTCCGGACTCACGAGCTGCGGAAGAAGTCCAGCACCGCTTCTATGACCGCATCCTGCTCCTCCGGCGTCAGGAGGGGATGCATGGGAAGGGACAGAATCTCGTTCACGAGCGACTCCGTTTCCGGAAGCTCCCATCTCCCCTCGATGTATGGCATCCGATGAACGGGTACGCGATAGTGGATCCCGGTCGAGATCCCCCTGTTCTTAAGGTGGGTCCTCAGCTCGTCCCTTCTCGAGGTCCTGATGACATAGAGGTAATAGACGTGTCTGGCCCAATCCCTCTCAACGGGCACCCTCGTATCGCCCACCCCTTCGAGCTCCCTGCTGTACCTTTTTGCTATCTCCCTTCTTCTCTCTATCCATGATTCCATGTGCTCCAGCTGCACGATGCCGATGGATGCCAGAATCTCGGGAAGCCTGAAATTGAACCCCGGCATCGAGGATATGTCGCGTTCACCCTCGTAACGTCCGTGATTCTTCAGGGCCTGGAGGTTCAGGTAGAGCTCCTCGTCCTCGCATGTGATCATCCCCCCCTCGCCTCCCACGGTCACTATCTTGGAGGGGAAGAAGGAGTAGCATGTCATGTCCCCGATGGCACCCACGTCGGTGCCCCTGTATGCGGCACCGTGTGCCTGGGCCGCATCACCTATCAGGGCTATCTCCCTGTCCTCGGCAAGGTCGACGAAGGCTCCCATGTCCGCAGGGTGGCCGTATATGTGAACGGGTAGAACCGCCTTCGTGGAATCCGTTACGGCATCGGAAGCTTTCTCCGGGTCCATGGTCATTGTTTCCGGGTCCACGTCCACGAAAACGGGTCTCGCCCCGTAATGGTAGAATCCGTTCAGGGATGCAACGAAGGTGTGCGAGGGCATGAGGACCTCGTCTCCGGGGCCGAGACCAAGGGCCCTGAAGGCAAGCATCAGGGCGGTGGATCCCGACGAGCAGCTCACGGCGAAGGGGGACCCCACCATGGAGGCGAATTTTCTCTCCATCTCGGCTGCCATCGGCCCCTTGACGTACCTCCCCGACTCGAGCACGGAGAGAACGGATTCCTTTATCCTGTCATTCACGAACATCCTGTTCAGTTCAACCTTCATCGGGAATGCCTCCTTTCGGGACCACGAAGGCGTGGATCGGCAGTGGAATACCTGCCAATCCTATAAAGATGCCCCTGTCAAAGAGGGTCACAACGGGCGGATCTTCTCCTTCCCATCCAGGGCATACCTGTTACCGCACCCGGGGCATATCATGACATCCCCCTTCCTCAGGGGCATCCCGCATTCACAGGCCCAACCGATGGGTCTTGCGGGATTTCCGGCAACTATCCGATGGGGGGGCACATCCCTGGAAACGACGGAGCCGGCTCCCACCAGGCTGTTCTCTCCCAGCTCTATTCCCGGAAGCAGTGTGGCATTTGCCCCCACAACGGCACCTCTTCCCACTACAACGCCTTCCAGATGCTCCTTTGTACGGGGTGAATTGGGATACCGGGCATTGGTCAGGACCACATTCGGACCTATCCAGCACCCGTCCTCGAGCCGGGAGAACTCGGGAATGAACGCCTGGGAATGGATCCTTACACCATTTCCGATCGTCACATGATGCTCCACCACGGAAAGGGTGCCTATGCTGACATCATCCCCTATCCTGTTGAATTCCCTTATGTTCGTCTTGTTTCCGGTCCGGAACCCTCTGCCTATGACATTCCCGGCATAGATCACGGTGTGAGAACGGATCACGGCCCCGTCACCTATAATCGTTCTCGGGTTCGTCTCTTCCCCCATGACAGGCGCTCCGATCACCGCAAAGTCCTCCACAATGCATTCCTTGCCCATTTCAACGTTCTCGTGGACCGCGGCCCTCTCGCTTATCATCGTATCATCCTCCTTCCGATCATCCCTAGCAGCCCGTTCCCCGTTCCTTGGCTCCTCATAGATATTCCTCTATCATCCTTGCAGCCTTCATCGGATGATGCATCCTGATGGCATACTCCCTTGAAAGCTTCCCCCTGCGCGGAAGCTCCTCCCTCATCCTGTCGATCTCGAGCAGTTTCTCCGCCAGTCCGCCGGGCGGGGCGGATATTATCGGTATCTCTTCCGGATAAAGGGTACGGTCTATGTTGCAGATCACCGGAATGGCCCTGAGCATTGCCTCTATGGAAACCACTCCGTGGATCCTGTAATCCGGGGACATCCAGTCTATGCAGAGATCCGAGGCCTCGAGCCTCTTCATGGCATCGGCGACGGGGACGTTCTCCACTATGTCAAGTTCGACCCTGGCACCCCTTTCCCTTGCCTCCTCCACGGCCTTCAGCACGAAGTCCGTCCCCTTCACTTCCCTTACCGAGGGGAGATGGACTATCCTGAGAGGAGCTCCCCCCTCCAATCCGGCCATCCTTGCCTCCCAGTCCACGGGTTCCACTCCCTCGACGAATACCGGATTCGGTATGTGTATGAGCTCCCTGCCGCCAACATGGCCGGAGAAAGCGAGCAGGTCCGGTGTCGACACGAAGATCCTCTCGGCAAGCATGTGGAACGAGGTCTGGATATCGGACCTCAGCTCGGAACCGTGATAATGGGCGAAGAACCTCTTTCTCAACACCTTGAGGGGGGCCATACCGACTCCCGAAATACCTATCCCTCCGTGAACGTGGATCAGATCATACCCCGGTGCCAGGGCCATGAGCTTGAGAAATATCCCCTTGACACCCTCCGCTGTATGGTCCGGAGCTCTCTGATATGGATTGGGCTGTGCAAGAAGGTCCGATACGTGACCAAGCTCCCTCTGAGCCCTCGACAGGAGGTAACCGACGGATGCCTGGTTGTTCACATGGAGGATCCTCATCCATGTCCCGATTGCATTGTTGGCAAATAACGATATTGATTGTTCCCCCATCCTCACACACAAATATAATCAAGGCCATGCGGGATTCATGGACATGGGGAGAACCATCCTCACCGGAGACCTCATCCTGCCCGACGGTCACGAGAGATGCACCATCGGTGTCGTGGATGGCAGGATAGAGTACGTTGACATTGGAGAGACCGTCAGGGATGGAGACGGTGAGGTCGTGAGGGGATCGATCTACCCCGGTCTTTTCGACATGCATGCGCATCTGGGAGATCATGGCGCAAGAGGTCATCTCCCGCCCTCCCTGGAGGATACCGTACTTCCCGGGGGGCTCAAACACCGCTTTCTGGAGAACGCGTCCGGAGCTTCCCTCCTCTCCTCCATCAGAGCCTCCATAAGGGAGCTGTCGACGGGCACCACCCGGGTCCTTGATTTCAGGGAGGGGGGGATCGAGGGTGTGAAGGTCCTGAGGGCAGCATCAGAAGATACGGGACCCAGGATACATCCCCTCGGAAGGCCGGAAAAGGGAGATGACCCGGAAACGCTGATAGATACCTCCGACGGTCTTGGAATGCCCTCTCTGGAGAGCTGTACCCCGGAATTGAGGGAGCTCTGCAGGAATGAAGGGAAGGTATTTGCCCTGCATGCCTCCGAACTTTTCAGGGAAGATATGGACAGGCTTCTCGAACTTGACCCGGACCTCGTGGTGCATATGGTTTCCGGAACCCGGGACGATTGGAGGGCGCTTGCCGAAAGGAATATTCCGGTGGCGGTATGCCCCCGGGCAAATCGGACCTTCTCCCTCGGTGTGCCCCTCCCACGGATGATGGACGAGGGGCTGATGATCGGTCTGGGAACGGACAATGCCCTCTCGGTCAGACAGGACATGTTCAGGGAGATGGAGGAGGCGTGGATGCTGCTCAGAACCGCCGGCATGGAGGGCAGCGAGGCGGCTTACAGGGTTTTCATGATGGCTGCGGGAGCCTCACTTGCCGGATCATCCCTCCTGAACAAGCTCCCTGGAGGGGGCAGGATGTGGGGGAGCGGATGGCCCCGTGTGGGAGATGAGGCACATCTTCTCATCATCGATACCGGGGTCGGCGAGATGACCGCCGATCCCGTATCCCACATCGTGAGGTTCGCGGGGAGCGAGGATGTTCTGTGGACCGGACCGTGGTCGAAAACCCCTCCCCGCAGACGTCTCAAAAGCCTTTAATACCAATTCCAAGATGGCTAGTGAACCGGAGGTACGAACCCATGAACATCTCGGAAGTAATGGTCCCGGAACCCATAGTTGCAAGACTGCCCACAACAAGGGATGAGGTACTCTCCCTGCTTGTAAAGAACAAGAGGACAGGTCTACCCGTTGTCGACGAGAACAACAAGGTTCTGGGGATGATCACCAGAAAGGATATCTTCGATAACCCGGAGGAGGAACAGGTGGCGGTTCTCATGGAATGGGATGTCCCGACGGCATCTCCCAACACGACCTTGGAGAAGGCGGCAAGGTTGATGTTCGAGGAAAACATCCGGAGGCTGCCCGTTGTCAGAAAGGGAGAGATCGTCGGCCTCATCACACCCTCCGATATGCTGAAGGTCGTGGAGAAGAGGAAGATAGACCTTCCGGTGGAGGATCTCATCCGCTCCCACACCGTATGCATCCACAAGTGCACTCCCGCAAACGTTGCAGCCACCATGATCAATCTGTCAAAGGTCTACGCCATGCCGGTTCTGGACGATGATGCCGAACTCTGCGGACTGGTGACCGACCGGGACCTTTTCGACTTCAAATACCTCGGGGAGAACGTCACTCTCACCACACTCGGGATATCGGAGGATGAGGATTCCTGGACCTGGGAGGGGCTGAGGAACGTGATGAACCTCTACTACCAGGAGGCAAAGATCGACCTTCCCAGGGATCCAATAGAGAAGTTCATGTCAAGGGATCTGTCCACAATCTACAGAAGGGCCCCCGTATGGGAGGCCGCCAGGACGATGAGAAGGAAGGATTACGACCAGATGCCCGTCGTTGACAAGGATGACCACATCCATGCGATGATATATGATATGGACCTGCTGAGAACACTCTTCGATTGAGTGACGACACGGTCGTGGTTGGATTGACCTCGATAGATATTGAGAAGGATGCATGTGTGAAGGGTCTCACAACCCGGACCATAGGCCGCATCATCCACTTTCACGACGTCGTGACATCCACCAACGAACTGGCCCGGGAGATGGCGGAAGGAGGGGCCCGGGAAGGAACCGTCATCATTGCAAACTCCCAGAGCGAGGGAAAGGGGAGGAATGAAAGAAGGTTCCACTCCCCCAGGGGTGGGATCTATCTCTCCATCGTGCTCAGACCCAGCCTGGGACCCGACGAGATTTCCGTGCTCCCCCTGGTGATGGGGCTCGCAGTATCCAAGGCCATACAGTGCACGACATTCACCGAGGCAAGACTGAAATGGCCGAATGATGTGCTCATCGATGGAAAGAAGGTTTCGGGCATCATGACGAGATCGTCCGTCAAGGGAAGAAACGTGGAACATGTCATTGTCGGAATAGGCATCAACGTCAATACATCGCTGGATGATCTCCCCGAAGATATCAGGCAGAGCTCCACATCCCTCAGGGATGTCTCCGGAACGGATATAGACCCGAACCAGTTCGCAAGAGACCTGCTCTATTTCCTGGATCTCGTTTACTCCCAGTTCATCGACGGACAGAAAGAGGACCTTCTGGACCAGTGGAGCAGCAGATCCGATACCATCGGTGAGGAGGTAAGGGTCCTGACCAGCGGGGGGGATGTTTTCGGGAGGGCCCTTGGACTCGACCAGACGGGTGCACTTGTCGTCAGGACCGACAGCGGACTCGAAAGGATCTCGTCGGGGGACTGCATCAAATTGAGCGCATGAAAGGTTCGATTAGACCGTTTTCGGCCCGAGTTATATCTATGGATCAGGTTGAAAAGAGTGGGGGCATGGCCCCCACTTCCTTACCGTTTCATACTCTTTACTGCTGCTGCTCTTCGGGCGGAGGCAGGTATGTCGGGTCCTGGCCTTCCTGAGGCTGTGTCGGGGGAACCGCTCCGGGTACCGCCGGTTCGGGAGCTGCCGGAGGCTGCTCCTCCGGGGTGCCGGGCGGCATCTCCGTGGGTGGAGCCTGCATGGGCTGCTCTTCCATTGCCGGAGGCTGATAGGCAGGTGCAGGTGGCTGTTCATAGCCCGGCTCGGCGGGGGGCTGCTGCTCATATCCAGGCACGGGAGGCTGTTCCTGATATCCCTCCACCGCACCTTCCTGCGGAGGAGCTCCCTCCGTTTCCGCTGAGGGCAGGGCCTCGTATGATGGCACCCCCTCCCCTGCGGAAGGCAGGGCCGGTCCCGTGGTCTCCGGATAGGGTGTCCCGGACATCAATGCCTGGAGCTTTTCCTGGGCCATCAATGCCTCCTCCTGCTGCTTGGCAACCAGAGCCTCGTGTTCCTGTTCCACCTCCTTGGCAGTGTCGGAGAGCTCATCCTTTCTGAACACCAGGAAGAGTATCACTGCGATGACGATAACCGCTATGATGGCAAGTATCAATATCAGACCCCACTCCTCGAAGAAGGTCTTCTCTGTCTGTTCCGCAAACTGGATCGACTCCGCGGTAACGTTCACCATGATCTTTATGGAGGATTCCTCGTAGAGACCCATCGAATCCCTCACCCTCACCCGTATCTCGTATTCACCCGATACGGGGAACTCGGCCTCGACGTTCTCGAACCCTATGTTCTCGATCCATCCCTCTCCGAAGTTCCAATCATATTCGAGATGTTCTTCCGAGTCGGGTATGTGAAGGTCCGGATCGTCTGCCGGCGAAGCCGAGAAAGTTATCTTGTTCTCGCCGGGCGGAAGCTTGACAACCTCTCCGTTCGTGTGGGAGATTATCTCCGGAACGGTCGGAGCGTCGTTCCTGTTCTCGACGAGAAGTTTTATGGGTGTCGATGAGGAAAGCCCGGCTTCATCCGTGACGGTGATGTTGAAGATATGTTCTCCCACAATGGCGTTCTTCAGGAAGACGGACATTCTGCCGGTGGTCCTCTCGAACATGAAGTCGTCCTCATCCAGGATCCCTTCACCGATGACATCCAGGAAGTTCGTTGAGAACTCGTAGGAATCACCGTAAAGCTCATCGGGGTCGTAACCCTTCACCGTGATGACGGCGGTCGCGCCCTGGATGTCCTGAACAAGGGATATGGAACCCTTTTCCACCACCTTGTCGTTTACCTCGGTGATGACAGGAGCATCGTTCACACCTTTCACGGTTATATTTACCTGAATTGTGGGATTGTCCTCGGCGTGGGGCTTGGAGTCAAGCGCTTCGATGATCAGGTAATCCTTGCCCATCCAGTTCGGATCCGGTATGAAGGTGATCGCGTTCGTCACCTTGTCGATCTCCGCGCCGACGTTTCTCTGTATCTTAACGTTGAAAGAGAGATCGTCACCGTCCCTGTCCGTGAACAGTGCCGACAGATTGATGAGACCGGTTGCAGGTTCATCCTCGTTAAGTTCTATCTCGACATAATCCACAAGAGCATGCGGGACGAAGTTCACAACCTGGGTCTCGAGGGTCACCGGAACACCGTATTCGATACCGTCGAACGGCTTGATTACCGCCCTTATCTTGTCGCCCTCGAAAGTAAGATTGTGGTCCAGTATGAACTGGTTCGAACCCGACATGATAATGACCCAGGTGTCCTCCCTGAAGGCATACCATTCCACGAGATATGTGATGTTATCGACGGGATTCGTGTCAGAATCCGTCGAAGCATTGTCTATCCGAACCTCAAGGTCCACAAGTGAAGGGACCGGGGCTTCAACGAAGGAAGCCACCGGGGATGTTGGGGGAGTGTTCACCGTCCTGAAGCTGAACACCGTGGTGTCGCTGAGGCCCCATGGATCGAATGCGACCACCTCGACCCAGAATTCGTGGTTGTATCTCAGGTTCTTCCTGAACATGTACTGGGGATTGTGGACAATGGCGTCGACGACCACGTGCTGTCCGGTGCTCATGTCATCCTGCCACACGTTTACCTTGTATCCTATCTTATCCTGATTCCAGTCGTAAGGAGGAAGCCATGTCAAAAGGGGCCTGTTCTGATGAGTGATTGTCGGCTGGTTTCCCGGCGGGAACGGAAGCGACGGGGCCCTGTTCTCAGCCAGGTACACCACCTCATGATGGTCCTCCGTGTTCGGAAGGTCGGGTTCCCAGAAAGGTATGTAGTTCTCCTTGGCCACCGTAAGATTGACCGGCATGTAGCTGGTCATCCCCGAACCATCGATCATGTACTGCGGGGAATCAACCGCTGCGGTGCCGTCGAAGAAGGTTTCTTCCGATGCCAGGGCCTCCCCTTCATCGGAATATATCACCATGTTGGCATCGGTCACCGGGGCAAGGGTAACGTTGTTCATGACCTCCACGGAAACCCTCCAGTAATGCCAGAATTCGGAATCCCTATCCTGTATCGTGACCTTGGAGGAAGGTGTTCCGCAAGAAAAGGCCTTTCCCGTTGAAGCATCGTTCAGGATGAAGTCCATGGTGTTCCCGGAGAATTCGGAGGTCCGCACGGTGAAGTTCGCCCCGTATCGACCGAACAGGGCGCTGCCCGATGATCCGGTGACACTAATATTCTGGAACCTTGCAACTTCGCCTCCGTAAATTTTCACGGCATCCTTGTTGTTCGTGAAGTTGCAGAACCTCACATTTGCTGTTTTATCTCCCCTGAGATCGAGAATCATCGCAGTGTTCGACGAATGACTGTCGAAATTGTTTTGCTGGACAGCGACGTCATCCACTCTTGAAAACAGGCCTATCTCGTTGGAGAAGAAGGTGTTTCCTCCCAAGGAGAGGGCACCGGATCCATCAAGATTCACTCCCACACCGTTCAATCTTAGATCATTATCCGAGATAGACGGTGCCGCATCCAGGACCTTTATTCCGTAATCGGCATGATGGATGTCACTTGACGAAATGGAGATCGTGGATCCATTTACCGCAAATATATTCCCCAGATCATTCCTGTAAAGCTCCGTTCCCTGAACATATCCCGCGCTACCGTTGGAATAGATACCGTATCTACCGTTATCGTGGATACTTGAATCTACAATATAAGGAGCAGAGTTGGAAGTGGCCGGAAGCCATATCCCGTTACCTCCATTCTCTGCAATCTCGACGTTCTGAATTATTGCTGATACCGTATTAACCAATGCTGTCAACCCTTCCTTTGCGTTATTCTTCACCTCGGAATCGTAGATCTCTATGGACTGTATTCCGCTGGAGGTGGATACCTGCATTATCACCCCTGGCCCCTTGTTGTTGTTGAACGTGGAGTTGCGGAACTTCACCGTTCCCCCGCGTCCTGCTATGAATCCAGAATTGTTGTTTCCATCGAAATGACATCTGTTGACAAGCAGCGTGGCGGAATATCCGCTGCCTGTTACTGGATCCAGTTCCAGACCATCCTCGCAACCGGAAATGGTGGTGTCATTCAAATACCCGTCAGCCCCCACAAAGTAAGTGATGCCCTGAACAGGTGCTCCCCTTACCGTTGAATTGGTGATGGTGGGAGAACTCTTGTCACCACCGACAAATATGCCGTACCGGGTGGTGTTGTCAATTGTAACCCTATCTATCCTGGGCGAGAAACCATCACCCTGGCTCTGATAATCCGCCAGATCAGGATTCAGGATCGCGATGGCGTTGCACTCGGTATATTGGATCACGCAATTGTAGATGATTATGTCATCACTGGCACATACGATCCCACCTTCATGGTCCGTGATGTAGCCACCAGTCTCCCCCCACATATAGCCGAAATACGAATTGTTGATCCTGGCGGTCCCCCTCACATAGAATTTCCAGTGTACCCCCCAGGATTCCATTACATAAGTGTTCGTACCAATGACCTTCTCCCTATATTGATGGGTTGTGGTATCCTGAGCTGTGAAATTGCAGTTCTGATCGATGTACAGGACACCGCCGTTGTCCACATACAGGCCATATTCGCCATCTGTGGTCCCTCCCCATTTTATCTTCGTATTGTTTATGTAGAGCGTTCCTCCATTGCGTACATATATGTTCGCATTGAGCTCCCAATCCTCATCGGTGATCTCTTTCGTCTCTCCGGATAGAACCTCGTAATCAGTTGTAACAGTGGTTGCTCCGGGACCAAGATCCTGACCATCGCCAGCTCCCTCCACGGAGGTTAGGCTGAAGATAGGAACACCCACTAAGACCAAGACTGACACAGCTACCAAGAACGTTTTTCGAATCATCATATGCCCCACCTGACACACATCTCTATTAGGAAACCTGACCACTTGACACACTGGTGGCAGTAGTTTGGTTGAGCCTGTGAAGTATTATCGTTTTAACATATTTAATTTTCCATGAAGGGAAATGGTGCTGGATTGGCCAGAGACGGGGGGCCATGCGGGGAATGGGTCTCAGATCGTAAGCTCTCCGACCTCGCTCTCAACAGCCTCGAGGAGCCTGCCGGAGGTGATGAGATCGGAAATGGCCCTGATATCCGGATGGAGGGGACGATCCTCCTCCATGAAGTCCACCCTCTCCCTTATCATCTCGTAGGCGGCCCCGGTTCCCTTTCCGGGTTTCAGGGGTTTCCTGAAGTCCATAGCCTGTGCCGCCGCCATCATCTCGATGGCCAGCACTCCGACGGCGTTCCTGTTTATCTCCTTCAGATGTCTGATGGCCACGGGGCCCATGGAAACATGGTCCTCCTGGTCCGCGGAAACGGAGATGGAATCCACCGATGCGGGATGGGAGAGGACCTTGTTCTCCGACACCATCACCGCAGCGGTGTACTGTGCCACCATCTGGCCCGAATTCATTCCGGCACCCTCGACCAGGAAGGCGGGAAGTCCGGACAGAGCCGGATTGAGAAGTCTGTTGATATGTCTCTCCGAGAGGTCGCACACCTCGGCCATCCCTATCTTCAGAACATCCGCCGCGATTCCTATGGGCTGTCCGTGGAAGTTCCCCGCCCCGATATGGTCCATCTCGTCGGGGAAGAATATGGGATTGTCCACCACCGAGTTGAGTTCGAGTTCTATCGTATCCCTGGCATAATGCCAGAGATCTATTGTCGGACCAAGGGCCTGGGGTGTACATCTCAAGGAATACCCGTCCTGAACCTTTCCCGACGGATTGGACAGTATCTCCGAATCCCGGAAAAGCCTTCTCAGGTGGGAAGCGACGATGACCTGGCCCCTGTGCGGTCTCAGTGCGTGAACCCTCTCATCGAACGGCTTGACCACCGAATTGAGAGCGTCAAGGCTCATGGCGGAGGCTATGATGGCGTTCTTGATGAGGTCCCTGGAATCGTTGAGGATGAGTGCCATCTGGCCCACCATCACCTGTGTCCCGTTTATCAGGGCCAACCCCTCCTTGTAGGTCGGGGTCACCGGTTCCAGGCCGGCCATCTTCATGGCCTTCTCTCCGGGAACCTTCTCCCCCTCGTAGGTTGCCGTACCCTCCCCGAGCAGTACCTCGGCGATCTGTGAAAGGGGGCTCAGATCCCCCGAGCAGCCGACCGATCCCTTCTCGTAGACGACGGGGGTGACACGACGGTTGACCATCTCGACATAGGTCCTTGCGGTGTCAAGACGCAGCCCCGAATGACCCTTCGCCCAGGTGTTCGCCCTCGCGGCCATTGCGGCCCTTATCTCTTCCGCCGGAAGCTCATCCCCGTAGGAGGCCGAATGTGAGAATACTATCTTCTTCTGGAGCTCCAGTCCCTGTTCCGGTGTGAGGAAAACAGATGCCAGCTCACCTATGCCCGTCGTCACACCATATATCTTCTCACCCCGCGCCACGAGCTCGGTGATCATTTTCTGACACCTCTCGATCCTTGCCCGGGCTTCCGGTGAGAACTCCATCTTCTCACCGCGCCTGGCTATCCTTACGATGTCCTCTATCGTGAGCCCATCACCATCAACGATAACTGTCATCGGATCACTTCCGAAATCAATGGTGTAACCCTGTATCGATAATAACTTTATCGGGTGATGGACCGAAGGCTACCGGGCAGGGACGGAAAGTGAATGGGTGGCGTCGAAAGTGATACGGATTTCCCGGAAGGGAAGGAAGATCCCGGATGGAAACGATTAAGTAATCCCCGGCCTTTCTTCGCCCGATACCATGGAGAACGGAGAAAGAGAAGGCGGGATCTCCCCCCCCAGGTATTCCGTTTCGGTTGTCTTCCGAACCCTGAAAAGGAAAGGTCTGGTGGGAGCTCTGAACGATGAGGAACAGGGACCGCATGTCCATCTCACTCTTCTGCTTATCACCGTTGTCGTGGTTTCCCTCGGCATAATAATCCTGTCGAAGATCCTTTGATCGCCAGACAACGCTGGCTTTCAGCAATGATTATATACTGATTCCGGGTTTTAGTGTTGGAGGCGGCAAAAATGGCGGAATTCTTTCCACCCTGTCCGAAATGCGAGAAGGGATATCTGATACCTTTTTCAAGGGGTCAGGATATATTCGAACTGTGGAAATGCACCAACTGTGCTTACACGCTTAACAAGAGATAGGATGACAGGGGATGCCACGGTTCCCCGAAGCGGAGGGGGGTTGGACCCATATGCTGTCATTATCATGTTGTGGGCAGCCTGGGGGCTGAACAGACTCATCTTCCGTGATTCATCTCAGATATATCTCGGAACTCCTTCCCGACCTGCGAACGACAAGTTTTCCCCTTCTGCGAAGGGAGTTGATATGATAGTTCGCCACCTGCCTTGTAATGGAGAGACGCTTTGCAACCGCGGTCTGGGAGATGCCCGGATCATCAAGGATCACCTCGATTATCTTCTCTTCCATGTCCTTGGGCATGGCGCTCCCTGCCGGATAGAACCGTCTGAAGATCCCTATCTTCTTCGACCGGACGAGGCCCTCCTTCTCGAGCTTTATAAGGTGGTGCGAGAGTGTACCGTTCTTGATATCGAGCATCACTCTCAGATCGGTGAAGCTCATCCCCGGGTACCTCCTTATCGCATCGTAGATCTTCTGTCTGTTCCTGTTCTGAAGAAGCTCCTCCACGGTGTTTATTCTTCTGTACCCCATGCTGTCACCGGAAGGGAGTTGGGTTTATTTACCAATAAAAAGAACCCCTAAATATGCAGAACATGCGTAAGAATCCGTTACTCAAGGGGGTTCGGCGATTCCAAAGGTGTCCTTGTTCACATCGGAAACGATCTCAGGATTCTCCCCCTTTCCGATTCCTTTTCCTGATCCTGTGATATCCGTAAATGGACAGCAATGTCACCGCTGCGGTGAGCAGGATTATCAACAGCAGGGAGGAGGGGGCCTCGCCCCTCTCACGATATCCCTCTTCCCCGAACGGGTCGCCTATGCCGCCGAGATCGTAGACCCTGATCCCCAATGTGCTGTTGACAGGGGACTCTCTGCCGTCCCCTATGATGAAAGCACCCATTGCACTCGAATATGCTTCCCTCGGGACCTCGGCTCCCTGGGTGTCAAGCTCCATTTCCACCGTGATGGAATACGGTATCCTCAGTTCCACGTAGCTCGTTTCCCTTACGGGTCGTATCACCTTTATCCCCTGACCCCTTATCATGACGCGGTAGAAGACGTCCGTTCCCGACACCGGGATCCGGAATGTCCTTGTTCCGGGTGCAAGAGGCGGGCCCCCGCTGAAATCCGCCTGACCATCACCGTCCGTATCGACATCGACCGTCAGACCGCCAACGTACATGTCCGGGAGTGAGAGGGCGTCATATTCAAGTGTAATGCTCATCGACCCCACCCCTTCCGGGACATAGACCAGCTTGGTCTGGTTCTGGACCACAAGGGGTTTGCCGTTCTGGTCGTTGAAGCGGGAATACTCCCCTTCCCATGAGGTCATCAATGTGGAGGATGCGACCGACAGGTTGAGGTCCATTGCGCCCTCATACACCTTCAGTGCTGTGAATACATCGACGTATCTGTCAAGGAACCTGCTCCTCAGTTCCTGAAGGGTGAGAGCGATGCCCACGGCCTTCTCCACATCGATAAAACCGTAACCCTGGGCGTAATCGATCTCCCTCCCGCCCCATCCCACGGAGGGATCGTCGACGAAGACGCCGGTCGAATCGCCCGACCCTTCCCTGAAGGGTATGGGAGTCGCGGATGCCTCCAGTATGAGCTCCGCATCATGGACGAACCTGAACTCGTGCGAATGGAACCATTCCGGGTCCGACCCGTTGTAATCCTCCTCCCATCCGGAAATACCCATCGAAGGGCATGCTTCCCAGAGAAGCGCGACCGTTCCGGCAACATGGGGAGTGGACATCGATGTCCCCGATATTGCAAGATAGTAGGGATTCGGATTACCGGACAGTTTGGAACCCGCGGATATCCCGGTCCTTCTCGCATGGGCGGACCATATCCTGACCCCTGGCGCCCCCACGTCAGGATAGGTATGGTTCAGACCCACCTGGCCGTGGGATGTGAACTCCGCCACATAGGACCCGTCCCTCGCATAGGCCGCCACCATCACGGCCGAGGGTGTGTTCCCCTGCTGGGAGGTCCATACCACCGTACCCTCCGGATCCTGCCTCCCGTCGTTCCCTGCCGAGAACGTGCATACGACATTGTTCTCGTATGTCAGCCTGTTTATGATCTTCGACAGTGCCATCTCCGGATCGTACTCTCCGACCGTTGTGTGCCACGAATTCGTGCATACCTTGATGTTGTAGGGGTTCGCATGCGGTCTGGAATTCTCGAACACCCATTCCAGGCCGTAAAGATAGTTCGATGTCGATACCTCCTCGTCACCTTCGGTGAGCGAGAGCCCTATGAGGTTCGCCTCCGGAGCCACACCCGACCGTCCCCCCGCGGAGGCATCCCCGTTGCCGGCGGAGATACCGGCACAGTGGGAGCCGTGTCCCACCGAAGTGTCGGTGTTCTCCATCTCCACCCAGGGGTCACCGGCCCTCACGGCCTTGATGTTCTTCACGGTCTTGAAGCCGTAGTCAAGGTCCGGGTGACCGGCATCTATTCCCGAATCAACGACCGCAATTCCGATCCCGCGCCCCCTGATCCCCTCCTTGACAGAAGAGCCGTCCCTGATGACGGATGACCAGACCCTGGGGGCCATTATCGCGGCTGTCGAGATCTCCGTGTCGAAGGTGCCGGGAGCGTTCCATTCGATGTAGGTCACCTCATCCAGCAGGGTCAAACGGGGCATGACATCAAGAGGCGCCCATGCTTCGTACACCTCCAGAGAGGTGAATCTGTAACCCATCCTGACGCCCATTTCCACGAGCCTCGGGCGGAGAGCGCCCCTCTTACCCTCATCGACATGCAGCAGCACCGGTAGTGGATCCCGGTCACACAGTTCATGGACCAGGACACCGTCTCGGACCTCGATGCCCGCATGAAGGAGGGAGACCGAAAGCTTCGACAGGATGATATCGCCTCCCTCGTTCCCGGGAGGGACACCGTATGTCGACGGAGATACCTGTAAGGATACCAGGAACAGCAAGACGAGAAGCGTGGGGGACGCGAACCTCATTCCCTGCTTCGCCTCCCTTTTCTTTTTCTCAGGTAGAAGGCTCCACCGAAGAGAACAGCGGCAGCCAGCAGGAGGATCCACCACCACGGGAATCCACCCTTCTCCATCCCCTTCTCGGGTTCGGGAAGCGGCTGGACCCTTGAAATATCGTACTCGACCCCCTCCAGAATCAGTCTTCCTCCGGCATGGTCGGGAGATGACTCCCCGGGCATCCATGCGGAGACCTGGGAACTGGGCGGAGGGGGAGATACCACCACATCCTCCTGCGATCCCACGTCCATCCTGAGTCGGAGCCCCATGGTGTATTCTATCCTCAGCTCCATGAATTCCCTGTCCTTGAGCGGCCTTATGACCTTGAAACCCTGGCCGTAGACGCCGATTGCCCAGTACCTTCCCGTATCTTCACTGTCTATCGGCAGGGTTTCGGATTTGGTACCTGTCAGGCGGGATCCGAGAAAGGGATGCTGGTAATCGAACACACCGTCATTGTCGAAATCTATCACGAATGTGAGGTCCCCCACGGTCCTGTCCTGGATGTTCACGAGATCATAGTTCATCAATATGGAAAGCTCCACCGCATGCTCGGGTATCCATATCAATCTGGACTGGTTCTGCACGAGCAGCGGACCGTCCTGGTCCTGTGCATATCTCGCGAATTCGCCCTCCCATCCCGTCTCGAGGATGTCCGTCTCGGCAGTGATGGCGGACCTGTGGAACACCTCCCTTTCCTCGTATATCCTGATCGCGTCATTGACGTTCCATTCGGTCTGAGGCCATCGGTCCCTCAATTCCTGCAGTGTCAGCGCGATCCCCACGCATTTCTCCGCATCCACAAGACCGTATCCCTGCGCCCAATCTATGGGTTTCCCATCCCATCCCACCTCGGTTGGCCCCCTGTCCCCTGGCTCGGGAACACCATTGTCCCCCGATTCGTCCGATAGTGGGATGCCGTCCGGCTGGATGTATCTCGCTGACTGCTCCATTATCCATTCTATCTCATGGATCCTGTTGAAAGTGTTCGAATACCATGCTTCGGGATCATCCCCCGAATAATCCTCCCATCTATCTGATATCCTCAATGACGGAGCAGCCTGGAACATCAGGGCGGCAAGCCCCGATACATGGGGTGTCGCCATCGAGGTGCCCGATATGGCCAGATAATAGGGGTTGGGATTTCCTCGAAGTTTGGACATTGCGGATATCTCCGTCAATCTTGCATGGGCGGACCATATCTTGACCCCGGGAGCTGCAACGTCCGGATAAGTGTGGTTCTTTCCCTTCTCCCCCCGGGACGAGAAATAGGCGATGCCGGAGCCATCCCTTTCTGTGGCCGCCACTCCGATATTCGACGGTATCAGACCGGTGGGCGATGCCGTCAGTTCGGAACCGTCATGATCCCCGCTCCCTGCGTTACCCATCGCGAACACCACCAGTACGTTGTTCTCGAACGTTATCTTCTGGCAGATGAGGGAAGTGGCATCCTGGGGGTCATATTCCGCCGCTCCCCCTCCCCACGAGTTGGACACAACCTTTATGTTGTACGGGTTCGGGGGTCGGGAATTCTCGTAAACCCATTCCAGACCGTAGTAGGTGTTCGTCAGCGTGATCCCCACATCACCGACACACAGCCCGATCAGGTTCGCTCCGGGGGCCACCCCGGACCTTGCCCCCGCGGAAGCGTCACCGTTCCCCGCTATCGTACCCGCACAATGGGTGCCGTGGCCATAACTGGTATCCGAATTCTCCAGTTCATACCATGGTGCTCCCGGTATGTCCGCCTTCAGATTGACAAGGGTCTTCTCACCATAGTCCAGGTCCGGGTGACCGGCATCTATCCCGGTATCGAGGACCACCACCGTTATCCCGCTGCCGTCAATGGTCTCGTACCTGTTGGGCGTCCTCTCTATCCACGAATTCCAGGCAACTGTCGCGTTTATCGTCGTGAGGGACCTTTCCATGAACAGGTCCAGATCGCCGTCATACTCCATCCATTCCGTCCTGCGGTAGTTCGACAGGGTCCTTATCTGTTCCTCCGTACCTTCCAGCCAGGCCACGGGAAGAACCTTCATCGTGCAGAGATGGTCCATGCCTATCTCCCTTGCGAATCCTATATCGTCCTCTATCGGCCAGCTGCTGAACCGGACCAGGACCCTCATCCTCTCTTCATGATCCCCTTCCAGGACCTTCTCGAGATAGGGGTCGACCGAGCCTCCGGGTATGTCATGGGTCCTCAGCCTCGGATCGATGCGCCCGACGTCAAGGGCCGAGCCCTGCGGAATTACGAGGACCATGGTCGTCAGCAGTGCCAGGAGTGTGAACCTTCGGGAGAGGGAGCTGAACAATTCCGAACCACCCGTGGCTTCATGGTAAATACGTCCATATATCCCTTTTGGGTGATATCGAATATCACCCGGCCGGGTCCACCGGGGTGACGACTATTCCTCTTCCCCTCCGTACCCGCCCTTCCCGGACCTTGCGGCAAGCAGGACCAAGATCGCTGTGAGCACCGCGAGTATCAGCAGGACGAGGATGACAAAAAGGACTATCTTCCACGCATCGCTGCTCTCATCTTCCTTCGATGTGTCATCATCGTCGTCGTCACCTCCCTGTACCGAAGGCCGGGCCGCGGTCCTGAAGCTCCCTGCCAGATCGGGTGCCAGATCGGGACCGTCGATGACATCGGAGAAATGGTAGAAGTATTCCGTGTCCCATTCAAGGTCCCCGGGTGGTATCTCGACGGAATAGATGCCGGCCCCGGCTTCCACCAGCATGTACGAGCCTTTCCCCTCGATGACCACATGGACCGTCAGGCCCGGATCCCCGGTAGCGTTGAAGAAGGTGGTCCTGTCGGAGAGGGTTTCCACCGTGGCCGTGATGAGGTTCCAGGCACCGGTCTCATCGCCTGTTGTGAAATTCCAGCTGAAATCCCCCTCGCCCCACAGAAGCTTCCCCGAGGAAGAGGTCAACAGGCCGGAGATGGTAACGGTATATGTGGTGTTCTTCCGGAAGTCATCGTGGTCGATCACGACCCCCGTTCCATCCCCGTTCCATCTGAAGGTCAGGTTTCCCACCAGGGGTGATACGGAAAGATTCCCTTCCAGATATGAGGAGTTCACCGCATCGGAGAATGACAATCGTACAGGCTCGTCCAGCAGCACCCCGGTGCCCACGGGAGAATGCAGGGTCACGTTGAAGAAACCGGGGAGCGGAGGCTCGATGTATTCAAGGACGAGATCGAGGAACAGAACCCGTGTGTGCAGGTCGAACCTGTCGGTTGTGAGGTTCAGGTAACCGTGGCCACCTTCCGTTGTCTTCTTCCAATCACTGGGAGGCTCCACGATAATATAATACCCGCTCCCGAACTGAACATTGTTGAAAACGAAATGGCCGAGAGAGTCCGTCATCGTTTCTGCCAGGATGCCGCCGGTGGAATTCCTCAGCATGACGGATGCATTGGGAACCGCCACTTCGAGGGGGCCTCCATCTCCCCTGACGACACCTTCCACATTCCCCGAGGTTCTGTTGTAGAGGACCACATCCAGATGGATGTCGTTCCATCCGGTAACACCTGGAATGTTCAGGGAAAGGTCCAGATATTGGTCCGTTCCATTCACCTCTATCCTGTAATCTCCGCTCCTTGCAAGGAACGAGAAGTTCCCGTTCCCGTCCGTCTGCCTGGAATCGATCGGGGGAACGGCTTCCCCTGCGGGATAAAGCGAAACGTTGAAACCGGGGAGGGGAGCTCCCGATCCGTTCGTCACGGTCCCGTTGATGTAGGAGTATGGTATAAGGGGTAGAATGAGATCTTCAATGCCGCTCTCGTTGACTTCCAGTAATGTCTCGTTGTGGAGTGTCTCGTTCCCGTAGATGATCCTGTACGATGCCGGATGGAGCCGGATGTCGAAGGTCCCGTTCTCCCCCACATCCAGAGCATCAAAAAGATTATCGGGATGATCCTGTTCTATGAGATATATGGTCCCCGGGATCGGATTGCCGTTCTCATCCTGAATCATGCCGACGATGTGGCTTGTTGCAGGAGGTATCGGATCCAGCAGAATATTGTTAGTATCCCCTGCCCTGGTTGTAAGGTCAACAAGCCCCTGGTACGGGAAGTATCCCTCCGTGGAGCATCTTATGTAAACCTTTTCCTTTCCCCATACCCTGTAGTATCCATCCGCAACGGAATGGGTATGGTCCGTGAAGAGAGTTATACCGGGTCCCCGATCCTGCGCCATATCGGAAAAGAATTCCACGGCCCAGGGATATTCACGGCACATGTCCCTCGTACCTCCCTCGAGCGGATGAAAGGATTCTCCATGGATATTGGCGAAGGGGACGGGGTCCATTGTCGAAGAATCGAGGACCGATCCCTCTACGGCTTCCATTCCGTCCAATGGATAGAGTGTGAGGGTCCCAAGGTCCCCTCCTCCTGCCGGGAAGTGGAACGTCGTCCTCTCCTCCTGCCACCTGGGAGAATAGAACCAGTGATCTCCGGGAGCTTCCACATGAATGTTGTATTCTCCCTCCTTTCCATGAAAGACGATCCGTCCGGTGGAATCCGAGCAGGACCTTGAAAGGGCCGATGATGGGGAGGGACTGATACGCATGGGCACTCCCGAGACCGGATTCCCCTCGGGATCCGCAAGATGAAGGATATACGTATCCAATGATTCCGGCATCTCCCACCGTTCGAGGGCGACCGTAAGTACCGTTGTCTCTCCTTCCGCGATCGTGACGTTCTTGGCGGATGCGTATCCCAGCGAATGCTTCACATCAACGGATGAATATGTAACGGCATCCAGTGTTCCATTGGAATAACCGAACTCATTGGTACTGCGAAAGTAACTGTGATAAGAACCCTCTTCATCCCATGCACTGGCGGATATCGATGCCCGTGGAACCGGGATGCCTGTCAGACCGTCTATTACCTTCAAAGAAATGTTACCCATGGGAAATGTTGAGGCGGAGCTCTTCTCCAGTGTGACATTGAGCTCCACGGGTTCTGAGGAGGTCCCAGGTGGTATCACGATCTCTCTCTCCCTGTATCCATAATACCATACCGATAATCGTATCTCCTCCCCGGCGGGAATCCCGAAGAACAATCTTCCCGAGGAATCTGCGGTTTGCATCATGTTGATACTCGTGTAAGATTCACCCTCGGATCCGATAGTATGGTAATAGTCGACATGACAGTATCCGAGCGGCCCCGAATCCTTCCATATCTCCAATCGAACTCCCCTGAGATCCTCGATCGTATCCATGGGGATGTCCATATTCAAAGGGGTATCGTTCACGTAGATGTAGGTATTGAGATAATAGGAGATGTTCCAATGCGTGTCCTCCACGGATTCCCACTGGAGATTGTAGCTCCCTTTCATGACATCCCCTTCAAATCGACCGGATACCGGATCCTTTCCAAGATTGACGTAATCTCTTGACATGTCCTTATCCACGGCCGTACCATCGATGCGGCAGCTGCTTCCAGTCATGTTCTTCATCGTTGATGAGTTGTAGACACCGATGCTTATCGGTACGGTCCTCACAAGGGTGGGGCGCAGATAGAGTTCGTAGAAATACTCTTTCGAGGCGGGATCCAGCTGTATCACTATCTCGGAACTGTCAATTGTAGGAACCGGGGGAAGGGCCGTGAGGGAATACACCGATGCGGAATAGGGTACGGTCAGATGGAATTGCCCCGAACCATCAGTAGTATCCGTCTCATCGACCGCACGTCCCATGGAATCCTCTCCCTGAATCCTCACAATGGAGCCGGAAACGGGAAGGCCGTTATTTAGGTACCGCAGTGTCCCGTTGATGTATCTGTCGTAGGGAAGATGTTCGGGCAGGACGATGTCGAGATATATCACCTCATCCGGGGAGATGAACCTGTCGAACCTGATAAAATGGTCCTCGGAGCTGTCCTTCACCTGTATCCAGCAGGGTCCCCAGTTCACCCCGGTGACATTCACCATCGCTTTCCCAGCGGAATTCGTCACTCCGGTTTCCGTGTACATCATTGACGAATGGTAGGCCTTTATCTCTATCAGGGCTCCGTCAACCGGAGAATCATCCTCGAAGGTGACGTTGAAGAATACCTTCGCCCAGTGTCCCGGTGGTGGGAAGGCCCTCTCCTCACCGGACAGGATGCCCCCCATCATGAGCGACGAGAGGACGATCAGGGACAATGCCGAAACTGCCTTTACCATACTCCATGACCTCATTGCTTTTCCCCCGTTTGATGAATATCATCAGTTAAATGATATTTAATGGATGCGGATTCCGGGATGAATGTACAAAAATTTGCCATATTATTCTCAAGACGAGCCGTTTGGATTGATGGCATCTCGAACTATCAGATCTTCGTCATGTAGCTGCCCTTTTTCCCGCTCTTCTTTTTTATGAAGTCCTTGTAGGCCATCCTTGTAATCCCCTTCCTCTCCATGATTGCCGGAAGATCGTGGATCCTCATTCCTTTCTCCGATTCCGGTTTGTAAATATGAAAGATATCCTCCTTTTTCGTGAGCAGTATCATATCGGAGCCGTTAACAATGTAATGGGACACCTCATGGAAGTAGATCACTCTTTCCTTGATCGACCATATGGGAAATCTCCTCGTCATCACCTTCATGTGGTCATCATGTACGACTATCCTGTCTCCCAGGAAGGACCATATCACAATATAGACAAGGGCGGCAATTCCGACCACTGCAAGGGCGATCCCATCAACGATGAGATTCAAAGGATAATGGAGGAACACACCTATGACGATGATTGTGATAAGAAAAACGGACAGTATCGAGAAGGAAAGAAACCTTGTCCGATCCATGAGTGTCAACAATCCTGATTGATAATAATTGTTTTCCTGATTCATGTCCGGAGCTGCCGGTACCTACGTTTTCACGGCCCCGCAGGTATGAAGAACAAGATCCATGAAGTATCGAATGATCCGGATGTCCGAACGAGTTGCTGGCAGGAATTCATGACAGGTCCATCTTTCCCCCCGATCCCGGGTATATCAGACATCGAGCGAGCATTAGGAACACCGGCATTCGAGGTCGTTCGACCGCCGCATGCAGGTATTCAGCAGGATCACTTGCTGGACGGGCTTATTCACATGGGATGGAAAAATGACAAAACGATATATATGCCCCCCCTTCTCTATTGAAAACAATGGCAGAATGGGATCCCGACAGGCTTATCTCGGCATCCGAGGTCGAGAGATGGTCCTACTGTCCCGTTTCCTGGCTGATCGAGAGGCAGGGAAGAACCGGCTCTTCCATACCTTTGACGGAGGGCAGAAAGGCCCATGAGCGGATCGGGAGGGAGATCACCCGAATAATATCCCGCGAGGAGGAATCGAGGAAGGCACGGACCATCACAATGGCATTCCTCTCATTCTCCGCCATCATCATCATGATGGCATTTCTCCTCATACTCCTCACCAATGTCGGATTCCTGAAAGGAACTTTGTGGAGGATCGTTGTCATCATCGTTTCCATTCTGCTGCTGCTCATCTCCACGACCATATACATTCTGACCCCTTTTTCCGGAAGAAAAGGCCCGATGACCGGATTCATAAATACGATCAGGAGAATGGAATTCAGCAGGAGCACGGGGAGATTCCTTCCGGTCCTCTCCTACGTGCTGGGCCTGATACTGCTCATCAACGGGGTGGTACTCCTTCGCCCACTCGGAATGCCGAATGATATCATAGTCACCGTACTGACAACCTCGCTGCTGTTCCTTTACGGTGTTCTCATAGTGTATTTTGCCTCGTTCATCCGTGCAAGAAAGACAGGCAGGGAAAAAAGGGAGCTGAGCATTGGAATGCCGCTCGTGCTCATGCTCGTCGTATCCATCTCCGTTCTTTTCATAATATGGTCCGACAGGATAGACCCGAACGGAACGTTCGGATGGGTGTTCCTCTCCCTGTCCCTCGTTTGGTTCCTGGGGGCTCTCGTCTTTGACATCATCCGGATGTCGAGAAAGGGAGTGAATGCGGGTGGCAAAGGTAGAAAGGGCAGCCTGCCCGTGACAACGATGGCGCTCGTGGCCTCGATCTTCATGGTGATGGCATTCCTTGCCAGGGGAGAACATCTCGAGGACTATGGCATGATAAGCATTATCATGGCCGGATTGTGGTTGATCGGGGCCGTATTCTTCCTCGTCAAGGGAGCTAGATACGACCGGGAAGCCCACGATGCCAAAGGAGCGGCCGGCCTGCCGGTGAACTCACACGTGAAAATGGCGGATGACATCGGTTCGGGAATGAGGGGGAAACCCCTTACCTCGAAGAAGCATTATCTCGTGGGTTCCCCGGATATAATAATCGAGGAACACGGAAAGATGATCCCTGTCGAGATAAAGACCGGACGGGCACCTGTCAAACCCCACTTCAGCCATGTGATGCAGCTGGGTGTCTACCTGCTGCTCATAGATGTGAACATCCATCAGGAAACCCCTTACGGTTACATCGAGTACGTTCCGCCCAACGGAAACAGGACCAGGCATAAAGTGGAATGGGACATGCTTCTGAAAGCGATGGTTCTCTCCAAGGTTTCGGAGATAAGGGAGGCCGAGAGGACGGGAGAGGCTCACAGGAACCATGAGCGAGAGGGGAAATGCAGGCACTGCTCCAGAAGGGACCAGTGCCCGGAACGACTCGTTTGATCATCCACGGATCAGCTGAATCTGACCTTCTTCCCGGGTCTCTTTCTGTGCTTGTGCCTTGCCACGGAGGGTCTGTTCTTCTCTGCACCAATGCCCTTGTTCCTCAGACCCCTGCTCTTCTTTCCGGCGGACGTGAGGCCCCTGTAGACCCTTCCGGTATGCTGGACCTCGTGGATCCATCCCATCTTGGGATCCTTGACTATCGCGGGGTGATGGGGGTCCACGAGTATGACCTCATAGAATTTGTGCTTCCCGTCCTCTCCAACCAGATAGGAATTGAGGACCTCCATGTTCGAATGGCGTTTTGCCACCCTCTCCTCGGCTATCCTCTGGAGATTCTTGTTGACCCTCATCCTGATAAGACCCCTTCGCTTGGCCCTTCGACCCTTTCGAATGGCCCTCTTCCTGAGGGAACCCTTCCTTACCTTGGCCCTTACGATGACATAGCCCTGCTTGGCCCTGTAACCCAGGGCCCTTGCGCGGTCCAGCCGCAGGGGGCGGTCCACCCTCTCAAAGGTCGGACCGTGCCTCCACTCTATCAACCTCTGACGGTTCAGCTCTTTCATCTCGCCATCATAGGGTCTCTTCCATGCTTCGGAAATATAACCATAAACCGATTTCGACATGCGGATCACTTCCTTTGGATTCACCCCTTTCAGGGCACATCTCCCTGTCTTCCCCGCGAAATGGATACGACGAATATCCGGCGGGGCTTTTGTGGCAAGTTGCTTTTCTTATTTATTATTATCTGATTTGATTAACCGCTCTCCCTATTCCTCATATTCCCTTCTCTTCCTTGATCTCGACCTGGACCGTGCAAGAAGTCCCAGGAGCATGAGAAAGATCGGAACGATTATCAACGCCCCGCAGCAGACCTGGCAGTATGTATTGGAACGGAATAATTCAACCAATGCTGAATCATTGTCCTCTTCCCTCTCCTTCTCCATCACGATGTCATCCAATGATTCATTGCCATCGTATCTGGCGTCGATATTGATGTACACATCCTTGTATCCCTTCCTGGTGATGGTGAGGGTCACGATACCCCTCTCCATTTCGATGAAGAAGTATCCCCCGGAATCGCTGATCGCACCCTCACCGGTACCCGACTCTATCCTGGCACCACCTACGGGATTGCCATCGCTGTCAACAATTCGGCCGGATATCACCACGAGTTCGGCTTCATGCACCTCTTCGATGACCTCGAAGCTGATGATCGACGTCCTCATGTTTCCCGCGATGTCCCGACCGCTCAACATCAGGATATGGCTGCCCACGGTCAGACCGGTCAGGGTATGGTTGGATGCACCGGCCGGCAGCTCCCCGACAAGCTCACCGTCGAGACGGAGCTCGAAAGAGGCCATGGCACTGTCCCTGTCATATGCCACCCAGAAGATCTTCACCGTCGAGGAGGTCGTGCTGTATCCGTCGGGCGGGTAGGAGATGAAAAGCTCCGGTGGAGCAATGTCCACGAGGACCTCCACCGCAGCCGTGTATTCATGACCGGCCACGTCCACTGCCTTCAACCGGACAACATGAATGCCAGGAGATCCCGCATCCACATCGGCCTCGGTGGAATTCCCCATATCGGACCACGGGCCGTCGTCAAGTTTCAGGAGATAGCGGGATATTTTCGAGACATCATCGGTGCCGTCCCATCGAACATGGATCACGGTCATGTTGAGAACGGTCCCGTTCCGGGGCTGCAGTATGACGACCCCGGGAGGGGATATGTCCACCGTGAAATTTACAATGGCCGAGGCGTTGTTCATCAGGGCGTCAAATACAAGGATCCGAACCGAGTGGGGGCCCTCCGTAAGGTTCGATAGATGGAAGCTTGTTCCCAAACCCGCATCCATCATTGCACCGCCGTCCAGGGAGATGAGAACCTCCGTCACCCCGATATTGTCCGTCATATTCCAGGATACGTCCACTTCCGCATTTCCTTCCACGGCTCCCTCTTCGGGTGAAATGATGGTCACGGCGGGAGGGGAGGAATCCGGTACAGCGGTTAGGATGCGGGTCCTATTTCCCTCTCCGTACCTGTTCAGTGCTCTCATGTAGTAATGGTAGACCTGGCCGTCCTCCACGTCCTCGTCCAGGAACATGGTTCGGGAGGACCCGAGGAACATGGATGTCCAGTTCCCCTCCTCCCCGGTACTTCTGAATACCAGGTATCCGTAAAAGGACCCATCAAGATCGAAGACCGGCCTGGAAAAATGAAGCTCGACGGAATCCCTTCCGCTAAGGACCTCAAAGGAGGAGGGTGCCGATAGAAATGTGAACATGGGTTCCGTGACCGGGTATTCGTCGTACACGGTCGAACCGAATATGAGGTAAGGGAGGTCCACTATGCCGTCCAAGTCCTCATCGGGTGATGTCCAATCGCTCCAGTGATTGCCTCTTCCATCGACGGACCAGACGCAGGAGCTTCCCTGCTGGGACGCCTGTATGGTCAATGTGGAATACTCCTCGCCTGCACCATTATTCGCGATGAAGGTGTTCGAAAGCATTGTTGCATTCTCCACATCGGAAAGACTCGTTCCGAAGGCGGAATTATTGAAGAACAGATTCGATCGGACGAGGCAATCCCTCGACATAATTATCTCCAGTCCGGTTCCGTTCATGTCCCGGATGATGTTAGAGAAAACCCGGATCCCGGAAGAGAGGATAAAAAGATCCCCCGAGATAACGATCCCTCTACCAGCACGTTCCACCGTATTTTCGGAAAGGAGAATATCTTTCGATGTAACAATGCGGATACCAGAGGACCCGTCATGAAGGTTATCGTCTCCAGTTAGAGTGTTATTGGTCACGTTCAGCTTCAGGCAGCTGTTTGCATACATCCCCGCTGATGAGAATCCCTTTACATGATTCGAAGCCAGGAGGACATCCTCAACCCTTTCAAGACGAACGCCCTGGTCGGACCCGTTCATCGTGTTGTTCCACACGGAAAGGTTCCCACCACCGGACGCCCGGATCGGAGTCGATACGTTCTCGAACATGCATTCCTCTATCCGGACATCGTTGCATTCGATCAGATCGATCCCGTAAATCCCGATGTCGGTCATCGATTGGTTCCTTATTACAAGGCCATCGATCGTTTGGGCAATAATAACGGCTTCCGAGTAGACGGGAGAATCAATTCCTTCATAGATATTGGAATCCAGAAGGATCCCTGATGATGACGAAATGGTCACTGCATTACCGGACCCGTGAAAACGAAGCCCGGCAACCTCCAACCCCGTCACGTTCAGAATTATGACCTGGCCCGCATCCAGGGGAACCCTTTCCCCCGAGAAATCGCCGTTCTTGAAGAAGTAGATCGGAGCCCCGTCAACCGTATTGTTAGGGGGGATCTCCAGTGTTCCGAAGAACGGAGGGAATATCGAGACAGACAACCTGGTCCCGAGAAGACGGTTCGAGTACATCCTGCTGTTCACAACCATGTAAAGAAGCAGGGAAAAACGATCGCCACTACCGATAGTATTCTCCTGCAGCAGCATATCCGAACTTGAACGGATGCTCATACCGTATTCGAGCGGCCGGGGGATATGGTTGTTCTTCAGTATGATGCTGGACGAGGAAGATACGAATATACCGTTTCCATGGCTGAGCCGGAAGCTGCAGTCCTCTATCCTTACCTCTTGCAGGGCCTCTCCGACCAGGCCAATGTATCCCTCGTCCCCCGATACCGTGCAGTTCCTCACGATCATCTTCCTGGAGTTGCGAAGATATATTCCTCCATTCAGGTTGTCCACGAATTCATTCGATTCGATAGTTCCGTTCAGAACGTTATCGATCAGAATGCCCATACCCGCGCCGATCCGATATCCATTCGATCCTGCCCCTCTCATTATGCAGTTCCTGATGATGAAATCATAAGTTGTATTGCTGATCATCACGGCATTATCGGCTCCGTTCGCATCTATATCGAGGTTCTCGATGATGTATGGTGAATCGGGAGAACCGTTACCGGGCCATCCCTCCGCAGCAGCGGTCGCGTTGAAATCCGTATCGCTTTCGATCCGTATCGGTCCGGACGGGGAGAGCTCCCTTGCCGGGCTCCCCCTTTCATGTGATACCATATCGGATGAGGCGGGCAGACCAAGATCGACGGCGGCCAGAACAAGGACCATCAGAAGAACGGAATATCGTAAACTCTTCACGGCATTTCCCTCCCGGAACTACCATTCGGATGGTATAGGAGTGATATTAAACATTCCGCGAAAAGAGCAGACATCCTCCACGGATCCGAAAGAATTCCATCCGAACCGATACAATTGACCGGTTCGATTATCTATCATGTATCGAATGCATGTACGCATGGTCATAGGGTTCATTTTCATCAAGACACATCCCAGGACGGAGGTTCAGACATACAGGACCCTGATGAAATTGGAGGAGATAAAGGAGCTCATCCCCCTTTTCGGGGAATTCGACCTGATCGCGAAGATAGAGGGAAGGGACCTGCCGGAAATATCCCGGATAGTTCTCGAGAAGATACGTACGATTCCCGGTGTGGAGGAGACAATGACCATCCCCGGAGTGGAGATCTGACGGATCTCAGAAGCTCTCCCCGGGACCGAGTTTTGAAGGGCGGAACCGCTTCCTGAGCAGGAACATCTCGTTCCTCAGCCCGTCCTTCCATGTGTTCAGCGCCTTCTCTCCCACCCTTACACGATACGGGACGGAGATCTCCCTTGCCTTTATTTCAGGATGGCGAAAAGCCTCTATCTTTATCTCCTCGGAGAGGGGCATGCCGTCAGATGTTATCGTCATCTTCTTCAAAATACTCTTTCGGAAGCACCACATCCCCGTCTGGGAATCGTTGAGGTGAAGACCGAAGAGTATGTTCGTCGTGACCTTCAGTATCCAGTTGCCCAGGGCATGGGTGGGGGTGAACGCACCCTTCTCCGCTTTCCTTATCCTGTCGCAGGAGATGAAATCGAGGTTCTCCTCCTCAAGGGTCCTCACGAGTTCGGGGACGAGCTCCGCGGGGTATGTGGTGTCCCCGTCCATTGTCACTATGATGTCGCCGAGAGCTTCCTTGAAGCCGGTCTTGTAGGCCCTACCGTAACCCCTCCTTTTCTCCTCCACAACCCTTGCCCCCCTGGATACGGCTATCTCCCGGGTCCTGTCGGTGGAGAGACCATCCACTATGAGGATCTCCATATCCTCCATCCTGGGTATCTGGTCCAGGGTCTGACCGATGGAATCCTCCTCGTTCAGGGTCGGGATCACAACGCTAACCTTCATGGGCCCTCAGCTCCGTTGTAGAGATATTATTGATATATACTTTGCTGAATGGATAAACTGACAGGATACGATATCATCGAGTGAACCGGGCTCGCTCACCTTCCCTATTCATCCGATCCCTCCGAGCTCCCCTCCTGCTCTTCGCGATTTCCCGGGAAGGCTCTCCGATCCTCCCTTCTTCCTTTTGTGCGTTTAAGTCGAAGAGACAGGATCTAAATGAAATGCTTTCATTATATTGGTATTATAATACATGGTGTTGCAACCTGCAAGATAGGAAATGAATAGCGGATCATGGAACCTTCCAGCCGAAAGCTAGAAGTGTTGACAAGTCCATGAC
>NJDO01000059.1 GCA_002254385.1 Thermoplasmatales archaeon ex4484_6 | reverse complement strand
CTGGATATCGACAATTCAGTTCTGAAGGAGCTCACGGACAAGACGAACCTGAATTACGATATAGATGGTGATGGTGGCTCCGGCGATGACAGGGATTACAACGATGACGGCCCGCTCCTGTCCATCTCTTCGGGTGCGACCTGTCTCGTTCGGGACTCGGAGATAAGGGACACGTTCTCCTTCGACGTTGCTTCCAGGGACGGTCTCTGGGGAGGCAATATTACACTAGATGGTTCAGGTACGAATCTGACGGTAATCAACTCCTTCCTTGACATAGATCTGGAAACGAACCTCTCCACGGGCAGTCACAACATTCTCAAGCTGTCGGGCGGCGCCGAAGCCCATCTTGTCGGGATGTCCATCAACAACACTGCCCAGCCATCCAATCCGGCAATCGTTATCGAGGATTCGTCCTCGAGTGCAAAATATTACCGCTGGATAGCAGCCAGGATTACGGATGGAATGAACATCCAGATAGAGGACCAGGGAATCACTGTACTCAGGGTGGAGGGATCTGTCAACACGGAGTTGACGAGTTCCTATCTCACATCCGACATACTATCATACATGGGAAGGACATCCCTGACATGGAACACCACCGATGATGAGGGATGGGCCTTCATCCCCGTTATCACGGATATCTTCACGTATGATTCCATGCCCAATTCGGATGTCACGCCCGATTTCAGTGTGAGGGTGTCCATAAGCGGGGAGACCCTCTCGGCATCGACCAGCTTCGATTCCTATCCGACCCTCCCGTCCCAGGGCGACGAGTCACAGATTTTCCAAAGGGTCAGGTCCGGTGATGATTTTTCCACAAGTATCGTTTCCGATCTGGGAGGAACACTGGGATTCTCGAGGTTCGTAGTGGATCCCGCATCATCCTCGTTCTTCGGAAGCAGCTCCCAGGACACGGTCGTCACTTCCACGATATACATAACGGGCACCTCCTCACTGATAGACGGTGTGTTCTACCCTTCATATTATGCATTCAGCGGACATCTGGTCGTGTCCAACGGAGGACATCTTGTCATCAATGACACGACAGTGAACTTCCTCACGGACCAGGGACCTGCATACATACTTGTGGAGAACGGAGGGCACCTCGAAATGAATAATGTGAGCCTGTCATCCAGGGGCAGCGGTGATCTTTATGTCTATCTGCTCGGTTCCGGCAGTCCGACCCTGACGTTGGATCGGGGCTCCATGGACATAGGGCATATGGTTGCAAGGGATACGGCCGTCGCGGATATTCACGGGGACAGTTTCAAAGGTTCCCTGAACCTCTACGGACCCTCCGTGAACATAAGCCTGTATGCGGACCGGATATCCCTGAGCGAATTGTACTCCTATTACAATTCTCTCGAACTCAGCGGGGGTGTGGTGTCCGTCGAGGACCTTGAATGGAAGATGGTCGATCTTACGTCGAAGGATGCCAATTTCACGATACCGATCGATATCGACGGGACGGCCGACCTGATCAATACAACTTTCTTCGGAAACCTTTCCAGCGGCAGGACCACATGGTACAAGGCCGTTGGCTCCGGCTCCATCAATGTGTACTACTGGGCCGATGTGAAGGTCGTGGATTCCGTGGATAATCCCCTGGCCGGGGCCGACATTCATATATCGAGGATCGTGTCGGGAAACGAGATATCCGTATCGACCCTCCGGGCCAATGAGAGCGGGATGGTCAGGTTCGAGCTTCTTCAGGAGGAGGTAAAGGCCTCCGGCAGGACCTATCTCGGGAATTACAGGATAAGTGCCGAGTTCAGAGGGTATTCATCACCCAGATATTCGACGGTGGTCTCGGGAAGGGATGTCGATGCCGTCGTCACGATACCCGGTGGTCCGAATCTTATCGGGAGGTCCCTGATGGTGGAGGGAACGCTGATTGCAGGGAACACCGTCTCCGTATTGGGCAATATATCCAATATCGGAGAGTTCGATGCCGGTCATTTCAATGTGGAGCTTCAGATAGGAAACTTCGTCGTGGACTCAGCCGAGGTGGGTGGTCTGGGGGCGGGAATGAACGTTACCGTGCCCTTCAGGTGGACCGCTGAAGAGGGTGATCTCACTTTCATTCTGAAGATAGATCCGTACGAGGAATTGAGGGAGACCGGAGAGGATGATAATATCTTCACCCAGGTGAACTACATAGGTTCCGGACCCGACTATCAGGTGATACTGCAGGAGAACACAACGGAATGGGTGCTGAACACACAGGGCACAGTTGATGTGGTCATCTACAATGTTGGAGAGGAGGACCCATCGGAGACACCATTCAAGGTCAATGTGACATGGACCGGAGCCTTCGGCGGAGGGGTGGTGATGCTGGAGATACCTGTTGACTACATTCCACCCGGGGAGAGTGTGAGGATACCTGTAAACTGGACACCTGAGATTGTTGGTCCCGTGACCCTCTCCGCCATCATAGATTCGAGGTTCGACAGGGTGCCCATAAACTCGGTTCATTCCATACAGGTGATCGTGAAGGACCTACCGGAACTTGCCATATTAACGGGGTCCTTCAACGTTGATGCGCCTGTTCCCGTGACCATCAATACCACCGTGAATATCTCCTTCTCGGTTACCAACCTCGGGGAGATGACCGCGGGGCAGTTCAAGGTTTCCGTCTACGACGGCATCATAGACGGAGCGAGCAGGATTTCCGCTCCCATTGCCGTCAGCGGACTGGAACCAGGAGAGCAGGTGGAGCTGTCGGTGAGATGGTTCGCCGGACTTCCGATAGGTTCTCACAAACTCATAATCGTCCTGGACGAGGATGACGAGGTGATGGAACAGAGCGAGGAAGACAACATCTGGGAGTTCCCCATCCTTGTTGACACACCTCCTGACATAAAGGTGAGTGCGGATGAATCGGGGGTCGCTCCCTCCATGGTCACCGAGGGAAGGAATACGACTATATGGGCCTGGGTTTCCAACATAGGAAAGACAATGGGCAGGGATGTGGTAGTCCATTTCTCGATAGATTCCGATGTGAATGTCATAGCCGAGAGGAAGTTGGATCTCCTGCCGGGGGAAAGAGTGAACATCTCCTTCAAATGGAGCGCAGAATCCGTTGGGGAACATACTCTTTTCATTATTGCGGACCCGTACGACAATCTCATTGAGGAAGGAGCTGGAGAGAGCAATAATATCGCGTTCCTCCCCTTGACGGTGCTGTCCAAGCCTGACATCTACATGAGCGAGAATGATCTCAGGATCCTGCCGGACGGGGTTATCAACATAGGAGACGATGTTACGATCTATGCCACGATAAGGAATTCGGGACAGACGGATGCCCTGAACGTATTCGTCAGATTCTATGACGGTGATCCCGAAAAAGGCGGGAGATTGATATCCTTCAAACCCACCCAGCCGTCCGTCGTAATAGAGCGGCTCGAGGCCGAGTCAACCACTTCCTTTGAGGTGCCGTGGACTCCCGGGAGCGGTGGATATCATGATATCTTCGTGATAATGGACCTGTCGAATCTGATACAGGAGACGGATGAGACCAACAACCAGATGAGCTGGAAGGTATACGTCCAGACATTGCCCGATCTGGTGATAACCAACCTCACATTCTATCAATCCGGTGTGGAGGTGGATTCTGCGGGTGTAGGAAAAACGCTGACAATCAATGTCACGTTGGAGAACATCGGGGATACCTCCTCTCCCAGCTTCCGGCTGCTCTTCTTCAACGGTGAGTTCGTGAATGACCCGCTGGCATCCAGCATCGGTGATAACCTGCTGTTCCCCGGAAACAGTCTCCTCGGCCACTCTTCCAGGTACGTGGAGATCGGATGGACCGTGGTGTATCCGAAAGGTATCAGGACCGTTTTTGCAGCAGTGGAGCTCCTTGACGGTGAGGAGCAGAGGACCGACAACAATCATCTCGGAAGGACCCTGGAGGTGTTCGATATCGAGGATGTGCCCGAGATAGGGATCGATCCGGGGACACTCAGGCTGTCCTCAAGGTATTCCGGCATGTCACCTTCGGAAACGGGTGTGGGTTATCTCGGAACGAACATATCCGTGATGGTGAACGTCACCAATCACGGAGGAAAGACGGCCTCGAACACCACGATACTGTTCGTGGTCAGCAACTCCACGGATTCGTGGGTGGAATACTCCACCTATATTGAGTTCCTTGAAAGCAATGCCACCGATACGGTAGTGGGATTCTGGATGCTGGACACACCTGGTGAAAACAAACTGGAGATCCTTGTTGATCCGGAGAACCGGGTGAGGGAGTTCGACGAGGGCAACAATGCACTCGACACAACGATCGAGGTCCAGGAGGCCCCGGATCTCACCGTGGCACTTCAGAGGGCCGAATCGAAGGGATACAACTTCGACAAGGGCATCTTCGAGATGACCAAGGGGAAAGAATACATCGTTGTCTATGATATCATCAACACTGGCAACTTCACTTATCATGATGTGGAAGTGACGTTCACCGGACCCGCGATCAATGCGAGGCAGACCGTCACAATTCCCGCGTTCGGAGTCCAGAGGGTGACGTTCACCGTCAAACCCGAGACCGCCTTCTCGGAGGAGGTGGCATGGAAGTGCAAGGTGAACGAGGGTGAGGGCGCCTACGAATCGGATTACGGCAACAACGAGGCAGTTGCAATGTTCAGCGTTTCCGTGCCGGAGGAGCCCACGAGCTATCTGCTGCTGATAATCATCATACTGGTGATCGTAATAGCGCTCATCATTGCTGTGGGCATATATGTCTACATGAAGATGCAGACGGGTGAGAAAGCGAAGTGCAGCAATTGTGGAGGTCTGGTGCCCCTGGATGCAGTGATATGTCCACACTGCGGTGTGGAATTCAGCGATGAGCTGGAATGCGAATGTGGTGAGCCTATACCCCCCGGAGCAACGGAGTGCCCCAGCTGCGGAAGACCCGTCACGGCATCTCTTCCCAAGGTCGAGGGTGTCAGCGAGGAGGAGGAAACGGAGGAGATGGAGCCGGAATCCGAGGAGGAAGAGGAGGTTGAGGAAGCTCCCGCCGAAGAGCTTGAAGAGCTTTCGGAAACGGAGATGCCATCCGACGAGGAGGAAGCGGGGGAAGAGCTTGCCGAGTGCTTCGAGTGTGGAGCCCTCATACCGGTCTCCGCTCCCATATGCCCGCACTGCGGTGCTGTATTCGAGTGAAGCAGGGGAAACCGATATAAGTTAAATATGGGTTTACCCGGTAATGCAGGCATTCGACGTGAAAAGCGTACTGGAAGGATACGACAAGGATGATCTTACCATCGTCACCGTCTGTTCTCATTCCAGTCTTCAGATATTCCACGGGGCCAAGAAGGAAGGTTTCAGGACCCTTGGCATCACCGTCGGAAGACCCCCCAAACTCTACAATGCATTTCCCCTTGCCAAACCGGATGAGTTCCTCACTCTCGACAGATACGATCAGGTCATCGACCATTCGGACGAGATTCTCGAGAGGAACGGTATAGTCATACCTCACGGTTCCTTCGTTGAGTACATGGGGGCCGACAATTTCAGGGAGCTGCCCGTTCCCACATTCGGCAACAGGAAGGTGCTCGAGTGGGAATCGGATAGGAACATGGAGAGGAAATGGCTGGAATCCGCAGGGGTGAACATGCCCCGGGAGATCAAGGACCCGAGGAACATCGACAGACCGGTGATGGTGAAGTATCAGGGCGCCAAGGGTGGAAGGGGTTTCTTCATAGCCAAGGATTACAACCAGTTCAAGATGGGGATAGACCATACCCAGAAGTTCAACATCCAGGAGTATATACTCGGAACGAGATACTATCTGCACTTCTTCCATTCTCCCCTGAGGGAGGAAGGATATCAGGTTGAAGGTGCACCGGGCATCATAGAACTTCTATCCATGGACAGAAGGGACGAGACCAATATCGACGAGATGTACAAGCTGGGCTCGCAGGAGGAGCTCAAGGAACACGGAATATATCCCACCTTCGTGGTGACCGGGAACCTTCCGCTTGTGATAAGGGAATCCCTCCTCTCGAAGGCCTTCGAGATGGCAGAGAGCACCGTGAAGAGGTCCTACGAGCTCTTCGGAGGGATGATAGGCCCCTTCTGTCTCGAGACCGTGGTGACGGACCAGCTGAAGTTCGTGGTGTTCGAGATCTCCGCCAGGATCGTCGCCGGGACGAACCCGTTCATCACCGGATCCCCCTATTCGGATTTCATCGAACAGGGTCTCTCCACCGGGAGGCGTATAGCCCAGGAGATAAAGCTTGCAGCCCGCATGGGAAGGCTGGAAGAGATAGTGACCTGAGAGGTCCCCGATCACGCAATACATAGGGAGTGTATCCTGTCATGAGGCGCCTCTTCATCTTCGATTACGATGATACGCTTGCCAACCACCCGATGTACAACAGCGTGGCCTTCAAGCTCCCCGTGAGGATCCTCCCCCCGTTGGGGGGATTGATCAAGGGTGCGTCCGAGGTCCTTGACCATATAGTGTCCCGGGGTGACCGACTTCATCTGCTCACCATGAACGTGATGATGGACGAGGCATCCAAATGGGAGAAGATGGACCATTTCGGGGCATCACGATGGTTCGACAGGGATAATGTGACCATGGTCCGCCGGAAGACCCCGGAGACCATGATCCGCATATGCAGGGGATTCCGGAAGGACAGATGCTACATGGTGGGCAATTCATTCAAACATGACATAGGACCGGCTCTTGAGGCGGGGATAAATGCCATATACATTCCACGACCCAAATTGAAGAGGATATTCGGGGGGAAGCTCCCGGATAACGAGAGATTGATCGTCCTGAAGGATATCGGGGAGATACTGGATATTTACGACGAATTGTAGAGTGCTGTGGAAATGATTAATAAGTTGAATGTTTATTATACTACTAATGTCTCAACTTGTTGATAGAAAGGACGAGATGGATTGTCTCAAGGAAATCTATCACGGTGATGGTTCCGCCCTTTTCATTCTGTATGGAAGAAGAAGGACCGGAAAGACAAGACTTCTCATAGAATCTTTGAAAGGTGAGAACGGCCTCTATTACATGGCGATCGAATCGACAATTGAAGACAATTTGAAGAGTCTATCGGAGAGGATGAGTGTTTTTCTGGGGGACGGTTCCTTTTCAAGGATAAGGTTCAACGGTTTTGAGGATCTCCTCTCAGAGTTCGTTTCCCGGGCACACGGTAATCCGATTCTGATAATCGATGAGTTTCCATATATGTTCAAATTTCGACCGGCCCTCCTTTCAGAACTCCAAAGAGTGTGGGATCAGAAGTTGAAGAATAAAGGTATGAAACTCGTTCTTTGCGGGTCTTCTATTTCAATGATGGAGCAAAAATTGCTTTCCCGCTCATCTCCGCTTTACGGCAGGCGTGAGGGGCAGTGGAAGCTTGAGCCTCTTCCCCCCGGATTCATCTCCGCTTTCCTTCCTTCCTATGGCATGGATGATATTGTCAGGACATATTCTGTATGTGACGGAATCCCCGAATACATTCTGAAATTCCGACCGGAAAAGGGGTTCGAATGGAACCTGGACAACAGGGTATTGAAAAAAGGTAGATATCTATCCGAGGAAGGGTCCATACTACTTCTTCAGGAGTTGAACAATATCGGGAATTACGTGAGGATACTTGAGACGATCTCCTTGGGAAAGAACAGACAGAAAGAGATTGCCGAAAGCACGGGAATGGACAAGGGAATGGTATCAAAATACCTTCACAACCTGGTAACGATAGGGTACCTGGAATATATTTCTCCTTTCGGTGCAAGAAGAAAGAGCAGGATGGGAAGGTATGTATTCTCGGATAATTACATGGATTTCTATTTTCGTTTCATCTATCCGAATTCCACCGAACTCCAGACCGGGATTCTGGGTTTTGATATGATAAAGGAGGATTTCAATACATACATGGGCAGGACCTTCGAGAAGCTCGTAAGATTGATTATTCTTAGAACCGGCAGCTTCAAGGAAGTGGCACCATGGTGGCATGGGGAGGATGAGATAGATATCATATGCCGGGATGAAAGGAGAAAGGAGCTTCTGATCGGGGATATAAAATGGAGGAACAGACAGTACTCTGGAGCTGATCTTTCAACATTCATGGAACGATGCGGGAGGCTTTCTTTCAAGGGTCCATTCAGGAAAAGGGTATTCATCGTATCACGGAAGGGGTTCAGGAGGAACATCATCAGCGAGCTGGATGATGAAGGGATCCTTCATTTCGATCTGGAACGGATCGGACCCTACATACTCGATTCGAGATTCGATCCGAGGGAGGGGGACCTCAACAATAGTTAAATAAGGAATCGCCCAATCCACGCCCCCTACCGGTGCTCCAATGAGATTGATAATCTGCGAGAAGGACAATGCTGCCAAGAGGATATCGGACATACTCTCCAACGGACATTTCAAAACAGAGAAGAGGGGCCGGGTCCCCGTATACCTGTTCGTATGGGAGAACGAGAGGACCGTGACATTGGGGCTCAGGGGCCACATAATCAACATGGATTTCCCGAAGTCATACAACAACTGGTCCGCGGTGGACCCGATAGAACTAATTGATGTCAAGCCGGAGAGAATGGTCTCCGCCAAGGGGATAGCCTCCGTCCTGTCCTCGCTTGCCAAGGAGGCGGACAGGGTCTATGTCGCTACCGATTACGACCGTGAGGGGGAGCTCATAGGGAAGGAGGCCGTGGAGTACGCTTTCGGGTCAGGCCAGCTTGAAAAGGCAATGCGGGCCCATTTTTCCTCATTAACACCAGACGAGATAAGGAGGTCCTTCTCCTCACTGGGACGCATGGACCTTCATCTCGCCAGTGCCGCGGAGACAAGGCAGATAGTGGACCTTGTATGGGGAGCGGCCCTCACACGGTTCATTTCCCTTGCCTCGGGACGATTGGGTCACGATTTCCTCTCCGTGGGCCGTGTCCAGAGCCCGACCCTCGCCCTCATTGTGAACAGGGAGAAGGAGATATCCGCGTTCGTGCCGGAGCCCTATTTCAGGATAGAGGCCCTGCTTGGCAGGGATGGTTTGGATTTCGAGGCTGCCCATGTGGAGGGTGATATCTTTGACCAGGGGAAGGCGAAGGAGATATTCTCAAAGGTGAAGGATGCCAAGGAGGGCGTGATAATCGACGTGAAGGAGAGGGAGAGAACCGACAGGCCCCCGGTCCCCTTCAATACCACCCAGTTCATCAGGGCCGCCAACAATCTCTCCCTGTCAGCCGCCCGGATCATGTCCATAGCGGAGGACCTCTACACGAACGGATACATCTCCTATCCCCGAACGGACAATACCGTCTATCCGAGGGACCTGGATCTGAGAAAGACCGTCGATTCCCTTGCAAAGGGACCTTACATGGAGGCGGCTTCCCACATCCTTTCAAAGGAGAAGATCACTGCCACCAGGGGGTCCAAGCAGACGACGGACCATCCCCCGATCTATCCGACAGCCTTCGCCACGAAGGCCGAGCTGGGTCGCGAACGGTTCAAGATATACGATCTCGTCGTCAGAAGGTTCCTGGCGACCCTGCACGACCCCTGCAGGGTTAAGGTCACATCTGTCAGGACGGATATAAATGGCGAGACCTTCACCTCAAGCGGTATCCGGATAATATCTCCCGGATGGAGATCGGTGTATACAATGTCCGTTGTGAAGGAGAAGGAGCTTCCCCCCCTTGAAAAGGGGGTCAGGGTCAAGGTGGAGGAGATTTCCCTGCTGGACAAGGAGACCAAACCACCTCGAAGGTTCAGCCAGGGTGGATTGATACAGGAGATGGAGAGACTGGGTCTGGGAACGAAGTCCACAAGGCACGAGATAATCCAGAAACTCTATTCCAGGAGATATATCGAGGAATCACCTCCCAGACCGACACTCTCGGGCAGCGCCCTCATCGATGCACTGGAGAAGCATGCGAGGATGATAACGGAGCCTGACATGACCTCCCGGCTCGAGAGGGACATGGAGAGGATCGCCAACCGGGAGCTGACCCAGGATGCCGTTGTGATGGAATCCAGGGAGATGCTCAGGAAGGTCCTCCGGACGATGGAGAAGGAAAAAGCCGCCATCGGCAGGGACATAGCCTCCGCCCTCAAGGAGCAGGATGTTGTCGGGAAGTGTCCCCGATGCAGCAACGACCTCCTCCTGGTGAGGTCCAAATGGGGCAAGAGATACGTGAGATGTTCGAGGTTCCCCGGATGTTCGAAGAGCTACCCCCTCCCCCAGAAGGGAAAGATAACCTTCTCGGGGAACATCTGCGAGGTATGCAGGTCCCCGATGATGACACTTTACAGCAGGGGAAAGAGACCCCGGGAAGTATGCATCAATCCTGCCTGTCCGGGAAAGAGGGCAGGGACAGGGGGTTCCGAAGGTGAGAAGGGTAAGAATATCAAAGGCTCCTCTTGAGAGGATCGGCATCTCTCCCGCCCGGGAGAGGTTCGATTCGCTCGAACCTCCCCTGATAATGGGCATCGTGAACGTTACCCCGGATTCCTTTTCCGATGGTGGTCTCCATTACGGGACGGATGAGGCCGTGGAGCACGCCCTCTCACTCGTGGAACAGGGAGCCGACATGATAGATGTCGG
>NJDO01000058.1 GCA_002254385.1 Thermoplasmatales archaeon ex4484_6 | reverse complement strand
CTTTTCCGTCGCCCGTGAAATCCCCGGCAAACATGGAGTAGGCATTCGGGATCCCCGAAGCGATGAGATAACCGGGCCATGTTGTGAGGGAGTTCCCGATGTTCTCCCACCAGTATGCCACACCGCCCGAGCTGAGGGCAACGATATCGTTCTTATCGTCCCCGTTCACATCGGCCACCATGATCTCTATGGGGTTCCCGATGCTTCCGATCCTGTGCAGGGGTCCCGCTCCGTTGAACGGTGTTCCATCGTTCTCCATCCATCCGATCCAGCCGGTTCCATAGGCACAGAAGACCACATCCAGGTCCCCGTCACCATCCATATCGGCCTGATCCAACCCTCTGATGTCCTTCACTCCACCGTCCTCCAACCATATGACCTGATGCGAGGGTGTTGTCTTGCTGGTCGTGTTTATCAGCACCAGCTGTGATCCGGAGGTTCCCGCCACCATGAAATCGAGGTCCCCGTCCAGGTCACTGTCGAGGGGGGTGAAGGCGAAGGGGTTGATTATTGCCTGGGTGATCGTGTATTTTGTGTAGGATGTGTCGGAGGAACCCTGATAGAGCACCGCAAACTCGTAGACCCCCGATCCGCCGCCGACCACGATATCCGTTCTGTTGTCGTCGTTCAGATCCTCCGCGAGAATGAACCTCGGGTTCGTGAAGGACATGAGCGTGTTCTCGGACCATGAGCTCCCGTTGTTGGAGTTCCTGTAATATTTGATGGTGCTGCCCCCGTAGGTGGCGGTAATTATATCATCATCGTCATCTCCGTCCATATCCTCCACGGCCAGAGAATGGACCTGCTGGGCGGAGTTGTCGATTATCATGGAGGACCAGCTGCCTGTGGCCGATTTCGGATTGATGAATCTGTAGACCCTGTTGACGTTATACCATGAATACCTGGGATAGACCGCTACTGCAATATCGGGATAATCGTCACCGTTGAAATCCCCCACGTCCATTGCCGCATAGGTGTAGTAGTAGTATGTAGGATTCGATGAGATGGAATGGTACCGCCAGTAGGAGGAAGAGCCTCCGGAGGATGTGGAATAGTTGGTCGCCGGGTTGTCCGGCGCCTCGAACCAGTATATCCATCTTCCGTAGTTGTAGTAGTGATAATAGTACCAGGTGGAAACCACTATGTCCGGGTTGCCGTCCTGATCGATATCGGCGATCCTCACTCTTCCAGCGTATCGAAACGAGGTGTAGAACCTGAACCTGATCCATGTGTTGGCATCGTTGTCGTTCCTGAACCACATGACATATCCTCGTGAATACGAGGATGCCGCAACATCAAGATCTCCGTCCCCGTCGATATCGCCAACATCCAGGGAATAGCAGCTCTGAACATAATATCCGGAATATATGACATGCAGTGTCCATTCGCCGCTTGTCGAATTTGGATTCTCGAGCCATACGATCCTGGAGTTTCGCGTGTCGGAAACGACAACATCCTGATCTCCGTCCTGGTCGATGTCCCCGTGTTCCATGGCATATCCGTCAATTGAGAATGTGGATGGATCCCTTTCTATCTGGTAGGAGGAGATGGGTATTGCCGAGGGAGACTGGAACCTTCCCCTGATACCGATGGACGCGTTCAGGATCTCAGAATCCTTGGGCAGGAGGATGGAATTTGTGCTGTCGGACCCGCCTCCCGAGCCGTATGATATGGATGTCTGCACCTTATCATCCGAGAAATGGTGCTGTTCTCCGAACAATCCGTATCCCACCCCTTTGTACATCCATTCCTTGTTTCCGTCAAGGCCCACATCAACATAAGGTTCCTTGAGGGCCATGCCCTCTTCCACGTTGAATGTGGATATGTCCAGGCTCGCATCGGATGTGGGAACGTCCCTGCCTATCTTGAAATAATAGCTGATATCCATCCCCTTTCCGCTCGAAAGGTCCACCGGACCTCCGGCGACCACCGTTCCATCGTTTGTGTAAAGCTGTGTTGTATATTCACCTCTGGGAGAAGTATCCAGAAAGGTGAGGATCGATACCGATACAAGTATCAGAACAAGAAGCAGGGCAGTTCTTTTTGGCATGGGATCACATCCGTGGGTGCAGGTACCTGTTCAGGGTTCATTCCGATACAACCCGCACGTCAGTGTAAAATAGACAAAAAATATATAAATGTTCTATAGGGCCAGTTTTTCCATTCTATTAAACCTTTGCAGGTCTTTTCACATTTCGATGTCCTCCGAGCGTCTTGATCGGAGGACATACTATCGAATGCAGGGCCGGTTGTTGATCGGATTCACCGGTCGGGAACGGATGTTTTTTCATCATATAGGAAATTCAAACTATCCGATGATCGATCGATCCTTTAAGTACACCTTGATTCCTTTTTCACACAATATCTCGAGGGGTGGGGGTTAAGAGTTCGGATACGAATGTATTATCATTCGTGTCCGATTTATTATCTTCGGGGAGGGGGTGGCGGCATTCTGTACCCTGGCTGCGGGGGAGGCAGCTGCCCTCTTACGGGAACCGCCCTTGTTCCTCCCATCGCTCCGGGCGGGGGAAGACCGGCTCTCATTGGCATCCCCCCTGTCATCGGTGCCACATGGGTCGGAGCTTTTCCTTTGCCTCCTTCCATTTTCAGGTGGGTCTTGGAGAGCAGCCCCTCTATCTTTTCCCTCTGGGATATGCGGTTGAACAGCTCCCTTCTCTTCTCCTGTTTGTTGTAGAACTCCACTGCCTTCCTCGGATCACCCGATGCCTTTCTCTTGGCCAAGTACGAAAGGATCGAAAGAACCGCCACAATGGCCAGGATCACGGCAAGTATGATGAAGAAGATGGGCCAGAACCAGTTTGGCTTCTCCTCCTTTGGCGGCTTGATAACACCAACCCCCCTTCCGTTCTCCGGATCGAAGGGATACTCGTCAACGGCATCGGCCACGCCATCATTGTCGGAATCGTATTTCAATTCGGGATTGTCGGGGAACTTGTCCGCATTATCTCCCACTCCGTCCCTGTCCGAATCCTTGTGCTCGGACGGATCGAACGGGAAATCATCCATGTAGTTGGGATATCCGTCCCCGTCCGGATCGTTCGGTGGCACTATCGGTTTCGGTATCAGGGTTACGTGGACGGTCTCCGTGACAACCTCGCCGTCCGTATCCGTAAGGGTCACGGTGATGGGGACGTTGTAGGTGATCTTGTCTATCACCACACCGTCCGGGACCTCGATGGTCTCCCCCCAGGACACCTTCCCCGATGCCTCCCATCTCTCTCCCATGAAGGATATGATGATGGAATCGATGCCCTCGACATCGTATGCTTCCCCCATCACTGATAGGGGTCCAACCGTGAGGGATGAATCCTCCATCGGGTATTTGATGGAGATTGTTGGAAGATCGTTCACGCTGTTGACCTTCACGTGGATGGTCGTGAGAGCCGAATATTCCCCATCGCTTACCTCTACGAGGGCATCCACCTGACCGAACCAGTTCTCTATCCTCGGATTCAGGTCCACTTTCGAGGAATCGCCCGGATCGAGGGAGACCGCATAGTAGGTGGAGTTCGTATGGGAGATCAGTGTGAACCTGAGGTCCTTGGGGTCGGTATCGATGTCCGTCACGAACGGGGTGAGGTCCAGGGCCCCTTCCTTTCCGTTATCCTCATCGATGATGATATCCGGAACGTCCTTCCATTCGGGGGGATCGTTGATATTGATTATGTCGAGGAGGGTCATGTGGTAGGGGTCCGTTTCCCTGTCGATTAGCTCCCCGTCATACCCCCATACCCTTACCGGGATACCCGAACCCGTCCAGTCCCCTTCGCTCCTGATGTAAAGCTTTCCGCTGCTGGTGATCCTGCAGCTTATATTGCTCACATCCCTTGGGTCCATACCGTCGGGATTGATCTCCACGAGATAGCGGATACCGACCCCCATCGGATCGTCGGGGTCCGTGAAGAGATTGTATTCCGACAGATCGATGGCCATGGTCTCTTCCCCCTCATACCCGTAGATACGGGGAGGAAGTGTCTGGTTTCCCCTTAAAGGTGGATCATCCACCGGGAGCACGTCTATCTCGATGTCCTTGGAAACATAGATCCGGGGGGGAACGCCTCCAGGGCCGCCGTTGTCGGTCACGATTATCCTGAATGTCACGTCCCTGTCGAAATCAGCGTCCACCCTCGAATCGATTGTCAGGTTCGCTCCGTTCTCTAGGTGCAGTCCCACCTTGTCCTTGTTCGGACCCGTGGTCACGACCTCGTAATTGAGCATGGAAGACGAGTCGTAATCGTCCTTGAAATACTCCGTCAGGTCCATTGCGTTCTTCTTGATGCTGTCCTCGTTCACCTTGAGGTCCTTGGGAAGGTTCCTGATGAGCTTTGGAGGTGAATTGTACTCCACGCTAAGATCGGATATCCTTGCCGTTCCCTCGCTCCTCCCCTTGAAGACGATGTAGATGCGAAGCGAGTCGTCCACAGGGTCGCTGTAATCGGGGATGATCCTGGTTATGGAGTCCCTGAGGGCTCCGTTGTTGTCGATGTCCAGGGTCACATTGTACCTGATATCGATGGAATGCCCCGTCAATCTTCCAAGGGATGCGGAGTAGAGGTCCAGGGGCATGGACATCATGGGGTTGCCAGAACCGTCCGTGTAGAATCTGGCCGTGGTGGGTCTGGTGTCCAGCACGTTCTGGAGCTGGGTCGTCAGGTCGACCTGGACATTTCCCCGCAGGGAACCGGACAGCAGCACATCGGTCACACCATCCCCCGCAAGGTCCAACCGGATGTCGGATGGATAATTTAGTACCGGTTTGGAATACTTGAAGACATCATCGAACATGGAGAGGACGAATATCTCCGGCTGTCCGTCCCCGTCATGATCGGAGACCGCTATCCCGTAAGTTTCCCTCATGCTCGAGTCGAGTGTCCGCTTTTGCCAGCTGGAATACATGTCATCGGTCTCTTCCAGCCAGTAAGCACCTCTCCCGTATGACCAATAGGAAGAAGCCCACCAGTAGTGGCAGGATACGAAAACATCGTCGTAGCCGTCATTGTCGACATCCGTGACCTCGAGTCCCCATGGGTAGGAGATGGAGTTGTCCATGGTGTATGTCCTCCATCCGTTGATCTGGTTGGGGTTGGAGGGAGCTTCTGCCCATTTAATGCCCCCGTAATTGGAGGAAGCTACGACATCCAGCACGCCATCTTCGTTTATATCTATGGGAAGGGCCTCGTAGGGGTACTGGAGGGATGATACGGTTGTGATCTGCGTCCATGTCGCTGTCCTGGGATTCGATGGAAGCGGGTTCCTGTATATATTGGCCTGACCGGACCATCCGTTCACCGTGACCAGAACATCAAGATGCCCGTCCTGGTTCATGTCAGTGATGTTGATGGCTCCGCAGTAGGATACGGAGGGTGAGATCCGCCTGTAGTTCCATGATCCATCCGGGTCGGACGTGTAGTACATCCTTATCCCGTCGCTGTAGTAGTAACCTGCCGAGACGAGAATGTCAAGCTGACCATCCTCGTCCATATCACCCAGAGCACATCCGAAAGCCCATCTCATGTAACCGACGTAATGGTAATCCCATATTCCCTTGGGATTTCCCGTATTCTCGAACCACATCACGGCGCTCTGGCTGTAGGCTGTAACGGCCACATCCAGGTCCCCGTCGTTGTCGATGTCCCCCGCGGCCACCTCCTTTGCACCCGCCACCATGACACCGTTGATCCTGTGGAAGTTCCATTCTCCCGCAAATGGGGTGCCGTCATTCTCGTACCAGCCAACTGTCCCGCTCTGAAATGCGGTTATCAGATAGTCGTCATCCCCGTCCCCGTCCATGTCCACGGGTTCGAGATCGCTGAGCTGGACAAGACCACCGTCCTCGATGTATCCCGCCGCTATCTTGGAACCATCATGCGGGACCAGGTTCTTCCATGCTATTACCTGCCTGTTCCCCGTGAAGAAGAGCCCCACGTCCATGTAGCCGTCGGAATTGATGTCTCCCTTGAATGCGGTGTCACCTGCGGAATCATGCCCCGACATGAGGATCTTGGTGTTCCATGAGTTCCTGTTGGGGTTTCCGCTGTTCACGCACCATCCCACGTTGGTGTTGTAGTAATAACTCCCGCATGAGAAGAAAATATCATTGTCGTTGTCCCCATCCAGGTCAAGTATGGCAACGTCCTTCGGGTAGTAGATGTAGGGGGAGACGACATCATACCTGTTCCACGAGCTCGTCCCCCTGTTTCTGAAATAGTAGATGTCGGCATTATAGTAGTAGTTCGGGGCAATGGCAACATCAGCGTTCCCGTCCCCGTCGACGTCCCCGACATCCCATCCGTCTATGGAATAGGGCGATGTGAGGACGTTCCTTGCAGACCATCTGCTCTTCGAGGTTATATTGGATGTGTCGTCGTAATACCATTCATAGGCAGGATTCTGGAAGGTGTAGACCTTTCTGTTTGTGAAAGCGGCATAAATGTCCGTGTAGGAGTCATCATTCCAGTCCCCTGCCTTGATTCCAATAAGTGTGGTGCTTCCGGAACCGCTTCCCGTCTCATAAAGGGGCCACAGGTCAAAGGTGGTGCTGACATTCCTCTTCAGATATGAGATGACAGTGGACGAGGAAGACCAAGTCCACGAGTACGCAGCTCCCACTATCTCATCCTCGCCGTCCCCGTCGAGGTCCGCGCTTATGAGCTTCTCCGGTGTGAAATCGGTTGTTAGAGTCGTTGAGCTCCCGAAGTTCCCCGAGCCGTCGTTGCTCAACCAGTAGATTCCGTTCGTGGATGAATAGACGATGTCATAATCATCATCGGAATCGACATCATAGAGAATGTAATCATTATATGTGGTGGGGTTCGAAAGCCTGGTTGCCTCGAAAGCCCCGCTGGAATCCTGGATGTATTTGTAGAGGCGCCCGTTCTTCCCGGTGGAAACAAGGGAGTCGTTCAAGCCGTCCCCGTTGATGTCCCCCACCACGATCCACTGGGGGGTGTATGATATCTTTCCCGCGGTTGCGGCCGTGGACATGCTTCCGATATTTGCCTCGAACCTCCCCCTGACGGTCATGCTCGCATTGATGATGGATGCCTCCGAGGGGAGCATTATATCGCCCATTGTCATCGTTCCGCCTGAATGATATGTATTGGTCTTCATTTCTGTGTCATCCGAGAAAACGGTGGTCCTGCCGAAATCACCGTATCCCGTCCCCGAAAAGGTCCATTCCACGTTGTTATCGCTCCCAACGTCGATGGCAGGGTCCCTGATCCACGGTCCTTCCGCAGAGTTCTCCGTGGATATCTTCATGCTTGCGGAGGAGACCGGAACGTTCCTCTCTATCTCGAAATAGAGATGTGAATCATATATCGTGTTGCCGGTCCCTTTCAGAACAACAAGGTCCTCCGTCGGGCCCCCACGATCGTAGAAGGTGTCTATCTTTTCGCCTCCGCTGAAGAGTGCAAAGAGGGCTGTCATGGTCATAATCGACGCAAGAAGAATGCCTACTGTTCTGCTATGCATTGGCCGAACCTCCGAATTGGAACTTCCGAGCTCAACGGATAAGCATCTTTTGATACTTGAAAGTTGAGTGTATCCGGTTGAAACCAAATTATGGGTGTTTATATATTTTATCTGTCCTTGCTTTTTCAGAGTATATAATGGTTGTGGGTATCTCTTGCCTGATGGGAACACTGGCCCCCGAGAGACGATAACCCTGTCAGAGAAAGGTATTTATTCGATTTCGGGACTTGTTATCTCCATCAAGGTGTCCTGAATGAGTTTTTCGAGATTCACTCTCTTTTCGGTCTTGCTTATGCTCCTGGCCTCGATGACCTACATAACTCCCCGTCTCGATGCGGCACCGGCTGTCGATTCCTATCCGACCGGCGACATCGTCACAAATGTGACATGGGGGCCGGGTTCCTCGCCCTACATCATAAACAGCATCATCACAATTTCCCCGATCGGGAGTCTGACCATCATGCCGGGGACGGAGGTGCGGTTCGGGGACGATTGCGGGATGATCGTCGAGGGTGTCCTCGAGGCAGGCTTCGATAACGGAACCGTACGTTTTACGGGAGAGAACGGATCCGCTCCCGGAACGTGGTCGGGTTTTATTGTGAGGAACGGAGGCGAAGCCGTGTTCGAACATGCGAACATCAGCGGTGCTGATACGGTATTCAATCTGACCGGGGGAAGGGTTACCTTGAGGAATTCCACGATGTCATCGTTCTCGAGCACGGCCCTCCTGAACATGAGCTCGGTGATGAAGGTTGTCAACATGACATACGATAATTCCACCGTCACGTTCGTGGATGGTTCCTCACGATTGGAGACATTTGCATACGTGTCCTTCAATGTGATCGACATCCACTCTCTCCCCCTTGGCGACGTGGAAGTGGATGTAATGGATGTTTCGTCGAATATCCGGATAAGTTACATGGTCAATTCCACCGGTGAGGTGCCCCCCCATCTTCTCAGGGGTTTCACCCATTCCTCCGGCGGGGTCAACAGGACAACCGGGGAGTATTCCGTGATCATGAGCGATTTTCCGTTCACCCATTACCTCAACACCTCCGTCACCGTTACGGGGGATAGGCAGCAGCGGGAGATATTGAGATTCTCCTGGCCTCCGGAGATGACCAATGTTCCGGATAGATATTTCGCCTACGAGGACATGCTGGGCGTCCTTCAATGCTCCGTTCTTGACAGGAATGAGGTGGGTTCCGTATCGGTGAACATCTCCTCGGGGAACGTGACATACGATGCAGTGCATGAGGAGCTTGTGTTCGCATACAGGAATGAGAGCAAGAGCCATGAGACCGTGTTCATCAATCTGACGGACGGGTATGATGCGAGGTCCTATGCAGTCAACGTTACGGTCGTGTTTCGTGACGATCCGCCTGTGTTCTTCATTCCACGCTCGATTATCAACGTGAAGGAGAATGTTCCCTATGTGCTCGGAGCGACTATACAGGATGAGGATACACCCATCGAAGAGCTTGTATTCACCACGGATGACCCGGACAATGTATCCTACGATCCGAAGAACTCCACCTTCATATTTCTCTATCCTGATGGGACCCCATCCGAATTCACGGTGAATCTGACGATCAGCGATGGGACCACATCGGTAACCAGGAAGGTCGATGTGTTCTTCCGGGCCGTCAATTACCCGCCCTATTTCAGGGGCCCCTTCCCGGAGATCGAGATACCCGAGGATACCTTCATCGTTCTGGATATGGCTCCGTACATGGCGGACCCCGACATCGGGGATGAGCTGGAACTGGAGATGGAATCGGGGAGCTACGAGATATTCTCTGTTTCCCTGCTTGGAACGAAGTTGAACATCTCATCCCTGACGGACAGGAACGGATATGGCAGGGTACTTCTCACGATCAGGGACCGGGAGAATCTGACAGATTCCGAGTATCTCAACGTGACAATCACACCGGTGAACGATCCTCCGACACTCAGCTATCCGGATTGCAATGTCTCGGAAGGGGGAGCTGCGACCTTCGAGGTGATATATCGGGATATAGATGGAGACATACCCTTATCGATGGATCTCATAATGGATGGTGTGAGCCACAACATGTCCCCCTTTGCGGACGACGTCCTGGATCCCGTGAACGGCATCCATTACCGGATAACGCTCGAGCTGCCAAGCGGCACGCACAATTATTCTTTCCACTGCTCTGATGGCGAGTTCGAGGAGCTTCTGGGTCCTTTCGAGTTGAATATCACGGAAACGATCGAAACATCGTATGTGGAAGGCTTCGGGGGTCTGGTCAACGTCACCGTTTTTTTCTCGGGTGAACTTTCCCTGGTCCTCGTTGAGGACACCGTGGAGGAGGACCTGAGCGGTGAGGACGAGGTCCAGATATGCTCGTTCAGGCTCGAGGGAGACCCTGCGGATATACTTGTAATGATCATCAAGGTATGGCCCATGTCCCTTGACCCCACCGTGGACGGAAGGTTCAGCAGGGTGATGATCCTGGATTCGAACGGTTCAACGGAGTTGATGGAAAAGGATTACAATTCCGTCTCGGGGGCGCTCTCGTTCGAGATCAACGGAACCGCTGTGGGCAGTGATCTTGTGGTCCTTGCGCTGAGGGATCCCGAGCTCGACAGCGATAATGACGGGGTTCCGGATGTCTCGGATGAGTTCCCTTTGGACCCTCATGAATGGAGGGACCTTGACGGGGACGGGGTGGGGGACAATTCGGATGAGGACGATGATGGCGACGGGTTCCCCGATTCCCTCGAACTGGAAGCGGGAACGGACCCCAATTCGACATCCAGCAGACCGAAGGATACCGACGGGGACGGGATACTCGATTATCTCGATGAGGACGATGACCAGGACGGTATGCCCGATGAATGGGAGCTCCGTTATTCCCTGAACCCCCTGGACCCCTCCGATGCGTCGGAGGATCCCGACGGCGACGGTTTCACGAACCTGAGGAGGACTGGTCCATAAGGGGGGAGCTCGACCCCGAGGATGCCGTCGAATGCCCCGGATGTTCCCGGGTGTACCCCCTCCTGATGGATGAATGCCCGTTCTGCGGAGAGGAGAACCCGTTCAACGAGGATGTGGAATGATGTCCCGACAGCTCGAAGGAAGGAGAATACTGGTTACCGGAGGATCCCGAGGGATCGGCTCCGCCGTTGTGAGAGCGTGCACTGAAGAGGGGGCCGAGGTGGGCTTCACGTTCAGGGAATCGATCGATGCTGCCAGGAAGCTGTCCGAAGGGACGGGCGCCCTTCCACTCAGGGCAGATGCATCGGACCTTTCACAGATGACCTCCGCCGTGGAACTTTTCACGGGGGGAGCAGGGGACGGAGGGAAGGACATCGACGGTCTTGTCATCAATGCGGGTGTGTACCGGAGGACATCCTTCCCGGACCTTTCATCGGAAGGATGGGACAGGACCATGGACTGCAACCTCAAGGGAGCATTCAATTCCGTCAAGGCGGCACTTCCCTATATGGGGGAAGGTTCCATGGTGTTCATTTCGTCCCAGCTCGCGTTCAGGGGAACTCCCCACGGTGCCGATTATGCGGCATCCAAGGCTGGGATGCTCGGACTCGCAAGGTCACTTGCACTGGAGCTCGCACCCGCGATCAGGGTCAATTCCATCGCTCCGGGTTACGTGGATACGGACCTGCTGTCCTCGGATACACCTCAAAAGCGAAGACAGAGGGAGGAGGAGGTCCCCCTGAAACGGGTGGCACCCCCTTCGGAGATCGCGGGCCCGGTTGTGTTCCTTCTATCCGGTTCGTCCTCCTACATCACCGGTGCCACCATCGATGTGAACGGGGGTCTCTTCATCCATTGAAGAGTGGTATGGGTATCTCCGCCTGGATCCCCCAGATGTCAACGGTGATGTTTCTTGCATAGAGGGCAAGGCCCAGAGCGCCCAATGCAGGTATGGATACCCTTGCCTTTCCCACCTGGCCGGTCCGGTAGTGGAGGTCGAGTATCGTGCAGTCGAAGCTCCCTCCACCCGGGGAGCTCAATCTTGCGGGGGTGTTGTTCACCTGCAGAATGAAATCCCTCTCGATATCGGAATCGATGTCGAAATCCACGATCGTATTGCCGGTGAATGTGAAGGTGACATTGACGTTGGAAACGTTCAGGGATGTGGCAAGTTCATGAATGAAGGAGACGTTGACCCTCTTGCTGACATCCCCTCCGATCTTCAAGGGCCCGAAAGGGATCTTTGCGGAACCGGCTATGTCAACGTAATCCCTGTCAAGGAGGGTGCGCAGATCCTTCTCCGTCAGTTCCGCGGACAATGTCTCGCCGTCGTAATCGACAGGTATCTCGCTGTCATCGAAGCGAAGGACCAGATCGGTCGAATCGGGTTCCGGTCCGGGACTTATCTCGGCATCTGCCGAGAGCCTTGCAAATCTTCCATCGATGTTTATGCGGATGATCCCGAGTTCGAGGTGCGCGTCTGCATCGTTCAGCAGATGGACGGCGGAGAGAATGAGGGATGTGATAACGATAATGGAAACCAGGAGAACGAGTGCGGCAAGGGCCCATCTCCTCATTCCACATCACTCCCCGCGGAAGCCCTTCCTATCCTCCCATCCATCCAGGCTCTGAGCAGGGGGCCCCCGAGCCTGTATGCGATGTATGTCATTCTCGATCTCATGTCTGGAAAGATCATGAACCTCTCCTTCCTGATACCATCAATGATTGCAGACGCCACCTTCTCCGGCGGGATCGGACGTATCTTGGAGGAGATGCTTCTCAGCTCTTCGGGTTTGGTCCTGTTCTCGTATTCCAGCTGCGGTGTGGCGGTGTCCGGGGGAAAGACCACACAAACCCCTATTCCCGCGGGTTTGAGCTCCATGCGCAGGGCTTCGGAGAATCCCAGGACCCCGAACTTGGCCGCGCTGTAGGCCGTGTATCCGTACAGACCGATTATCCCGGCCATGGATGAGATGTTGACCACATATCCACCGGCCCCCATCAGCGGGAGGATCTCCTTGACTGTTATCATGGTGCCCTTTAGGTCCGTGTCAAGGATCTTCGAGATGCTCTCCACGGGGAGCTCCCCGAGAATCAGAGGTTCGACGATGCCTGCGGAGTTTACCAGAATATCGACCCTTCCGTGGTCCCTCCCGACATCTCCCGAAAGTTTGCGTACGGATTCCGTGTCCGATACATCAACGATGTAGGTGGATACCTTTCCCTTAAGGCTTTCCGCGGCCTTCTTCAACTTCTTCGGGTCTCTTGCGGCGAGTATGACTTCGGCACCTTCCTCCGAAAGGGTCCTGGCTGCAGCAAGACCTATTCCGGAGGATCCTCCGGTTATCAGCACCTTTTTTTTCATGAAGGGTCTCGATCGTGCCATCCTGCCGATTAAGGCATGTGGAAATATATAATATGTACCGGCGTTGATGTTCTCCGGGGAGCATCATGAACGGGGCTGGTGAGGGATGTGATCGTCCATATCCGAGCGGGAATGCAGGTTTCCAAGGTAAGGTGAGAGATGCCGTTTCCCTGCTGTCCCCGTGCGGGCTGTGTCCCCGAAAATGCGGGGTCGACAGGTTGAAGGGGGAGAAGGGGGTGTGCCTTTCCGGAAGGTATGCGATGGTGTCCTCCTACGGCCCTCATATGGGGGAGGAGCGCCCTCTCTCGGGAACTCGGGGTTCCGGAACGATGTTCTTTTCGGGCTGCAACCTCAAATGCGTGTTCTGCCAGAATTATGACATATCGCAGCGTCCGGCCGGAAGCGAGTTCTCACCCGAACAGCTGTCGGACGCGATGATGAGGATAAAGGACATGGGATGCCACAATCTGAACCTTGTCAGCCCAACCCATGTTGTTCCGCAGATCCTCGAGGCTCTGGAGATCGCATCCGGTACGGGTTTCGATCTTCCCATAGTCTACAATACCGGAGGATACGACCTTCCGGAGACGCTCGAGCTTCTGGAGGGTGTGGTGGACATCTACATGCCCGATATGAAATACTCGGACGGGGATGTGAGCCTGAGGCTTTCCGGGGTTTCCGATTACCCCGAAGTGAACAGGAGAGCCGTACTCGAGATGCACCGTCAGGTGGGGGATCTCATGCTGGATGAGAACGGGATCGCCGTCAGGGGGCTCCTTGTCAGGCATCTGGTACTCCCCGGGGGTCTTTCCGGCACACGTGATGTGATGGAGTTCCTGGCGGATGAGATATCAAGGGACACTTACGTCAACATCATGGACCAGTACCGCCCCGAGTATATGGCCTTCAGATATCCCGGGATCGACCGGAGGATATCCCGCACCGAGTTCGAGGATGCCGTGAGGACAGCCCGGGATCTGGGCCTTCACAGATTTGCGGAGTGAAGGGGTGCTCCGTTCATCTACAGCATGTAAGCGTAGCTTCCCAGTATCCTGCCGCCTATCTGCAGTGATTCGGGATTGAGGTGGTCGAGGTTG
>NJDO01000139.1 GCA_002254385.1 Thermoplasmatales archaeon ex4484_6 | reverse complement strand
AATACACATGAAAAAGGATATTTTAATACTATTAAGGTGAATGATATCACCGCACGGATGTGCTGGATATGCAGAGGCCCCTGGTGATAAGATATACGGACGATGAGGATCCATCCGGGGACGGGGAGCTCCGGAAGCTGACGGGAGTGGTCACCCGCTTCTCCTCCCCCGGGAGACGCAGATTCCCGAGGAGAAAGGAGAGGAAAGCAGGAAGACCTTTCGAGAGCATCCTGTATATCTAACGGAACGCTCAAGATATCAAAACTGCATGACCATCCGGGAGATGATATGTTTCCCTACTCATGATCGATGAGAAGCTGCATTTCCCTGTCGATCGTCTCCTCGACTTCCCTGAGAAGTTCTTTTGCCTCCTCTATCCGGTCCATCCTCTCCCTTTCATATATTTCGATCTCGGGATCCATGATTTCCAGTGAAGTGATGCGTTTCAGGTTCTCCTCGATGGTCTTCCTCTCCTCCAACCGGGTCAACGAGGTCCTCTCGATCAGGGTCCTGATATTCGTCCTGAGAAGCTCCTTTCTCGAGTTCTTCGGAATGCCCTGGACAGGATGATGAGCGAATGTCGACTCCATGAATATCAGGTTCGAAAGAGTTGGTGATACTATATAAATGGTTCCCGGAGTGGTGTGAAATTGGAAAGATGTGCGGACCCTCCATGAGTGGAGCTCCATTTCCAATGATGATAAAGGTGAAATACTCTTTCTCCCTATGGGGATCGGATACGATGAAAGCTGATGAAGATATCGTTCTGAACACCTTTGTGAAGAGCCGGCTGGGTATAGGGCTTCCCCCGAGACCACCATCCGGCCGAAGCGGTATGACGGATTCCCTTACGGATAAAACCGGTGATCTTGAGGTGGAGTCCGGGAGCCTCTTCAGGACGGTGATGGAGGAAAAGGACGAGAGATATCTCCAGAAGGTGCTCCAGGAAGTGGGAGAGGACCTTGATCAGATGATAGACAGCATCGAGGAGTATCGTAATTATTTGAGGAAATTGATGGGACGCGATGACTGATCCCCCTCTCTTTCCGTTTATACCGGGAGCTCCAGGAATTCCGGGGAATTTACATTTCCGGTGACGGTGTGTATGATTCCGGTCCTGGAACGTTCTTTTCACGTTAGAGTGTCTGCCATTCATGATCCCATGATCCGGTCCACGGACACGGTAGATTCGACGGACCTGGAAAAAAGTTAGATCTTGCGTAAATTCACGAATTCAATTTTTACTTGAACAATGGGCGGCCGACATGGATGGTATTGTTGATCAATATTGTATTGGATTTGGTAATTATTGGGGAAGCTATGGGACATCCCAAAAAATTTTTAAATATTTCGATTACAAACTAATAGACCGACGGTCGGTCGGCAATCGATTCGGATGTGGTCCCGTGGAACACCGGATAAAGAAACATGAGGAGCGAAGAACAGAGATAATCGAGACAGCGGTGGAATTGTTTGCCCAGCACGGGTATGATGAGACCTCCGTGAATATGATAATAGATAGGATAGGCATAGCAAAGGGAACCTTCTATCATTATTTTTCATCCAAGGATGAGCTTCTCGAGGAGATAGTCGATCTTATGGTTGAAAAGGTGGAAATTGGATGGGAGAGGATATCCGAATTCCTTCATGAGGAGAGGAATGCCCACTGGCATCTGAAACTGGAAAAGAAACTGCTTCCCTCCCTCATAGATTCATATCGGCGGATCATAGAACAGGGTGTCAGAGAGGGGATCTTCGATGTGGAGCTTCCCCGGGAAACGGCGGTTGCCCTTCTGGGTGCGATTAATGCCCTAACGGAAGGCAAACACGATCACGTGAACCGGGGTCTTGCGGATCCCTTGATGGCGAGAGCCGTCATCGATGTCTCCGAGCGGCTACTCGGGATGAGGAAGGGTGCCATGATGGAATCCTATGAAAAGGAGCTGAGGGAATGAATGCAGTCGAACCGTTGATAAAGGTAGAGAACATGTCCAAGTCCTACACCATGGGCGAGGTGACCGTCAATGCCTTGAGGGAGGTCACATTCGATCTGTTCCCGGATCAGGTCACCGTGATACTGGGTCCATCGGGATGTGGGAAGACCACACTTCTGAACCAGATCGGGGGGATCGACACACCCACGGGGGGGAAGCTCCTGGTGGGTGGAAGGGAGATTCAGAAGCTTTCCCAGAAGGAGCTGACGGACTACAGAAGGAAGATGATAGGCTTTGTATTCCAGTTCTTCAACCTCATCCCCAATCTGACAGCCAGGGAGAACATCGAATTCGTTCTCGAGTACGTGATGGACATGCCTTCGGGGGAAGTGAAGAGGAGGGCGCAGGAGCTACTGGCAAGTGTGGGCCTGGGTGATAGAGGGGATCATTTTCCGTATCAGCTTTCGGGAGGTGAACAGCAGAGGGTGTCCATTGCAAGAGCGCTCGCAAAGGACCCGAGAATACTTCTCGCTGACGAACCCACCGGGGAGCTCGATTACAGCACGGGAAAGAAGATCCTAGAACTTCTCGTCTCCTTCGCGAATAACGGCAGATCCGTTCTCATCGTTACGCACAACAAGGAACTTGGAAAGATAGCCAACAGGGTGCTCCATCTCAGGGACGGAAGGGTGTTGAGGGAAGTGACGAACGAAAGGCCGATGCCGGTATCGCAGCTGGAGTGGTGATCATGCGGAAGACCTTCATAAAGAAGGGACTGCGGGAAATATGGGCGCACAAGATCCAGTACTTCCTACTTGCTCTGGTCATCGGCCTGGGGGTCGCGGCATATTCCTCATTCAACGATTTCGGCAGGTACAGGAAGGACGGCCTCGACCAGATCTTCGAGGAGTCGAACTTCATGGACCTCCAGGTGAGAATGAACTACGGGTCCACTCTCAACGAATCGGAGGTTCTCTCCATATTGAAGGAGGTCGAGGATACTTATGAGATCGACGGCCGGGAGATGAGACTTGTATTCGAGGTGTTTATCGAACATGAATACGAGAAAGAATTGAAGATCACGCGTGGAGAGGTGATCGGACAGTTCGTCTCCGGGGGGAATTCTCCGAAGGACGATATCGAGGTGAACACACCTCTGTTCTATGTCGATGATCCGGAGCCGTACTCGACCCCGGTCGGTGACGAGTGCTATATTGAGAGAAAATTCGCAAAGGCATACGGTTTCGACCCGGGGGAGCTGATCAACATCAACAGGGGAAATGTTTCGAAGAACCTTGAGATAAAGGAGCAGGCAGCCATTCCGGAATACTTCTTCGTCATCAGGGAAGGGGACTTCGCCCCTTCGGAAAGGTCATTCGGAGTTGTGCTGCTTCCGATGGAAACGGCAATGGAGCTCTATACAGGGAACAGAACGGATCAGAGGCTGGTCAATGATGTGGTCCTCACCCTGAACGATACCGGGAAGATGGACAATCTCAAGGAGGACCTTCGGAGATCATTTGAACGGAAGGGTGTGGTTGTGAAGTTCACCGAGAAGGATGAGAACCCTTCAAGATACTTCCTGATATCCGACTACGAGAACGACAAGGAATCCATGGCCGTCATGCCGGCGATCATCTTCGGTGTCTCGGCATTCGGTCTGGTCATGGCCCTGAGAAGGATGATCAGGTCCCACAGACCACAGATAGGTATCTTCAAGGCGCTTGGAATGAGGGACCGGACCATCTTGATATATTTCTCCATCATCGGGATATTCATAGCCATCCTGGGAACCCTCCTCGGTTATCTTCTTTCGATCCCCCTCAACATGGTATTTCAGGGCCTCGGGGAGAGAATGCTCGACTTCCCCGTTGAGCACTACAACATCACCTACATCTACTATCTCTACGGCGCGGTAATATCAATGATACTCTGTCTCTCATGCACGTTGATCCCTGCCGCACTGGCTGTCAGGGTGAAACCCATCGATGTGATCCAGGGAAAGGAAGGGGTTTCGAGAAAGCAGGTCGGAAGGCTAGGAGGGGTGCTCGGGAGGAGCAGGTGGCTTCCGGTCTCATTGAAACTCACAATCAGGAACCAGCTGCGGAAACCGTTCAAGAGCCTCTCCACGATCATGGGGGTGGGAATGTCGCTCGCACTTTTTCTGGGATTCATGATGGTTTTCGAATCCGCAATCGCTGCACTGGACAGCACAACGGAGGGAATGGAATGGGATTACGAAGTGATGCTTGACGGATTCCAGCCGGAAACCATCACGACCGGATGGGAGGATGAACATCCGGGAATGGAAGATGTTGTTCCGTCCATCATACTTCCAACCATTCTGGAACCCGATGATGATGCGTATGAAGCTCTGATATATTCTCCCGATGATCTTGACAGTGTCTATGACATAGACATGGAAAGAGGCCAGATAAGGGAAGGAATGATCGTAATATCCTGGTATCATGCTGAAAAGATGGGATTGGAACCCGGTGACACGATCCATGTGGAGCTGCCCGTTCTCGGTCCCCGGGCAGGGTTCAGAATGGAACGGAAGGAAATAACGATTTCGGGAATACATTCGAACCATCTTGGCTCCGCGGCCTTCATGCCTCTTGCAACCCTTCGGAACATCACCGGTCTTGAAGGTCTGATCAATTCGGTGTATATCATGACGGAGGATGGCAGGCAGATAAGGGAGATGGAAAATGACCTCATAGAGAGGGAGGGAGTCACCAGCGTGTCACATATCTCGGACAGGGAGGGCCTGATGGAGCAGTACCTCGACATCTTCATAGGGACCATCGCTGTCATGGCCGCCGTATCGATGATACTCGCGGGGGCCATAATCTACACGATGTTCAGGATCTCTGCAAGGGAACATCGAGGAGTATCGTAATTATTTGAGGAAATTGATGGGACGCGATGACTGATCCCCCTCTCTTTCCGTTGAAACCGGGAGCTCCTGGAATTTTCTGATAACCTTCGTTGTGATCCTCGTCTCGTTCCTGACAATTAGATATATTGCAAAGATCAACATCGCGGATGTTATAAGGGAGAGGGCGGCAGGGTAGACGGATTCGGATGGATAAGAGATAGGTAACGTATTACCTAATGGTAAACTATTTATATGCGGGGAGCTTTGGGGGGATAAAGGTAAGATATTACCTATCGGGGTGAAAAGATGAAAACGATATACCTTCAGGCCCTCGGGATATGGCTGCTGTTTGCAGTTGTTGCAAACATCAACGGTATAATACGGAACCTGGGATACGGCCCTTTCATGCCGGAATTGACGGCTCATCAGCTGTCCTGCCTTACCGGTGCCGTGGCATTCGGAACGGTGATGTTCCTCTTCTTCAGGTTGACCAAAGCGGAATTCTCCAGGATGGACCTTTTCCTGATAGGGTCCATGTGGCTTGCCATGACCATCTGTTTCGAGTTCCTTTTCGGCCATTATGTCATTGGACATTCGTGGGATCGGCTTCTGGCGGATTACAATCTCCTGAAGGGAAGATTGTGGGTACTGATCCTTCTCTGGACATGGCTCGGGCCTCTGATAATGGGAAGTCTTGCCTCGGGCGACCTCTCCCTGCTCGGTGCGGGGGCAAACAGAGTGACAGAGGTGTCCTGATTGGAAGAGGATGCAAAACCCGATATGAGGATGTACATGATAATCCAGCACCTCTTCGTTTCATCATTGAGGCTCGAACAGCTCATGAACAGGGAGCTTGAAAGGGATGGATTGACCGTGAAACAGTTCCATCTCCTTTGGGTAATCGAGACTTACGGGTCCCCTCCCTCCATCAAGGAAGCGGCCTCATTGATGTCCTCCTCGCATCAGAACGTGAAACAGATCGCCCTCAAACTGGAAAGGAAAGGGTTCCTGAGGATCGAGAAGGACGAGGAGGACGGGAGGAAGCTCCGCCTTCATCTCACCGATGCCAACTTCGAATACTGGAAGAAAAGGGCAGCGGATCATGACAGGGCTTTAAAGAGAATATTCTCGGGTCTTTCGGATGAGGAGATTTCTGAAATAGAGAGCTCCCTTGAAAGATTGAGAGGTGTTCTGGAGGATTGATGAACATGTCAGTTTTGATATTCCATCTCTATGAATAAAAACAATAATGAACTGCCCGTTTGCTCCCTTAGGATGTAGGGGAGGTCATCAACAGGAATTGCTACGAGATCTTCCAAGGATTCCGATCATTTCATATCTGACCAATGATGAGATACTGGCTTCGCAAGAAGTGGCTGACAGGATAAATGAATGGGTGGCAACTTGGCAGCAGGAAAACCGGGAGAATAATGTTATTTATCTCGGTCTCTATTCGGATATAAGTAAATAATCTGGTGTTGAGAATGAAGGGATATGCAGCACTGTTCATTTGCTTTGTTCTCA
>NJDO01000008.1 GCA_002254385.1 Thermoplasmatales archaeon ex4484_6 | reverse complement strand
AAGCGATTTCGAACATAGCGCAGAAGGGTGGAGTGTTCAACGTGGGAAGTGGATGAACGAAGATGAAGAAACAGTTAGGTGTGGGGCGAGTGCGAGTCGATGATAAGAGTCTCCGAAGGATCCAATGAATAGGTTAGGTGAATGGTACTTACAGTAGGATCCGAGGTCAGTGAATTGTCAGCGAGGAAACAAAGGGAAAGTATCGAAGACCCCATAAATCATGGTATTATGAGATAACGCCATAATCTTAGGATATCACATAAATCACATTAAGGTCAGAAGTGAACAGCAGATATTGGATCGTATCCCATCCGATGAAGATAAGGATACATACCAAACGTTACATCGAATTCACCTGAATGCTTCATTTCAGGAAAACCCATTATATCGGATGATGCCTTGAAAGGTCAAGGGGAGCTCATGGAAACAGCCACCGTTCTGATCGCGTTCGGACTCACCCTGTTCGCGGGGCTCGCAACGGGTGTTGGCTCTGCCATAGCTTTCTTCTCCAGGAGGACCAATACCCGGTTCCTCTCCATTTCCCTCGGTTTCTCCGCAGGAGTGATGATATACGTTTCACTTGTGGAGATATTCTTCAAGGCAAAGGATTCACTTGTTGAGGATCTCGGAAGCGTCCGGGCGGGAACATGGGTCACGGTTCTCTCGTTCTTCCTGGGCATGCTCACAATAGCCCTGATAGACAAGCTGGTCCCGTCCTTCGAGAACCCCCACGAGGCCCGCAAGGTGGAGGAGATGGGAAGCAAAGCCGAGGCAAGGAGGTTCCGCAAGCTCTACAGAATGGGTCTCCTCACTGCCCTTGCCATCGGGATACACAATTTCCCCGAGGGGCTTGCCACCTTCGCATCCGCCCTGAAGGACGTATCCATCGGCATTCCGATCGCGGTGGCGATAGCGATACACAACATTCCCGAGGGGATCGCCGTATCCGTTCCGATATTCTATGCGACGGGTAACAGGAAGAAGGCGTTCATCTACTCGTTCCTGTCCGGGCTGTCCGAGCCCGTGGGAGCCCTCCTGGGATATTTCATTCTGATGTTCTTCTTCTCCGACATCGTGTTCGGAATACTGTTCGCATCCGTTGCGGGGATCATGGTGTTCATCTCGCTGGATGAGCTCCTTCCGACGGCAAGGGAGTTCGGGAACCACCACCTGTCCATCTACGGATTGATAGCCGGCATGGCCGTGATGGCGGTGAGCCTGCTCCTGTTCATCTGATCCGGGATCGGGTGAATTTCTCCCCATTGAAAAGGCCTGCCGGCTGACCGATACCGCGAAGAACCGGCACTTTCAGGAAATCGAGTGAGGCCTGCTTCGACCGGATTTTCCATCCTCAGGATATGTTTATTGATCGTTTGATTCCGAAAAACCATTGTTCATTACCATTCAGGGGATATCCATCTTTTCGAATGGCAAGAAAAGGAATGCGTGCACCGGCAGGATGTCCTTTCCGAACAGGTCCTTGGAGAGCAGGAAATATTTTCTGAAATTTTTACGGTTCGAGAGGTCCTCGGTCGATATACTGTTCTGGTATTTCACCTCTATTCCAATGTCAGGAGAGATTATGAAATCCGTTTCCCTCTTGACCCTTGTATAGTGGATCTCATCCATGACATTCATTCTCTTTATTGCCGCTCCAACAAGACCCTCGATGATCCTTTCCCTTTCAATATTCAGGTTCAATCTGCCGGAGAAGATGTTCAGGATGAACGGGTCATGGAAATAGAGTTTCTTGTTCTTCCTGTAAATAACTCTTTTCTGGTTGATATCGTAGAAATAACACTCGAAGATGACGAAAATACTCGAAAGCAGCTCCACATATGAACTCACCGTGACGTGACTTCTGACCGATGACCTCTTTGCAAGTGAATCCCAACTCACAGGTGTTGTGTAGCTGGTCATGATGCTTCTTATCAATTCCTTGGCAGTCTGTTCATTCTTCCCATCCTTTAGAATATCCCCTATTATCCAGGAATAGTAGAGATCGAATATGTGGTTGGGAATCTCCCCATTCTTCTCGTACTCGTTGATGACAAGGGGGATCCCGCCCGTGATCAGATATCTCTCGAGGTAAATCTTCAACCTGCTGCTGTCAAATCTTATTCTTTTCATATCGTCCCTTTCATGCTCGGCATACCAATCGGGATCTATCAATTTCACATATTCCCTGAAACCCAGAGGGAGCATGAACAGGTCCTTTCCGTGTTCTCCCCTCCTGCCAGGGAGTCGCTCCGACCCCTTTCTAAGATCGATGGCATTCGAGCCGGTAAGGACGTAGCATGCGTCCCCGCAGATGTCGTTGTCCACAAGGAACTTGATGGCTTTCTGCCATTCGGGGATCTCCGTGATCTCGTCCAGGAATATGTATTCCGGTTCGGCATTCATCACCTTGCAGAAATCGGAATACTCCTTGATGAGGTCGATCAGGTCCTCCCTCGACCTGAGATTGTCACAGGACCAGTACAATATGTTCCTGCCGGCCACGGTTTCCAATTTCTTCCTGATTAGCAGCTTGAGGAATGTGGTTTTTCCTATCTGGCGGGGACCTCTCAATGTGTACACATTCTTCCTAAGATATTCCTCATCAAGCAGCGGCGACTCATAAACGAACCTGACACCTTCAAGGGCCCTGATATGCTTGTCGAGATTGATGGCACTTTCATGCTCCCACCATGGATTCAGCGTGATGAGTTCCATATTGTCAATGATATTAACGAATCGTATATATAGACTTTGTTATTTATATTAACAATAGCATATATTACCGTGAACAACCAGGTTCGACCCTCTCTTTATTTCGTTCATCCCTCCAATATCATGTGGCGGATCACAACAGCAATGACTCCATCCGATACCACGATATCAATTTCCATCTCTAAGCGGACTTCATAAAAAAATTTTAAATACAACAACGGCATGCATGTAAGCAGTTACTTACATGGTGATGCGGAATGGAAACAAGAGAACGGATACTTCGATCCGCCCTCGACCTGTTCTCTAAACAGGGGTACAGGGCCACAACCACTAGGGAGATAGCAAGAGAAGCTGGAGTGAACGAGCTTACCATATTCCGTCACTTCACATCCAAGGAAAAGCTCCTTGGCGAGGTGATGGATTTCGGTTTCGACTTCGATGGATTGAAGAGGTCCGTCGAAACGGATCTGACGGGAGATGCTGAAAGGGACCTCGAAGCTCTCGCACACCAGCTCATACTCAACATGCGCGAGAGGGAGAGCATCTATGCCCTCATGTTCAGGGAGATGTCCACAAACGAGATGGTGAGGGGAAAGCTCGGAGAGCTTCCCGGGATGGTGAAGGATGTATTCCTGAGAAGATTGAGGCAGATTCTCGGGGAGAGGGCAAGGGACGACCTCGACATGGAGACGGCCGGGATCTTCCTTGCATCCTACTTCATCAGATCGGAGATAATGAGGATCATGATGGGGAAGGACCCCTTCCACGAGATGAACGATGAGAGAATAAGGATCGCGATCGACATCTTCCTCTATGGTTATCTCGAAAGGGGGGATGAAACTTGAATGCCGTGGAGATCAGGGACCTCGTGAAATCGTACGGAAAGATCAGGGCCGTGGACGGACTGGACCTTTCGATACCGAAGGGAACGGTCTTCGGTCTTCTGGGGCCGAACGGATCGGGGAAGACAACGACGATCAAGGTCCTCTGCAGGCTCCTCAACCCGGACTCCGGGAGCGCGAGTGTACTGGGTCACGACATATCCGACAGGGGATACCTGCAGAAGATCGGGTACATGCCCCAGGAAACGGCACTCTACGATGAACTGACGGTCCATGAGAACCTGAAGCTGTTCGCCGGCATTCACGGGCTCAGGGGAAGGGAATTCGAGAAGAGGGAGACAGAGGTCCTTTCGGATGTGAGGATGATCGATCGAAGGGATTCGCTCCTCTCGGAGCTCTCCGGAGGTCAGAGGCACAGGGTATCCCTTGCGGCCGCCCTGATCCATGAACCGGAGCTCCTGTTCCTTGACGAGCCGACGGTGGGTGTGGATCCCCCGCTCAGGGCGCGCTTCTGGGAAGGGTTCTCGAATCTGAAGAAAAAGGGTATAACGATAGTGATGTCAACCCATTACATGGACGAGGCGGTGAACTGCGACCTCATCGGGATGATGAGAGATGGAAAGCTGATCGCACAAGGAACACCGTCCTCCATACTGGAAAGGACGGGTGAGAGGGACCTGGAAGATGCATTCCTGCACATCGTTTCAGGGGGTGGAACGGGATGAGGTTCCGCAATGTCATGCTCGTTTCCGGGAAGCTCTTCTGGTCCCTGAAACATGACAGAAGAACGATGGCCCTCATACTGGTGGCACCCGTCATGGCCATGCTGATCTTCGGGCTCGCCTTCAGCGGAGAGGTGAAGGACGTCAACGTGATAATCATCAACAATGACCGGGGAGCTTCAATTCCCGGGAAGAACGTCACGTTGATGCTCTCCGAACAGGTGATATCCGCCATCGACTCCGAAGTACTGAAGATCGAGAGGGGGGACGACCTCGATGCGGCCCTGGAAAAGGTGAGGTCGGGGGACGCGAACTCCGTCATAATCTTTCCCGCAAACTTCAGCCGTGACCTCATGGCCTTCTCGCAGGGGGAGATGACGAACGCCACCGAGAACATCATCATAAGGTCCGATCAGAGCCAGGTAACGGTCTCCCAGGAGGTCGTATCCCAGGTGATGGGTGCTCTTTCCAGGACAACGGAGGAGGCGGGTTTCAGCAATCCCATCCATATCGATGCCTCGGACCCCGTGTACGGAAAGGGGGCCACGTTCCTCGACATGTTCGTCCCCGGAATAATGGGATTCGTCGTGTTCCTCCTCACGACCATACTCACCCTCATTTCCTTCGTGGGTGAGAGGACCAGGGGAACGCTGCAGAGGCTTCTCGCGAACTCCGTGACCGAGGGGGAGGTCATATTCGGCTACACGGTCTCCTTCAGTATCATAGGCATGATCCAGGTGGGCATTCTGATGACGATCGCCATCCTGGCCTTCGGGATAATTGTCGAGGGGAATATTCTCCTTGCATTCCTGATAGCTTCCCTCCTGGCCGTCGTGAGCGTATCGCTGGGAATCCTTCTCTCGTCATTGGCAAAGAGGGAGGCCCAGGCGATCCAGTTCTATCCCCTGATAGTGCTTCCGGGATTCCTTCTCTCCGGGGTGTTCTGGCCCATAGAGGCAATGCCATACTGGCTCAGACCGGTATCATACATGGTACCCGTCACCTATGCCGTGAACGGGTTGAGATCCGTACTTCTCAGAGGATGGGGCATCACCGACATATGGGTGGAGCTCGCGATGCTTCTCGCTTTCGCCATCGTATTCCAGTTCCTTGCGGTGATCACCCTCAGAAAGACATCGCTTTGACGGAAACAAGGTATAGAATGATGGGGATACCAGGTCCATGGCGGGAGTCCAGAGAGCCTCCCTTCAGAGGAGACAGGCCGGGAGCCTCATCGAACACCACAGGTACCTGATATCGAGATATGCTCAGGGATGCAGGACAGCTCTCGATGTCGGCTGCGGAAGAGGGTACGTCATGGAGAATCTGAAAGATCTTCTCGATATGAAGGGGATGGACATCGACAGGAACGAGGTGAGGAATGCCGGCATGAGGGGGCTCGATGTCGTGTCAGGCAGCGGGCTCGAACTGCCCTTCGACGATTCGTCGTTCGACATTGTCATGTGCTCCTTTTATCTGATGTGGGTGGATGACATCGAGAGAGCCCTAAGGGAGATGGTCAGGGTGTCGTCAGGAAAGGTCATCATCCTGTCGGAACCTGTCTGGTCCCGTGCATTCATCATACCGAAAGACATGAATGACATCATCGAAGCATCCATTTCGAACATCATCGAAGAGGGTGGCTGCCCGGACAGTGCCATCGAGATGCTGCGAATTGTACGCGGACTCGGGTTGGACCACAGGTTCGGGACCGTGCCCATGGATACATCACCGAAGGAGATGGTGGAACATACGGAGTTCTGGATGGAGAGCGTCGGGATGGAACGTTCCGTGACAGATGCACCCGTGATATTCCACGTCCCCTTCATCTGGGCCGTGATCGATACCTCATGAGGAGAGCACGTTCCGGCAGATGTAATCATCCCGGTCCCACGAGAGAGGACATCCTCCCGCGCATACCTCCACGAGATCGCATGAGGCACACTTCTCCGGAAGGGCTTCCCTGTTCCGTATCTTCCTGCAGAGATCGCTCTCCCAGATCTTCTTCCATGGATCCTTCAGTATGTTCCCGAGGGATTCGTAGTAGCTCTGGCATGGGATGACGTTCCCATCAGGCTCCACGGCCATGTTCAGCCTGCATGCGGTGCACTGCTTCATTCCAAGGCCCAGCTCCATGGGGTTCAGAACGCAGTAAGGTGTGGGGGAATACCATCTGAACTCGAAACCGCTCTCCAGCCCCATATCCCTCCCCGTCTCGAGCAGCTTCCCGAGCCTTTCGGGAGGTATGCCTCTTGCATTCTCACCCTTGCCCGAGCGTATGATGGAGTTCACCGCGATATGTCCGACACCCATGTCCCTCAGCGCCCTGATGGTATCGGGCACCGCTGCCTCGTTCTCCTCCATTATGGTGGTGTTCGTCACAAGATAGATGCCGGACCCAACGCAGTTCCTGATCCCCTCGATCGTTTCCCTGAACGATCCCTTCCTGCCCGTGATCTTGTCATGCACCCTCTCATCAATGGATTCCAGCGTTATCTGCACATGGTCCAGACCCGACGACATGAGCTTCTTCAGATATTCTCTGTCCTTCAGCTTTCTGCCGTTTGTGTTCATCCCCGTTATCTGCCCAAGGCTCTCTGCGTACGAAATAAGCTCGGGAAGATCCTCCCTCATCGTGGGTTCCCCTCCGGTGAACACTATGTGGGGGATACCCAGTTTCCACAAACGTTCAAGGACCTTCTTCCACTCCTTTGTGGAGAGCTCCCTGCTCTCCCTTCTCTCGTTGTAGCAGTGGATGCATTCGTTGTTGCAGCGGTATGTGAGGGCAAGATCCATCCTGTAGGGAGCTCTCTGGCCCTCGTACAGCTTGCTCAGATCATCCTCCATGTTGGTGACTATCTCGGTGGAAGTGAGCAGGGAAAAGAATTCCTTCTTGAATGCCGCGAGATCCTCTTCAAGGACCTTCTTCTTCACACGGTAGCGCCCCAGAAGCTTCCTGATTATCTGTCTGTCGTTCATACCTTTCAGGATGAGATGGGAGAATTCCACTCCGGTCCTGTTGAGGATGAGCATCCTCGAGGCATCCATTATCAATATTCCCCTGTCGGGTCCGTCAACCCTGAGATGTATGCGCCTACCTTCCAGCTCGCCGGTGCCAACATAATGGTGAACACCGGGTCTGACCATCCCCCCCCTCTTGAACGGCCACATCATCTCCCACCCCCGGCACAGGCACAGGCACAGGCACATGCGCAGGCACAACCACCCCCGCCACCGAAGGAGCCGCCGGAATGATGACCTCCCGAGCTGGAAGGATGCAGCGTGCTGACCACCGATCTTGTCAACGAACCGGTGGAATCCACCAGTCTTCCAGACATGGATATCATGCCGTCCGAGAACGATCTGGCAAAGCTCCCCGGATTGCCGGAGCCGGGCATCGTTCTATCCCTGACATCCACCCCCATGAACCATACATGAACGTGATCCCCCATCTTTTTCCTATATTCCTTGTCCAGAGGGAGCCAATCACCGTTCCTCTCTATGGCCAGGTCCATCTCCTCCAGGCTGCTGCAGTTTTCGATCTCCTTCCAGGCCATCTTCACTATGTTCCTGTAATGATCCTTGGTCTTTCTCAGGCTGAAGCCTCTCATCTTCCTCTCGGTCTCCTTGATCATATCCTCCAGGGTCGATTCGAGTTTCCACCTGTCGATCCTGCCGTCATCGTCGACGGCATCATAGAGGTCGAGTTCGTACTTCTCCGTGAGGACATCGCGCCATTTCTTCGTTATACGCAGCTTCTCATCATCCTTCCATGTGGTGATGGCTCCCTTTCTCAGCATGCCGAACACTATCATCTCCACAACCCTGTCCAGGGGGAGCTCCAGAACAAGGGCCGCCTCGGGTGCGGTAAGTCCGGTTCTCGGCGGGGCACCGGGGGGTGATATCGAAGGCCGGAAATAGTCCTTTGAACGTCTCATGGAAAATGCAAGAAGGAGGCCCACGAAGATCGAGACGGATATCAAGCCCCCGCATATGCATGAGACCTCCTTGTTCATCCAAACCATGCCGATGACATCATGAATGAAGAACTGGAACGAGACCCATAGATTCTTCCTGTAGTAATTATCGACATATCCCTTCGGAAAAGCGCATCCCACATCGGTATAGCCTGATTCGATATCTTCCGGGGATTTATCATAGAAGGTCCAGTTCAGAAGTACTCCGTAATCGTTGGAGGAGATCGTATCCCATCCCCTCTCATCCGGTATGACGCTGTTCGCATCGGACATCGGAACGGGCAGATTAATCGAGATTGCCAACTTCCTTGTTGGTCCGATCTGGTACGAGGAACCGAACCATGTGGGTCTGAACTGCACGGATGCAAGATCCTTGTTGTTCGGACTCTCCCACACCATCCAGTCACATGTGATCGAAAAGTCCAGGATGATTATAGGTTCATCCCCCGCATTTACATGGACCTCCACTCCGGGATACACATACCAGCTCCTTTTTATCTTCGGATCGGTGTCCTGGTGGAGAATCCGGGAATGGCTTCTCTTCACGGTCACCGTGGCATGGGCGGAATCGAGATCGAATTTGTGATTGGGCATTCCTATGTCCACAACATCGAAGCCCGTTCCGTAATTGGTGAAATGCAAAATATAGCGTATGACTGCCCTACCATCCGTCAGGACCTTGATGCGGACCTCCTCCGAATCAACCGAGAACTCGTAATCGATCGCATCTGCCGTTTCAGGGACGTAAACCAGGGCTCCCGCTGTCATCAGAAAGATCAGCCCCATCATGAGAAATCTTCTCATGGGGTGGTTCTTGACATCACTTCTCCTCACCATTTCGGAGCCTCCTCCATGATATACACTGAGCCGCAGTAAGGACATCTCACGGCGATGCCTATATCAGTTATCCTGATATCCCCCGGGGAAAGCACGGCACCGCAGCTCCTGCACTCCATCTCCCTGAGCTTTCTCTCTCCTCCGACAAGGTCCCTGCCATCAATATGGATGCTCTGGGAAACGTTCACGGGTCTCGAGGCTTCCCTCTTCATTATGTATGTCACGATTCCTAACGGAATGAGACCGAAAAGGAACAGGATCCCCGCACCGGCGAGAATGTCCGGTCTGATGTCCGGCGAGATGCCGCCCAGGAAGAAGATCGCACTCAGCAGGAGAAAGAAAATTCCCACTCCGAGCAGGATCCCCTTTATCCACCTATTCATCCAGATATCGAATGGATACAATGGATAAAAATCATCCGACCGGTGAAATGTGCATATTACCCCTGGGAACGATCCCTCGTATGGAAGGGAAAGCTTTTCAATCCCTCCGAACCATGATATATCATGGAAATGAGAAGAAGCGGGGGGAGGGAGGTCATCGTGTGGAAGCTCCGGGGAAAACTGGATGACGATTCCGCATTGAAGTTCGAATGCATGGTGCTCAATTCGGACTACAGGGGAGAGAACATCCTGCTGGACCTCAGGGATCTCGATGAGGTCACACTGATGGGAAGAAGGTCCATTGACAGGGTGGTCAGGGGAGCAAGGAACATGGGTGCCTCCGTGGAGATAATACCCCCTGATTCGGGAAGTGATGCCCCATACAGCATCCTGCCCTATCGCAAACCTTGATGGCGGGCCCGCAATTCTCGAAAGCCTGCATCCGATAGGATGAACCCGTCTTCACCGTTCCACGAGAAGCTCGGACAGAAGGTCCAGGTCCTCCGAATGGCTGTCGATCATCTCTTTCGCTTCCTTCTTCAGGGCATGGATGTTCCTGGCCCTGGAATCGTCCATATCGTCGTTCCCGTTATCGAGCCTTGTCTGGAACCTGAAGTATCTCTTTCGTTTTCCCGAGAACTGGAGGAGCTCCCTCAGCTGATGATCCACCACATCACCCTGTCCGTCGAACATGACGTTCAGCAGAGGATGGGCCCACTGTGCAAGACCCCAGTCCCTGGCATCCTCGTGTGGTATCCTTCTCGTGAGCTTCCCGCTCCCCAGGGAAACGAAGATGAATCCATCCCTCTCGGGGTACATCTTCCTCGCCTCCACGTAAGCGCACATACCGGGGTTGTTCCCGAACACACAACCGTCGATCAGCGAATGGTAATCACCGCCGGATTCCAGCTTCTTGGGAGGAAAATAGGTGGGAGTTGCCATTATTGCCCGGGCTACATCCTTCATTGGGAAATCGAAATTCGGCGATACCCTGGCCCTTTCACTCCTGAAGAACCACGGAGACCTGCTTTCTGTCTCGTATGCCGGAACCATCACGGGGCGCAGCGCATCCTTTAACCTGCTCTCGCCGAAATATCTCGACAGCACTTCTTCCAGCCCCTTTTCGGGGTATTTCTCATCCAGAAGGTTCCACGCGGATTCCACCCTTTTCCATACGGGGACATGAAAGATGTTCCTTCCTTCCCTCTCGAAGAACGTTGCAAGGGACTTTGCATCATATTTCGGCATACCCCTCTCTCCGGGAAGAGACAGACCGAGGGAGATTATGCCTCCGGATGATGTCCCGACGATCAGATCGAAAAGGTCCGATATCGGTCTCTGGGCTCTCCCTTCAAGCTCTTTCAAGATCATGCAGGGGATGATCCCCCTAATACCTCCCCCGTCGATCGAGAGTACTCTTGCGGGCTTATTCAATCGGACACCTCCGTGTCATACATGCGACGGGGAGATATATATTATGTATTCTCCGCCGGGGCTCAGATAACCAGGGAACTGTCCACCTCGGTCGCGAGCTCCGAGTATCTTTCCTTCAGGCTTTCACCGTTCCTCAACCTGTCATCAAGATACACTATCTCCCCTCCAATGATGGTTCCCCTTACCATCTGGCCCACCGCGGAATAGACCAGCGCGGACATGAGGTTGTCGGAGCGCAGCGGCATCAGCATCGGATCCACTTCCACGATTGCCAGATCCGCATTCATCCCCGGAAGAATCCTGCCTCCCCGGAGACCCAGAATATCATTTCCGTTGACCGTGGCACACAGCAGGGCATCCTCCGCCAGTGCAGCGGTGGGGTCCCAGTACTGTCCCTTCTGCAAAAGTGCCATTGCCTTCATCTCCCTGAACATGTCCAGGGAATTGTTGGAAGCAGCACTGTCGGTTCCGAGCCCGATCCTGATACCCATCCGCTTCAGGTCCCTGTATGGAAAGAAACCTCCGGTCCCGAGCTTCTGGTTGGAGTTGGGACAGTGCACCGCGGAGGCCCCCCTCTCCCTCATTGTGTTGAATTCCCATGATGAGGCCCAACCCAGATGCGCCAGTATGGACCTCTCCCAGACACATCCGTTTGAATCCAATTCCTCCAGTGCGAGCTTTCCCCTCTCCCTCCTGTTCCCGAAGACCTCCTTCCTGGTCTCGGAACAGTGGACATGCAGGGGGATATCCTCCTTCCTCGAGAGCTCCCCTGCCTTGATCATCGCTTCTTCGTCATTCGTGTAGATGGAATGGAGATTCACCAGGGGGATTATCCTTTCATCATGCCGGTACCTCTCTATGAATTTCCTTGCCTGGGAAAGCCTCTCCTCCGTTGAACCGAAGTTTGAGATGAGCGGGGGGCCGTTCGCCATCCTAATTCCCACCCTTTCCGCGGCCTCCGCGGCCTCGAATGCACCGTACATGTCGATGCAGGCGGTGGTTCCCGTCCTTATCATCTCGAGAAACCCCATCTCGGCTCCCATTCTCTCCAGATCGGGTGTGAGCCTTTCCTCAACCTTCCACATGGATGAAAGCCAGCTCTCGAGCGGGGCATCGTCGTTCAATCCCCTGAGCAGGACCATCGCTGCATGGGTGTGGGAGTTCACCATTCCGGGAATGATGACGGATGAGGAGCAGTCTATCACCTCATCTCCCCTCTCCCTCTCGATTTCACCGGCCCGGGAGATCTGGCCATCCTCCAGTCTGACACTTGCATTCTCCAGGATCCTGCCCCCGTCCATTGTGAGGACGAGCCTTGCATTCTTCAGGAAGATGGGTTCTTTCATACCGTCCTTGCCTCCTCTATAATGAATCTGGCCGAGTATTCTCCTGTTTCCTCGACATGACCCTTCACCTCCAATCTCTTCCTGAAGAGAGGAGCTCCGGTGATCATGGTCTCGGCCTCCCCACCCTCGAATGCGGGATGCATTCCCCATTTCCGGGCATTTTCCATGAACCTCTCCTGCATCGCGGTCGTGACCTCGACCCCCAGATCGGAGGGGGAAAATCCGGGGGATGCATACGAGACCAGCATGTAGGAGAAGCCGAATTCACCCATCTCTTCCATGTATTTCCAGCCATCCTTCCTCCAGATGGGCGTGTATGAGATCAAACCCGCATCCATTGCGGCATGCGAGAACCTCATCCTCTGGAAATCGGAAAGAAGTGCCCCCGAGCAGATGGCATCGAGGTCGTATCTCTCCTTCATATCGACCAGGGTCCGTCTCAGCGTTTCCTGCTCCTCCTTGCTCACCTTCCCCGACCGGACCACCTCGGTACGGATCCCGGTGAGATCTGAGAAAAGATGGGCAGCCTCGAGTCCAGGAGTATGATACAGCCATGAATCCGGGTCGTCCGATCTGATCGTGAGAAGGACGGGAACCTCGAACCCGGACAGAAGCAACCTGTGGAGGGCGAAGGCGGAATCCTTGCCTCCGCTGAAGAGACAGCATACCCTCATGTTGTCCGTAACGGAGAGGGTTTATTTACGGATGATGCCGGGGTCTCACATCAGATTCCCGGGATCGAGGCCCTTCAATTCGTCCAGGACGAACAGGCCGTTCTTCCTGACCAGCACATCGTCGAAATAGAGTTCCCCGCCGCCCCATTCCTCGGTCTGGATGAGCACGATGTCCCAGTGGACCTTCGATGAGTTCCCGTTGGGGGCAAGGTCGTAGGAGTTGCCCGGTGTGAAGTGTATGGAGCCCGCTATCTTCTCGTCGAACAGCGTGTCCAGCATGGGCCTGGTAACGTAGGGGTTGACTCCTATCGCGAACTCGCCCACGAACCTTGCGCCCTCGTCCGTGTCAAGGATCCGGTTCAGTGCTTCGGTATTGTTCGCAGTGGCATTGACGATCTTCCCGTCCTTGAATTCGAGCCTCACGTCGGAGAACACCTTGCCCTCGTACAATGTTTCTGTGTTGTATTGGATCACTCCGTTCACGGAGTCCTTGACAGGGGCCGTGAACACCTCCCCATCCGGTATGTTGAGTTCACCGTCGCATTTTATCACGGGTATATCCTTGATGGAAAACGTCAGGTCAGTTCCGGGCGATACAATCCGTACCTTGTCCGTCCTCTCCATCAGCTTGACGAGGGGGTCCATGGCCCTGGACATCCTTGTGTAATCCATTGTGCACGTGTCGAAATAGAACTGCTCGAAAGCCTCCGTTGACATCTTGGCCTGCTGGGCCATGGAAGGTGTTGGCCACCTGAGAACCACCCATTTCGTCTTCGGAACCCTGTACTCGATGTGGACCGGGCCGAACCAGAACTTCTTGTAATGGTCCATCTTCCCGGAGGGGACGTCGGAATGCTCCGTGATGTTGAAGGACCCCCGAAGACCCATGTATGCATCGGCTTTCTTCATCGCCTCCATCTCGAGGTCGCCGTAGGTTCTCATCACATCCTCGTCGCATCCCAGAAATATCTTCCTCAGGACCTTTGCATTCTTCAGGGAGACCAGCGGGATGGCGCCTGCTTCATACACCCGGTCCACAAGGACCTCGACCATTTCCGTCGGGATGTCGAACGCCTCGATATAGACGGTCTCGCCCTTCTTCAGCTTCGTCGAATGTCCCACAAGAACATCGGCAAGCTTCCTCATTCTCGGATCGTACATGAACATACCTCGAATGGGCGAAGATTGAAGAACATAATAAAAGTGATGGAGGATCATGAAGGTGTTGAGTACGAATATTATTTCGCAACTCTTTTTTCGTCATTGATGGAGCCGAAACGATTTCCGTGAAAGCATTCAATTCACATCGGATCCATGAGCATACCCATTCGCATGGATATTATCCTACCCTTTCCCAAGAAGGAATTTCCACATCGGTACGATGGAAACCCAATCAGGGCCATCTTCCTCGCCCGTCCATGTAATCATGGTTGTTCGTACCCCGCCATGTTCTTTCCTGAATTTTTCGAGGGGGGCCAATTCTCTTTTCTCGTTCTCGGGGTTGATTGAATGAGTTACCTGAATTATCTCCACCGGTTCCCCCCTCCTGCATATGATGAAATCTATCTCCAAGCCATGATCTTTCCAGTAGAATACATCCATGCCTGCTCTTTTGGAATTCCTTCTCAATAATTCCACCAGAACCGCATTTTCCATCTCCCTCCCTATCTGATCTCCCATCACATAAAATGCCAAACCTGTATCTGGAAGGTACACCTTCGGTACGGATAGACTGGAAGACCTCGCGGTTCTCGAAAATTTCCTGACAAGTATGGCAAAACCAACATCCTCCAGATACCTCATGTATTGGTAGAACGTCTTCTTTCCGGCTTCATATCTCATGGATGTCCATGTGTTGTACAACTTGTTCAATGAGAACTCTTTTGAATATGACCTCAGAATATTCCTTATCAGGAATTTGAGAACCCCCAGGTTAGATATTCCGTATCTCTCCACCAGATCCCTGTAGATGACCAAATCGATGTAGTCCTCGTAGAATCTTTCCCTGGAATCAGATTCTCTCACTATTCCGGGAAATGAACCGTACCTCAGGTACTCATCGAGCTGGGACCTTATCCTGATTATCTCGTCGGTTCCCGGGTGAACGCTGATTCTTTTATTCTTAAAACGGAGATATTCCGAAAAAGAGAGGGGATAGAGCGGCTGTTTGAGCGACCTTCCTCGAAGGGAGGTGTCTATCTCCTTCGCCAGCAGCTTTGAACTTGATCCGGTGAGGAAGATATCGTATCGCTTCGATTCGTACAGCGTGAGAACTGCTTTTTCCCAACCGTCCACATTCTGAACTTCGTCCAACATGATCATTTCGGGTCCTCTTCCGAAGATCTCCATGAAAACCGGGACGGAATCGTAAATGTCTTTTCCCTTCCATCCATCCAACCGGATGTCGTCGAAATTCAGGTAAAGTACTTCATCGATTTTCTTTTTCCTGATGTTGTAAAGGAATAGATAGGACTTTCCTGCTCTTCTCGGACCATATATGACCTGAATGAATTCCTTGGACGTGGTGAGCTCAATATCCCTTTTTCTGATATCCAACCTTTCTGCAACCTCCTTCTTATCGACAATATATCTTTCCAGGGCATCCTTGTTAACCATATGTACTCATGAATAACTACATATCTTAAAAATATTGCGTCATGTAGGACCAAATGTGGGAGAAGCGGTCAACTTATTCATCTGAACAATCAATGAAAAATCGGACACGAATGATAATACATTCGTATCCGAACTCCTAACCCCCGCCCCCGAGGTATGGTCGATAAGAGGAGTCAAGGTGTATTTGAAGAGATGATCCACCGAATGCTTTGAATTCGCTATATGATAAAAAAAGAGTGAAGATTCGGTGTATTTCACCGAATCATCATACAATACTTCATGAGCATTCTTCATGCCAAAGAAAAGCAGGGGGGAGCTCCGCTCCCCCCCTTATATCATTTCGCGATCATGGGCCGTTTCAGTAATCCATGCCGCCCATGCCGCCCATGTCTCCCATACCGCCGGGAGGCATCCCGCCCGGAGCTCCACCGCCGCCTCCGCTGTTTGCCTTGGATGCGATGACATCATCGATCCTGAGCACCATGTTGGCGGTCTCGGTGGCCGCCTGTATTGCCTGGGTTCCGACCCTGAGAGGTTCGAGGACGCTGAGTGCCCTCATATCCTCGATCTGTCCGGTATAGACGTTCACCCCGTGGTATTTCTTACCATCGGAATGGGCCTTGTTTATGTCTATGATCGTGGAGATCGGGTCGAGACCGGCGTTCTCCGCAAGGGTCCTCGGAACCACCTCGAGCGCTGTGGCGAAGGCCTCTATGGCGAACTGCTCCCTTCCTCCGGTGTTGATGGCGAAGGAGCGAAGCTCCCTGGCGATCTCCACTGCTGCGGCGCCGCCGCCTGCGGTCATCTTCCCGTCCTCGATGGCCACGGCCACGGTCGAGAGGGCGTCGTGCACTCCCCTCTCTATCTCATCGATGACGTGCTCGGAAGCTCCCCTTATCAGTACGGAGACCGCCTTTGCGTTCTTGCAGCCCGTCACGAATGTCATCTCGTCGCCGCCTATCTTCTTCTCCTCCACCATTCCCGCCTCGCCCAGATCCTCGGCGGCGAGATCCTCCAGATTGGAGATTATCTTTGCACCGGTGGCCTTGGAGAGCTTCTCCATGTCGGACTTCTTCACCCTTCTCACGGCAAAGATGCCCTTCTTTGCAAGGAAGTGCTGTGCAAGGTCATCGATCCCCTTCTGGCAGAATACGACATTGGCTCCCGCCTTCTCGATCCTGTCGGCCATTTCCCTGAGTATGTTCTCCTCGTTCTCGAGGAATGCCTGGAACTGGGTGGGGTCCGTTATCTGGATCTTCGCATCCACCTCGGTCTTCTTGACCTCGAAGGCGGCGTTAACGAGAGCTATCTTCGGATTCTTCACCAGTGTGGGCATTCCCTCGTGAACCCTCTCCTTGTCGACGATGATACCTTCGATTAGTTCGGTGTCCTTGATGGAACCTCCCTGCTTCTTCTCGACCTTTATGTTGTCGATGTCCGCGACCTTCCTGCCGTCGCGATCCTCCACGATGGCCCGGACGGCCTTGACGACTATCTCCGCAAGCTCCTCCTTCATGTCTCCCGCGGATTTTCCGGTCATGGAGGTCTTCGCTATCTTGAGCAGGGCCTCCTCGTCCTCCTCGATGGGCATGGCGACGTTCTCGAGAACCTCAAGAGCCTTCTGGGATGCCAGCCTGTAACCCTCGGTGATCAGTGTTGGATGGATGTTCTTCTCGATGAGGGATTCCGCCAGTTTGAGAAGCTCTCCCGCAAAGATGACCGCGGTGGTGGTCCCGTCGCCGCACTGTTCATCCTGGGTCTTTGCGACCTCGATGACCATCTTGGCTGCCGGATGCTCAACATCGACCTCCTTGAGTATCGTCACACCGTCGTTGGTGATGACGACATCTCCCATGGAGTCAACGAGCATCTTGTCCATTCCCTTGGGTCCCAGTGTTGTCCTCACGGCATCGGCTATTGCCTTTGCCGCGGCGATGTTGTTGAACTGGGCTCCCTTTCCGCTCTTTCTATCGGTGCCCTCCTTGAGCACCAGGATTGGTGTTCCTCCTGCATACATATCGATCTTACCTCCGAAACTTCTGTTTCTGGGGAAAGTGTGTAAGACACACTTCTATAAAACACTTACCTGTATGGTGGACTTCTATAAATATTTATCTAAACAAAAGGTTAACTACTTCATTATGTATTGAGACCATGCCAAAACCGGAAAATTGTGCATCCATGCGGGGGGATCTTGAAATTCCTGCATGATACAAAACAATAAATAGAGGATATCTTGTCCACAATCAGTTCGGATCATTGGTCCAGAACGAGGTAGATCTGACATGAGCGATGATGACCCTCACCAACGATGGATGATGGAAGGTGATAGCCTTGGCAGTGCTGAACATTCCGAGAACCTCAAGGAGTTCAAGTTCAGCCCCGAGGCCGTACCGCAGGGTTATGGTAGCTCTCGCGGGGTCCCTTCATCTTGAACCTTCCATTCTCAGGCAGTCCTTCATCGTCCTTCTCATAGCAGCGTTGTTGGAGCTTCTTCCCGGTTATTTCCTGGGTTCCCTTGAAAGGTATCTCATACTGGTCCCGGGCCTTCTGGTACTTCTACCACCAACGGTTGGCCTCAGGGGCAATACGTTCGGCTCGCTCGCATCCAGGCTGGGCTCCAAACTGCACCTGGGGACCATGCGTCCGTACCTCAAGGACAACAGTGAACTGGCCGATCAGATAATTGCGACCATGCTCCAGCTCATGTTCCTCTCGTCGCTTCTGCCCCTGGTGGCGATGGTGATAGGAAGGATCATCGGACTGGAATTCGCTCCCTTCTCGACCCTGCTGTTCATCTCCCTTGCAGCAGGTTTGATCTCGGGCCTGTTGATGTTTGCCATATCCCTGGGAATTACCCTGATTTCATTCAGGAAGGGGTGGGATCCCGACAACGTGTCCTCACCGATCATAGCTTCCTCGGGGGATATACTAACAATACCCATAATGCTCATTTCCGCATGGATTGCCCTGAACATCCCGGAGACAGCGGTCAGGTTCACTTCCCTGGGTGTGCTCGGGCTCATCATCATCGGTTCGGTGCTTACAATGGTCCGTTTCCGGAAGGAGACCAGATCCATACTCATCGGTACCTTTCCCGTGGCCCTGACAGCCATTGTCATCTCCACCTTTTCCGGAATACTGCTCGGAGCTTCCTTCGACCCCTACCTGAAAGGGACGATGTTCCTGCTGCTCGTCCCCGCCTTCAACGGTCAAGGAGGGGCGGTGGGCTCCATCCTCGGATCAAGATTATCCTCTGCGGGCTACCTTGGTCAGGACAGGCTGACAATTCTACCAAATGAGACGGGGAGGTCATCCGCCCTGACCCTGTGGTTGATAACGCTGGTCCTTTTCCTGCTGCTGGGGGCCGGCGGTGCGGTCCTGGGCATGCTGACAGGGGTGAGTATACCCCCTGTGCTGTTCATTCTGCTGACGATGATCGGCGGCGCCACCCTGGTCTCATTGATATCGTCCACCATCGCCTACTACATTGCATACGCATCCTTCCGCCTGGGGCTCGATCCCGACAACATGGTCATTCCCATCCTGACCTCGCTCATGGATGTTGTGGGGTCCGGCTCACTTATTCTGTGCATCCTTGCGGTCGGCCTCATCCTCTAGGAGCATAAGCAATCCTTAATTATGACCGCACCTTTCAGCGCCCTGGTGTTCGCTTGACAGATGACAGGTATCAGGGATACAGGGGTCCTGCCCTGGAGGTCCTGAAGAGAGAGAACGTGGCCGTATGGGACCGCATCGTGGTCAGGACGGGGGATGCCGAGATCGAGGGGATACTGCTCCCCAGGTCTGCCGGGGACGATTCACATCTGGTCCTCAAGATGATCACCGGATACAACATCGGTGTGAGACATGACAATGTCCTGTCCATCGAACAGGTTGGTTCGAAAAAGGCCAACTACAAGATACCCGAGAAGGAGTTTCCCTTCGATGAGAGCAAACCGAATGTCACGATCCTCGGAACGGGGGGAACCATAGCTTCAAGGCTGGATTACAGGACGGGAGCCGTCATCCCCGCATTCACACCGGGAGAGCTCTTCGGAGCGGTCCCGGAACTCGCGGACATCGCGAACATCAAGACCAAGAAGCTTTTCGGGGTCTTCTCGGAGAACATGGGACCCCATCAATGGAAGGTGCTTGCAAAGAACATCAAGAAGGAGATAGAGGAAGGGGTTGCCGGGATCGTGATCGGGCATGGAACGGACACCATGCACTATACGGCTGCAACCCTTTCTTTCATGGTCCAGAACAGCCCGGTACCCATAGTTTGCGTGGGGAGCCAAAGGTCCTCCGACAGGCCCTCATCCGATGCTGCAAGGACCCTCATCGGGTCGGTGACCACGGCCGCTTATTCCGATGCGGCGGAGGTCATGGTCAGCATGTTCGGGACCACCTCGGACAAGTTCTGCTACCTTCACCGGGGGACCAGGGTCAGAAAGATGCACTCATCCTACAGGAACACGTTCAAGACCCTTGGCGATGTTCCCCTCGGAATGGTTCAGGACGGGAAGTTCCGTTACTTCAAGGACGATTACAAGAGGAGAAGGTCCGACCGGGAGGTGGACATCTATCCGTTCTTCGAGGAAAGGGTGGCGGTGCTTTACTACTACCCCAACATGCATCCGGACATACTCGAATCCATGATAGACAGGGGATACAAGGGGATCGTCATAGCGGGAACGGGACTGGGTCATGTCAACAAGCCTCTTTACGACCCGATACAGAGGGCCCATGAAGAGGGAATACACATGTTCATGTCGGTCCAGACCCTGTACGGCTACACCCAGATGTTCGTGTATGATACGGGCAGGGATCTGATGGCCAGGGGCGTGACCCCGCTTGACAACATGCTGCCCGAGGTTGCATACTGCAAACTGGGATGGGTACTCGGTCAGGTACAGGAACCGGAAGCGGTGAGGAAGATGATGACCACACCCATAGCCCACGAGATAACGCCCCGGGAACCCTATGACGGTTTCGTTCAGGGACAGGGGGGACTCGACGTTGTGGAGGATTTCCTGAAGGATTTCAGCTGATCCTTTCACAGGAACCATCCTGGCATGACGTCCTCCACTGCCGTCGTTCCGGTATAGATTAAATACTAGCATTATTGTTCTAGTCCTCGAAGTTGGATACGCCCTTTGTTCGGGGCTGTCCCAGCAGCATTACGGAGTGTTCCCCATGCGATATGTTAAGGTGCACATGGTATTCTTTCTGACATCGCTTCTCCTCCTTTCGATGTTCACGGTCCTGCCGGACCGTTCCGGTGGTCTCCGCTACATCGAGGGGAACGTTTCGTACCGTGCCTCATGGAACATGATGGGGAACGTCACGTCCATAGGAGACCTGGACCAGAACGGATATGTCGATGTGGCGCTTCTTCTTCCCGGGAACTCTTCCATCCATCCGGACGGCGGGACCGTCCATATCTTCTGGGGATCCGAGGAGGGACTTCCACCGATATCGCCGGAGAACGCCGGGATCACCTTCTACGGGAACGACAGCTTCCGCCTTGGAAGCTCCGTTGCCATCTGGGACCATGACGGGAACGGATGGGGGGAGGTCGTCCTCGGCTGCCCGGGTGCCGGGAACGGAAGCGGTGAGGTGCTCGTATTCGATTCCATCCTGGTGAACGGAGCACCCGACGGAACCGTCCTGGGACCGCACAGGGCGATGTACACGCTCCTGGATGACAATGTATCCGGTTTCGGATTCGAACTCTGTTCGGGAAGGTTCCTTTCCCCCGACAAGGAGGACCTGATGGTCCTGTCCAGGGGAAACTCGACAAACGACCCCACACTGATGTTCTATCAGGGAGGGAGGCTGCCCGTAATGGGTCTCGATATCTCCATTCCACCCTTGAGCGTAACGGAAGATACGGCCTCCATTTCGATCGATCTGTCCGGAAGGGGCAGGGATTCCTTCATATACTCGGCACCGGAGAGGGGTGAGGTGCGCATCCTTAACCTGTATGTCAACGAGAGCTTCTTCCCGCTGCCGGGCTCAAATTCATCGGGAGTTGTGGATTTCGAGGGGGCCATCTTCAAAACGGCGGATACGTGGGGGTGGGGGGCCGGAGATGATGGCTGGGACACGGCCCCGGCGCACGTATATGACAGCGATTCCGGAGCGGATTCCGTCAGATACAATCAGGAGACCGGAAATGCCAGGGGATACAACCGATCCGTATCCCGCGTGAACAGGCTGGACATGGAGGTGGGAGGCGTTCTTTCGAATTCGGGCGGCAGGGACATGTCCGGCGCCTACGGTGTCTCTTTCCATCTGTCAGCCGAGAATGTGACCGGGAAGAATTCCGCCGTGATCTCCTTCGACTACACATGGGAGGACTGGGGTTTCGAGAACACGGAGAGGATGTGGATCAAGGCCCGTCTCACCGATCCCGATCAGAACGTGAACTGGCTCGGCTCGGACCTCGACTTCAACCCGGATCCGGACCCCACCAATGAGATATGGTCCATGAGAGGTCAGATGACATCTCCCCCCAACCCAACGGGGAGAATACTCTCCGGGAGGGGGCATTTCGAGGGTGAGATAACACACATGCTCTCCGGACCCGGCGAATACTATCTTGACATGGGGGGCAAGATAACCCAGTGGACCACATCCAACGAGTTCGGGGCCTTCGGTTTCGACAACATCACACTCAAGATCGGCTCCGTAAACAGCGATCTCAAGCTCATGACCGGCCCCAGCGGACTGGGGACGAAGCTTTTCTCTCTCGATGCCACGGGCGACGGGGTCGATGACCTTATCGTATCGAACCCGGGAAGCTCCGTCGTTAGAGTGTTCAGGGGGGGCGACCCCTACTGGGGGAGGATCCCGGGGATCAATGCCGAGATGGACAATGTCACCATCTCGGGAGAGGATGATACCGGTTTCGGGACGTCCTCCCTCTCCCTCGATTCATCTCCGTTCACCCCGACCGAGGCCCTCTTCATCTCTGCACCATACACCGAAAACGATTATGAGGAGGGAGAATCCGGAAGCGGCGCCCTCTACAGATTCGATCTTCCACTCCCGGAGGGAAGTGTGGATACCCTTTCGAGTTCATATCTGGTTCAGGCCCCCAACGGGACATTCGAACTGGGGAAAGCACTTGTCAGTCTCGAGGATCCCGATGACGACGGATACCCCGACTTCCTTGCAGTTTCCAGGGACGCCTCGTTCAGACTGAACGTTCTCCATTACGACAGAGGGCCCAATCCCCCTCTTCTATCCATAGATTCTCCGGACCGGGGGGTTCCCCTGTTCGGGGTGGTGAGGATAAGTGTCACCGTCAGGGACCCGGACAGCGATGTGGATCCGGGGGACGTGAGGTTCTTCCTGTCCATAGACAACAGGTCCTGGTCGCTCCTGAACGGTGGAGGGCCGGATCTCGTGGAGGACCAACATGCCGTCAAGCTTTGGAACACCTCGAATTACGAGAACAGGGTATACTTCCTGAAGGTGGAGGTGACGGATGCATTCGGGCTGAAAACGGAGAGATATTCCAATTCCGTCACGGTCTTCAACCACAGGGCGCCATCCGTCATACTGACATATCCCACGGATGGAATGGTCCTGAAAGGGAACGAGGAGGTGACCGCCAAGGTGTTCATGCCGCAGGGGGAGCTGCTCAACGGTTCCGTGAGGTTCCTGTTCAGCAGGGACAATTCATCCTGGTTCGAGTTCGCCAACTCATCCGAACCCAACCCGGGTTCGGATACGGATCATACTGTCCTGCTGGATACCACGTCCATTCCGGACGGAAGGATCTGGCTCAAGGCGAATGCAACGACCGTTTACGGCCTTGGAAAGGAGGACAGGAACAGTGCACCCTGCATGGTGGACAATGCCTATCCCGTGGAAGTGGAGTTCCTTGCGAATCTCTCCGGGAACCTCTCCGGAATCGTGAACGTCACAGCCAGGATATTTGACAGGGACGGGGATCTGAAGGAACCCGTGGAGCTCTTCGTGAGGGAGGACGGGGGGATAGAATGGACCTTCATCGGGAACATGAGTGCCGGAATGAACCATACATACTTCCTGATGTGGGATACCACATCCGTTGACAACGGGTGGTATCAATTGAGGATCCTGGCCCGGGACCTTACCCACCTGGAGACATCCGAACTGCTCAACCACACAATATTCATCTCCAACATCTACCCGCCCACCATACATTTTGTGGATATCGAAGCGGGCCAGGTCTTCACGGCCCCTCCCAGATTGAGGGCAAGAATAGAGGACCGGGACATGAACTTCGGGAAGGATGACGTGAAGTTCTACTACAGGGACCCCGCCGTTGGTTTCTGGAACAGGATATCACCCGTGCTGGTCACGGGAGATCTTGCCATAGCCGACTGGGACACTTCCATACTGAAGAACGGCCTCTACGATCTCAGGGTTGAGGTGACGGATCGGGACAATCTAACGGCCTTCGACGAGATACGGGGGGTCCATGTGAAGAACCTCAGAAAGCCCACGGTTGAGGGGGATCTACTTCCCTCATCGGGTCCGCTGTCGGGAACGGTGAGGATAGTGTTCAATATCACCGATGACGAGGAGGTTCCCATCGGGAACATCAAGGTGGAAGTGTTCGTATTCTCCGAATGGAAGGAGGTTCCGGGGGTCATGAAGCTGGACAAC
>NJDO01000057.1 GCA_002254385.1 Thermoplasmatales archaeon ex4484_6 | reverse complement strand
TATTATTTAAAAAAATATTGGATGAATTTGTTATTTCTATATTGATATTAGAAAGTATACTCGTGGATATGGAAATATTTGAAGAATTGTCAATAAATATATTAATATAATCTTCAGTTATTATATAAATAATAACGTATCTAGAAATATTCTTCAGACTAATTGATTGTGAAATATTAAGAATGTAAGGTGCTTCAGAAGAACCATCACCATTATAAAAATGTGAATTTACATATGCTTCCAATTCTGCATCTCCAGATAAGATTATATTATTTGATTCAATTTCACCGTTAACATCTATAAAAATACAGTTAATAATTATTAATGCAAATACAATTAATATTGTCTTTTTATACATGAATGCTCCTCCTTTTTCATTGAGACCCCATATGGCATAATCATCTATATTCCTTATTCTCTTCTATTAACATTTCGTAATTTGTATTAATAACATCTTCTTCTTCTTTTGTAACTATTGGAGGTTTAATAATCTTTTCTTTGATATCGTCACTATATATGATGATGACGAAATCTATCTGCCGTTTTTGTGTCTATCAATAATTCAATCCTGATTTTATCGGTCCGGCCCATTTTTTGAATATGACTTCAATTAAGAAAAAATGGGCCGACCCGGACCATCGCACAAAAATGATGACAGGAAATCACGTCCGTTTTTGTGCTGGCCAACGATTTCATTCTGCTTCTATCGTGTCGGCCCATCCTCTGATAATTATGAAGTAAAAACAGATGGGCCGACCCGGATTTGAACCGGGGACCTCCGCCATGTCAAGGCGACGTCATAACCACCTAGACCATCGGCCCGAGAATATTTGGGAGGATATCTGCAATGGAATATCGAATATAAACCTTATCGTGAAGGGAGCTCCCCCGGATCAATCCAGTACCGATAGATAAACAGTCACCGTGTAGGTGGTGGATGCGAACTTCTTGTTGTACTGCGGATTTTCAGGATCCGAATCATCTATGTATCCATTGTCAGCTGCCGTGATTGTGATGATCTTCTCCCCCATCGTCGAATATGTATGTTTCACCCTTGCGAGGGCATTGAGGGACTCCGTAACGTACACCACATCCAGTTCATCCTCGTCATCGGCGGCATCCCAGTCGATCATGAAATACTGTATGCCGCCGTTCGTGTCCCTGTCGGAGGCCCTGACTGTCAGCTCGAATTCCTGATTCTGTTTGACACGATCCGGAGAGTGGTCTATTCTCCCCATCACGGGGGCCTTGTTCACGAATGTGGTAAGCTCCTCGGGTTCACTCGCAATCTCCCTGTAAGGCGAATCGCTTCTGACCAGAAGGTTCTCGAACCGGGCGGATACCGTGTAGTTGCCCATGTATTCCCAGTCCAGGTCTATCTGAAGCGTCGATCTGTTGTTGTGCCATTCATACATGGTCTTTGTCTGTTCGTCGCTCTCCTGGAACGGATCGGTGACATCCAGGGTTATCATGAAATGCTTGTTGTAATCCTTTACAAGGAAAGCCCTTCCCCCCTCGGGTATGTCCGCTTTTGGGGTCACCAGGATCACGGGTCTGGAATCCTGGGTCTCCTCATCGTACACCTCCTGTATGCTTACCTGCAGCGAGTGTGGTATGTGCCTCACGAAATAATCCTGGGGTGCCTTTGCGGACTTCCCATCGAGGGAGAATCTGACCTCGTATGCCCCGTTCTCCATCGCGAACTCCGTGTAGGGCACGCGGACCCTGGCCTCGTCATCCCTGACCTTGACGTTCGAGGAGTAGACATTATCCCCCTCGAATATGATCTCCAGCTTCCCGGTCCCGTCAACCTTCTGTGCACCGCTGCTGATTGCAAGGATCTTCACATCGATTCCCTGATAGTTGTCATCCGAACCGAAATATTCCTCAACGCTGAGGATGCGGACCTCCTCCACGGCCGTTCCCCAGAACAGATAGAATCCGAGCCCGAGAAGTATTATCACGACGACGATGATGGCGATGATCGGGCCCGCCGTCAATCTTCTGGGCATTTCCTCATCATATTCCGGGTATTCCTCCTCCGGGTCCCCTTCTCGTTCGAATTCCATGTTATCACCGATGCTGGATGACGGAGCTGATGCGTTCGACCAACAAACATGTATATGGTGTTATATAAGATTTGACGAGGGACTATCCATTCTTCGCTCTCCTGTCCAGGAATCCCTTCGATAGTGCGAACAGCGAGATGGGAACGAGCACTACGGCACCGATGAGAGCCTTTCCGAGTATCGTGCTCTCCTCGTATATGCCAAACCTGCCCTCTCCCCACATGAAGGGGATGTAGGCGACAAGGGACCCCACCGCAAGGAACAGTATCGTGAATGTGACCTGCCTTCTCAGGAGGGGGCCCCTCCCGGGTGTGTTCTCGTTCTCGTACCTGGCTATCCAGTTGGAACCTTCCATGTAGATCATTATGGACCAGACGAAGAGGATGGAGAGCAGGGGGTCCTGCCCGATAATTGTCGCACTTCTTGCCTGGGGGTAGATCATGCATGAAGCGGCAAGGATCGCATAGGAAAGTGCCATCCCTCCCCTGGCCCAGCGCGACCTCGTGATTATTCCCAGGACGCCCATGAATGAGGGAGCCGATGCGATTATGAACCATGCCAGGATCCCCCAAATCCTTACGGGGTCGGAGGATGTGATCCTCTCCATGCCCTCGCCCTCGCCGGTGAGAACGGCTACGAAGACGGCGATGCCGATATACCCCAGGAGGATGAGGAAGCTCCTTCTGACAAACTTCATCGTTCCCACCGGCCATCTTTTCCATATCTGGTGACCGCCGATGGAGAGGATGGCACCCGAGAGGAACCATACGGGGAACGGGACGAAGCCCAGACCTTTCATGACCCAATCCTCGATGGATCCGAAGGAGCCGAATATGAGTGTGAAGATCACCCCCGATAGAAGAAGCGAGATCGAGGGCACGAGATGCAGGGGCCGGATTCGCGACCGGTTCATTTCCACACCTCCTCCATGGCCCATATGACGTCCTTTGACGGGTCCCAGTCAATGACCCTCGCACCCACGGCACGGAGGTCGAGCAGGAGGTTGTCCCTTTCTATCCTCTTCAGAACATATTTCGGGATCACCTTGTTGTCATAGACCCCTTTCTCGAACTCTATTCCGGATGGGCTGACTATGGTGACCTTGTGCCCCCTGCCTATCAGCTGCTTCACGGCATCCCTTATCGTGGGGTCCTCGTTGAGGGCCGACAGTATGAAGATTGGTGAGTTAGGGGGAAGATACGGCAGGGAATAGGTTATGGAGGCTCCCAGTGTTATCTGTCCGGCAGGGGTGGAATTCGTGAGCATGTGCAGGATTTGATCGTGTGCCCCGCTTCCTGCCGCGGGCTTCATGACGTTGACGGAGCTCCCGTAGATTATGAGACCCACCCTGTTGGATCTGTTTAGCAGCTCGTTGGAAAGAGACGCGCAGAATCTGATGCACCTCTCCACCGGATTGTCCCTGATGGTTCCGACCCTCGAGACCAGCCTGGAGTCCAGTATGAACATCACATCCGTCACCGATTCCGCCTCGAACTGGTTCACCAGGAGCTTTCTGGTCCTTGCCGTGGCCTTCCAGTTTATCGTGTTGAAGGGGTCCGTTGTCGTGTAGTCCCTTATGGAATGGAACTCCTTTCCGAGACCCACCCTTTTCAATCTCATATCGCCGGGTCTGTACTTCCTGTCCTTGAGGATGAGCTCACCCGCTCTCCCCGGTGATATCCGGGGGAATACGGTCAGCTGGGACGGATTTCCTATTTCCTCCTCCTTGAACCAGAGGAACAGGGGGTCCCATCTCCTCAGGAACGTGGGTCCGATCCTGTGATAGCCCCTGATGGATGCATTGATCGTGTAATCGAATCCCCTGCTCCCCGGGGAGAGGGAGGCCAGATTCGATCCCTCTGCCAGTTCGAGCATGGGCGAAACCCTGTCGAATATCTCCAGATTGCCCAGATGCCTCTGGTCCGACACGTTCAAGGATACCCTGACCTTCTCACCCTCGAAGACGGTATCCTTTTCCATCTCCCTTGTAACTTCGCATCTTCGGGGATACAGGGAAAGGGACAGGATGAACAGGGCAGCGCTCATGAGGGAGGCGGCCAGGAAGAGTTCGGATGAGAGCACAAGTGCCGTGACGAACGCGGCGGCGGAAACGGAAGCATAGCCCATCGCCCGGAGGGTGAAATGCTTCATTTCCTTTCCCATGCCATCACCTCCAGCAGCAGCTCCTCCACGCCTCCCCTGTACTTTCCCTTCCTGAGGAACCGGTATATCCCGGGGCTGCCCACGAGCTCCTCCAGTTCATTCCATGAAAGGGCCGAGAAATCGTCCACGGACATACCGTACGAGACGCGTATCCTGTCCAGAACGGCCTTCCTGAGCTCTGCCAGATCACCCTCCAGAAGCTCGGGCTCCACGAGTTCGGCCACGCCTGTCCTGTTCAGGATGCAGTCGTGTCCGGGTTTTCCGGGTGGTTCATACAGATATGCCGCGGACAGCAGTGCCAGAACGGCCATTGCCCCGGATACGATCTTGAGGTTCACGTCGGTGGTTGCGAAGGCCAGACCTCTGAGGGATCTCTGGACAATTCCGCTCGCATCGGGGGATCGATGAACGGAGTCATCGAAGATCACCTTCCCTCCCCGGGGCAGGAGATGTTCCACCAGGGAAACCGCGAACTCCATGTTCCCCTCGAGCTCTATCATCCCGTTCATGAAGAGGGACGGGTCCGCTATGAACACCGCCGCTCCCGATCCGTGCTCCGTGAAGTCCGGGTCGGATATCACGGCCAGGTATCGGATCCCCGGTGCCTCTCCCTGATTCGTGGAGATGTTATCGTTTATGCCGTTCCCGTTCCTGTCCACCCAGGCAGACGTTGTGGATGCAATAAGGGCCTGCCCCGACGAGAAGGACAGCGAGGCGGGTCTGTTCATGAGAACCGTTCCGTCGAAGAAGTCCTGATTGACATCGAATTTGACAAGGTCGGGGGATGAGACGAAGTTCTGATCGTAGAGCTGCCCCCTCACGAAGTTCACCTCGAATCTTGATGCCAGACCGTTTCCGTTCCCGGAATCGTCGGCCATGAGGATCCTTCCCCCTCTCGAATGGAATTTCCTCAATGCATGCAGCTCCGACAGGGAATATTCCCTCTGGGGGCCCAGGGAGATGAGGAGTGTGTTTCCGGGATCCTCCTCCTCATGGAGCAGTGAGGGTGTCGTAAGAAGTGATCTCACATCGAAACCCCTTCTCGACAGCTCATCGGAGAATGCGGAGGCCCCCGTCCATCCGTTCTCGAGGGACGAGAGCTCCCCCTCATCCTCCATCGAGGTGACCACATATATCTCCGTGGATATGAAGAGAAGGAACATCAGCAGGAATGTCCATTTCCATATTGTGGAAGCCCCGATCCTCCTCACCCGTCCACCTCCTTGCTCCCGAGAAGCTCTTTCAGGTCCTGGTCATGGTCCATCTTCATCTTCCAGATGATGCCCCTCTCCACTTTGCCTGGGACCCCGGTTTCCTTCGATTCCACCTTCTTTCTGAGCAGGCTCGCATCTTCCGGTTTTGTATGCCTCTCGATGGAATCCTTCAATTCCCTGGCCTTTCCGATGAGATGGGATGACAGGTCATGGTCGGAATACCTGGCCTCATCGAAGAGCCGGGTTAGCGGCTCCATGTCCCGAACGCCTTCCCCGTTCTCCGCGATGGCACTGGAAAATTCATCAGGCGTCATACCCCTTGGCTTGATCACCCCCATCTCCCCCAGATGGTGCATGACCTCCCTGTATGTGTCCACTATCATTTTCTGGGACCTGTTGGCAGGAGTGAACGGATAGGCCTCCCTCTCCATCTTCCTGTGGGCCTTGCGCACTCCCACGTCCCTGCCGGCCTTTCGCAGCCTGAGGATCACCGCGGCGGACCCGATTACGAGGGCCGCGAGCAGGGCGATCGGGGCGATCAGAGCCAGCAGGGAACCTCCCTCCTTCGCCGGTGGGGACGGTATCACGATCGTCAGGTTGGATGGTAGGAGGGACCTCCCTCTGTCTCCCGCGAAATCCATTCGTATCCTGTCCCCGGGAGAGACATCCTCCAGGGTGAGAGGTATGCTTCCGTACTCGTCCGTGATGTATGTGTTGAATTCCGCATCCCTTCCGATCCTGATGGGGGCATAAGGGATGGGGTCCCCCCCTTCATCCCGGAGTGTTATGTTCAGGGAAGGTTCCGGAACCGAGATGTCACCCTCCGCCTCTATACGGGTTCTCGAGCTGATATCCACCACCCATATCACCTGCGAATCCGTGTACCACTCGGACCTCTCGTCGGTGAGACCCTGGAATTCCAGCAGCATGCTCCCCTCGCCCAATCTGGCGAACCTGGGGACCGTGACGACGATATTGAACCACCCTCCCTCCTCCGTGTCCCCCTTTCCAAGTAGCTCGGAATTCAGATACAGTTCGACGTCTCCCTCGCCGTCGATGCCGGATCCCTTATCATCGAGAAGCCTTCCCTGGACCCGGACGGTATCCAGGAGCGTCAATTCTTCCGGCTTCTCGGTGATCTGGAAGGTCGTTGGTGCCTTTATGGAAAGGAAAGTGGATTCGGAATCGGAGACCGTGTTGCCCCCCTTCGCCAGGTAGGAAACCTCCATCCTGGTGGTGCCCAGGGGAACGGATGTGTCCAGTTCGAGTTCGAATACTGCCCATCCGGTGGTATTGGTTATGACGGGGTCCGGTGAGATCCACGGTATGTCGGGCAGTTCCATGTCGATCAGGCCCCCCGGATAGGGGTGGCCGTTCCCGGAGAGTAGCTGGACGAAAACATAGGGGTCCTCTCCCCTGATGACATCGGGCTCGGGGATGCGAATGAAGGTCCTGTCCAGAAGCGTGAACGAACCGGAGGAGTTGATGGCCCTCACCCCTTCGGGGGACAGGTAATCGACCGAGACCATGTATCTTCCGGAAGGGAACAAGGCCGGATCGAGAACGACCATGGAGCTGAACCCTCCCTTATCGATAAGACCATTCACTCTCCTTATCACCCTGGAAGCTTCCTTCGAAAGGAATGTCACGTTCACATCCCCTCTCGGCTCCCCGGCGCCTTCCCATGATATCGAACCGTTCACGTAGATGGTCTCACCCGAAACGTAGGACTTCTTCAACGGGGAGAGGAGTATGGAGGGACCGTCGGTGGATATCAGGGATATACCGATAGATGAGGGGGTGAGGAAGGCAGAGCCCGGATAGGATATCTCGAGTTGATACGTACCCACGGCATCCGGGACCTTCACCTCGAAGGAGAACCTTCCCAGTTCATCCGTCATCGTGAAGGAGTCCGGGCCGCCGGAGAAGGTCCACTCCAGTTCCTCACCACCAACAGGTACTTCCCCCACGTCCGTCAGCCTTCCCCTTACCGATACCACGGATCCCCCGGCCAGATACAGCTTACTTTCCTCTGCGCTAACGATCGAGATGCTGTGAACGGTCACCGGTACCGGTTCGGATGAGGAGGCCACATAGACCTTCCCGTCGGAGGCTCCCCTTCTTGTGACGGCATAGAGTACCGTCCTGCCGAAAGGTGTGCCCTCCGTGGGGCTGCACATGATCGTGAACGTCCCGTCGGGGGAGGTGGAGCCGATGCTTCCGACCCTGGCGGATGGGTTCCTCTCCATGGAAAGGGCCTCTGCGGGAGAGGCTCCCTCCGGGATGATGAGGATCGACACCCGCAGTCCCTCCACGGGGTCTCCGAGCTCTCCGGTGACATGTCCCTTGACCCTGAAGGACCCGTTAAGGAGGTTTTCGGTCTTCGTGACGGATGCCGGAGCCTCATCTATGAATATGAGAGGCGTCTCTTCCGGGAGAAGCTCCATTCCGGGGTCCCCCGGATCAAGCGGGTTCGTGGGCGTCTCGTCAAGGACCTCGTTCCCGTCGTATATGGAATCCAGGTCCGAGTCCCGGGACAGGGGGTCGGTCATGTGATCTATCTTTCCGTCCCCGTCCCAGTCAATATATGAGACGTTGTAGGTGATTGTCACCTCCTGCAGATCGCTCAGGCGGTCATTGTCGGTGTCCACGCTGTTCGGGTCCGTCCCGTGGACCTTGACCTCTTCAAGGTCTGTCAATCCATCCCGGTCCGAATCCACGGACAGCGGATTGGAGCCCGTTATGAGGTATTCGACACCGTCCTCCAGCCCGTCATCGTCCGTGTCGTTATCGTACGGATCGGGGCGGCCGTCCTCCAGGCCGTCCCCGTCCCAATCAACGTTGTCGTTGCCCGGTTTGAGGGGGTCGAAGAAGATCTCTTCACGTTCCTGACCGTTCGTGAGACCGTCCCCGTCCGAATCTATCAGGTAATCATCGTCCGTCCCGTCCAGCGGATCGAGACCCGCCTGCACCTCTCCCCCGTCATTCATTCCCCCGTTATCGGTATCTGGGTCGATGGGGTTCGTCCTCTTCTGGTCCGTGAAGTCCGGAAGCCCCTCCCAATCCACACCCTTGCTGAAATTGTAGTATGTTGTCACCTCGAAGAGGTCCGTCAGGCCGTCGCCGTCGGTATCCGCCGAATGGGGGTTGCACCCGTAATCGATCTCTCCCAGGACCTGTTCGCCGTTCGGAAGTATGAGGTTCTTCCCGTCAAGGAGGCCGTCGTCGTCGGAATCCGGGTCCAGCGGGTCGGTGGGAAGGTATCCGTTATGGGATGAAAGCTCTCCCGCATGGGGCCTCATATCTGGGCCGATGGTATCTTCCCCGTCCCATAGATGGTCCCCGTCGGTGTCCGGGTTTGTGGGGTCCGTTCCGTTGTTCACTTCCATGCCGTCGAGAACCCCGTCGCCATCGGTATCCGGGTTCAGGGGGTCCGTGGCCGGATACCCGTTGTGGGGTGAGAGCTCACCAGGCATGACCACACCGTCAATCACGACCGTCATCTCCCCGTCCGCAAGGCCGTCATTGTCGGAATCCGGGTCGTCCCAAAACGTCAGGTATCCCGTCCCGTTCTCCTCGGCATCGGTCAACCCGTCACCGTCGGTGTCCTTTATCAGTATGTCGTCGATCGGAACCAGGGGGTTGAAGGGCAGGGGCAGATGGAGGACCTCCCTGCCGTCGCTCACTCCCCCCCCGTCTGTATCCGGAAGCCGGGGGTCGGTCTCTCCCGGCCCTCCCCCGTCGTTCCAGTCTCCGGGATCGATATACCCGTCAAGGTTCCGGTCCTCGAACTCACCCAGGTCCCTCAGTCCGTTCAGGGGCCTTCCGTTGTATCCGTCTATCCAGCCGTCCGGAAGGCCGTCGGAATCCGTGTCAACATCGAGAGGGTCCGTTCCGAGGTCGAAGATCTCGATGTAATCCCCGAGTCCGTCCCCGTCCCCATCCCTCTCGGTCGGGTCGCTCTTCCACCCGAGTGAGCCCGATATCTCATCCGGATCGAGCAGTCCGTCCCCGTCCGTGTCATTGGATGTGGGGTCCGTGACGAATCCATCCTCCCCGGGGAAGACCTCCTCTCCGTCCTTTATCGAATCGGAATCGGTATCGGGGTTTCTGGGATCGGTCACGTTCGACAGGCTTCCCCGCACCTCGTATGAATCGAGCAGTCCGTCCCCGTCGGTGTCCCTGTTTCCCGGGTCCGTCTCGTTGGCATCCAGAAAACCGTCCCCGTTCCTGTCCTCCTCCCGGTCCAGCAGTCCGTCCCCGTCCGTATCGATGTACATCGGATCATCGTCAGGATCGAGGGGGTCGCCGCCATTCTCGAACTCGGTCCCGTCCCCGGCACCGCCTCCGTCGGTGTCCGGGTCGGTAGGATCAGTGCCCTGTATCCCCTCTCTTTCCGGATCAAGGTCGAAGAGGACCTCGAATCCATCGGATAGACCGTCCCCGTCCGTATCGACCACGTTCGGGTCGGTTTCGTAAGGTACGGAGCCGGTCAGGATCTCCTCCCCGTCCATGAGCCCGTCCCCGTCCGTATCGTTCATCAGGGGGTCGGTCCCCCAGTCGTCCGCCTCCCTTCCGTCCACCAGTCCGTCGCCGTCGGTATCCTCTTCCAGCGGATCGGTGAACAGCGAGTGGACCTCCCTTCCATCCGCCGCCCGGTCCCCATCCGAATCGTCATCCAGCGGGTCCGTACCGAAGAGGAATATCTCTTCCCCGTCGGTCAATCCGTCGCTGTCGGTATCGCGGGAGGAGGGGTCCGTGCCCCTTTTCAGTTCCTCAAGGTCAGAGAGTCCATCCCCGTCGGAATCCATTATGAACGGCAGATCGTCATCGGGATCCAGGGGATCCTTTCCAAGGATCAGCTCCACACCGTCCAGGAGTCCACCCCGGTCGGTGTCCGGAAGCCCGGGGTCCGTCCCGATCAGGAGCTCCCTTCCGTCCGGGACCCCATCCCTGTCGTGGTCAGAAAGCACGGGAGACGTTCCGGACTTCAGCTCCTCCCCGTCCGTGAGCCCGTCGCCGTCGGTATCGTTGTTGAGCGGATTGGAAAAGATCGCGAACAGCTCATCCGAATCGGAGAGCCCGTCGCCGTCGGTATCGCTGCTGGTGGGGTCGGTATGCAGCATGAACGCCTCCATGCCGTCCGGCAGTCCGTCCCCGTCCGTGTCATTGGACCGGGGGTCCGTTCCGTGGAACGGTTCGGTCACATCGGAGATCCCATCGCTGTCCATGTCGGGTGGAGCTTTTTCCCGGTCCGGTGTCAGCGGGTTCATCCCGAACCAGATCTCCATACCGTCGTCGAGCCCGTCCCCGTCCGTATCCCTGACAAGAGGGTCCGTCCCCCTCTCGTTCTCCATGCCGTCGAGGAGTCCGTCCCCGTCCGTATCCGG
>NJDO01000138.1 GCA_002254385.1 Thermoplasmatales archaeon ex4484_6 | reverse complement strand
TCCCCGAGATCCACCAGGCGGTTCATGTGCTCCTCCTCCCTGTCCCTTGCGAGACCGGAGTTTGCCAGATTCTCGAGGGATGTCCGGCCGCTCCTTCGGGGAAACGGTGAAGACAGAACCCTGGTGCTGACCGATTGGGGGCGGTCGAGGTCCCGCAATGTCGTGGAAGCCCTCGAACCTCCGGCAAGGGGTTGGTCCTGCATCGTCAGGACACCCATGGGGCCCGTGCCGTATGAGATCATGGAGATGTATCCGGCGGGACAGTCCATCTTCTCCGACCCGTCCGGACTGGATGAAGGAATGCTGTCGTACATGGATGAGGAGATGTCCGTCGTGGAAACCGGCGGATGCCTGGAATGGAACGGTATCGGGCGTCCCGATGACACCGAATATGACCTGGGGAACAGGGAGGAAGGTTACGCATTCAGAAAACTCCGGTCCATGGTGAGGTTCCAGTTCCCCGATCAGGACGGGATGACGGCGGACAGGGTACTTTTCGGTGATTACGGGAGCCTGTCGGAGCTCGGGGACAGGCTGGAGCTTGTGTATTCAAGGAAGACCGGCAAGCTCAGGAACGTCCACTTGATGGAGGAGGGAAGGAAGCTTCACCTTCTTTCACTGCGGGCGGAGGACGGCCTCTTCACCCTCAAGATAGAAGGGGCAAGAAGATTCCATTCGGGTTTCAGTCCTCCCTGGAAACGGGTAGTGGTTGACAGCGAGACGGGGGAGTTCAATGCGATGGGATACAACGTATTCTGCAAATTCGTTCTGGACGCGGATCCATCCATCCGTCCGCTGGATGAGGTCCTGATCGTCGATCAGGACGATGAATTCCTCGCCTGCGGAAAGGCCGTTGTGGGATCGGACCTCATGCGGGGTTCCAGGTCGGGGATCGCTGTGAAGGTAAGGGAAGGGACCACCCCTTCGAAACGGGATCCCGAGGGGATCGATGAGGATAAGAATTAACAACACAATCACTGTTCGGGTGAGTACAGGAGAATGAACGGATGACGGGGACAACCGATATTCCCTCCACCCTTCAGAGGGAGGGATTCGGCTCCAGGAAGATGGAGCTTGCTTGCATAATAGAGGGCAGAATGGGTGAGGAGGGAGAGGCCACTTCCTCGGTCACCCTGGTAAAGACGGCAACCTCCACCGTGGTCGTGGATTCGGGAGCCAAACATGTGAGGAACGAGCTTATCAGGTACATGAGGGAGAACGAGGCAAAGGTTGACAAGGTGAACGTTCTCGTCACAACAACGGCCACCCCCCTTCATACCGGAAACGACGACCTCTTCGTGCACTGCCTTCAGCATGTGAAGGAGAGTGATTGGGGGGAGGTTCCGGTGAGATCCAACAGAAAGGTGGCCATAACAACTCCGTATCATTGGATAGATCGATATCTGAAGATCCTGCAGCTCCCTTTCCCCGGCAGCGGCAGCCTTGTGCTTCTGGCACATTTCCCCAGGAAGGAGGAGCTGCTGGAAGCATCTTCCGTGGAGTTGGCCGGGAAGATAGTGGGTATCTGCGGTCCCGCCGTACCTTCGGAGGATTCTCCGGAGGTGAGGGCAGCTCTGGAAAAGGCCCGGACGATGGAAAGGCCCGGCGGTGACATAACCGACCTCGAGGGTCTGATGGCATACTGTGACAGGATAGTCCCGGGGTACGGAAAGATGTTCGATGTGAGGTGACAGGAATGAAGAAAGGGCCGTTCGAGCCCGTCAGGAGGACATCCGAGGCAATAAGGACCATGGAGATAAGGGGGGCGGGAAGGATAGCAAGAGCCGCTTCATCGGCGCTGTCGGAGATGGTTGAGATATGGGACGGACCTTCCCGAGATGAGCTCCTGTCCGATCTGAAGAAGGCGGCAGGGATGCTCCATGCCACGAGACCATCGGCGGTATCCCTGAGGAATGCCATACTTCTGACCCTGAAGGGTGCCGAACTGGAGGAGGATGTGGATTCCATCAGGGAAGCGGTCAGGAACAACTCTTCATCCTTCCTGAAGGCCTCCCGGGAAGCCGTTGAGGTGATATCCCGCATTGGAATGAAACGGATCCCGAAAGGGTCCACTGTAATGACCCACTGCAACTCCAGTGCGGCACTTTCGATAATCGAGGCGGCCTTCAATGATGGAAGGATAGAGGAGGTATATGCCACCGAGTCACGACCCTGGAGACAGGGACAATTGACGGCCGGATGGCTTGCGGAAAGAGGCATACCCGTCACGATGATCGTCGATTCGGCTGCGCGGTTCTTCATGAACGGAATGGACATGGTATGTGTGGGTGCCGATACCGTTGCGGCCAACGGAGCGGTGATAAACAAGATAGGCACGGCCCAGATCGCTCTTGCGGCACATGAAGCCCGGACACCTTTCATGGTCGCGGCGGAAACTTACAAGTTCTCGCCGGAGACCCTCATGGGCTCACTCGTGGAGATAGAGGACAGGGGTCCGGAGGAGGTTGCGGACCCGTTGAAACCCGAGGATCTACCGGGTGTGAAATTCAAGAACCCCGTCTTCGATGCCACACCGCCCGAGTACATAGACTCGATCGTCTGCGAACTCGGGATCATCTCACCCTACATGGCTACCGAGATAATCAGGGAGATGTTCGGCGGCTTCCGTTCGCTGTCGTCGGGCAGGAACGGTTCCGACTTCAGATGGTTGTGAAGGTGTGATTCCATGGAAAAGGAGAAAGTATCCGAGGAGATGATGGGGCCTCCGTCCGAGTTCACCGTGAAGAGCATTGACCTAGAGACAGGGGAGCTCACGGTGGTCATGAACAGGGAGGATGCCCAGGTTCTGGGGATCAGGTCCCTTGACAGGGTGAAGGTAACGTCCGGAAGGAAATCGATGACGGCCATCGTGGAACTGACCGGGACGGTGGTGGGCAGGGGCGAGCTGGGGCTCCTTGTCAAGGGCCGGGAGATGCTTGGCATAGGTCAGGGTGATCGCGTGAGGGTGACCCCCGTATCCAGGCCCGTGTCGATCGAGATCATCAAGAAGAGGTTGAACCGGATGGAGCTCTCTTCCGAGGAGATCAAGATCCTTACCGAGGAGATAACCAATCACAGATTGTCCGACGTGGAGCTGTCGGCATTCGTCTGTTCCACCTACATGAATCCCCTGAACAACAGGGAGATAAAGGACCTGACGATGGCCATGGTCGGTTCAGGCGAGACGATAGAGGTCGATACCCAGCCCATATTCGATTTCCATTCGATAGGAGGCGTACCTGGCAACAAGGTGACTCTCATAGTGGTCCCCATCGTGGCCGCTGCCGGACTTCACATTCCGAAGACCTGCTCAAGGGCGATCTCCTCCGCGGGCGGGACCGCGGACATCCTGGAGACGGTCGCGAACGTCACCCTCCCGGGATGGAAGATAAAGGAGATCTGCGAGACCGTGGGAGGAACCATTGCCTGGGGGGGAGGGGTGAATATCGCACCGGCCGATGATATAATCATAAGGGTGGAGTACCCCCTTTCAATAGACCCTTACTCCCAGGTGATAGCCTCTGTTCTTGCCAAGAAGAAGGCCGTGGGGGCCGACCATCTTCTGATGGATATCCCAGTGGGCCCGAATACGAAGGTCCCGACGATGGAACTGGGCAGAAGATATGCCCGGGATTTCATGGACATAGGCCGCCAGATAGGCATCAACGTGGAATGCGCCATCACCTACGGCGGCCAGCCGGTCGGGAGGAACGTGGGCCCGGCCCTGGAGGTAAAGGAGGCATGATCCTCCATCCACCAGCACCCTGGAGAAAGCCACTTCCCTTGCGGGGATAATCCTCGAGATGGGGGGCTTCACCGGGGACGGCAAGTCCGAGGCCATGAAGATACTGACCTCGGGGAGGGCGCTGGACAAGTTCAGGGAGATCATAGAGGCCCAGGGCACGGAATACCATGATATATCCTCGGACATGGTGGAACTGGGCAAACATACCGCAGTGATCGAGTCCCCCTCACGCGGATACGTATCGTCCATCAACAACAAGGATATCGTGAAAATAGCAAGGGCGGCCGGCTGTCCCCACGACAAGTTCGGGGGAATAGTGCTGGAGAAGAAGATCGGACATCAGGTGGACAGGGGAGATGAGCTTTTCACCATCTACTCCAGCAATGAACAGAAGCTCACGATGGCTGTCCAGGCCGCCAGGAAGCTTTCGCCGTTCACGATAGAGGGCATGGTCCTGGAGAGGATACCGGGGGAGAAGGTCATTCATACCATCTGATTTCGTCCCGGACGGACGTCGGGAGCTTCCGGGGACCTCGCATGAGGTTGGTTCCAGAAATCACTTTAATATCTCGTACATGATGCAAGGGATGAGACAAGGGATGGATCGGTGATGTGAAGATGTCTGCCAGACGGACCTCCAGGAAGTCGGGTGTGTTCAGGGGTATACTCTCCGGACCCAACCGGTTCAGGCAGGTCCAGAGGAGCCTGAGGCGGGAGAGCCGCATGAGGTTTCCGCTGCATTTCTACGGTAGAAGCGATATTCTGACAAAGGAGCAGTGGAAGAGGGTTATCGAGAGATACAATCCCGCCGATCTCATGGAGAGCCTCAACAAGGTGGATATTAAGGAGATACTGGCGGCGGCAGGGATCAGCATCCCGGACACCTACATGATTCTGGAGACCGAGGACGATCTGGAAGGGTTCCGCACATGGTTGGATTCCTTCAGCGACGGCTTCGTGATCAAACCCGCCTCGGGCCACGGGGGGGCGGGGATCATGGTTATCGACAGAAGGGTTGTGGGCAGGTTCATAACCATTTCTGGAAGGGGAATAGGTCCCGACCAGCTGATCGCTCATGTTCGAAGGATAATCAAGGGAGCCTATACGAGATCGGTGCCCGACCGCGCCATTGTCGAGAGGAGGCTTGTCCTTTCCGGCTCCCTGAGGGAGCTCCGTACACCGGGACTTCTGGATATCCGCGTGGTTGTTCTGAAGGGATTTCCCCTGATGGCAATGACGAGGATCCCAACCCGCAGATCGAGGGGCAGGGCGAATATACATCAGGGAGCCATAGGGGCCGGGATATCCATATCGGAGGGCAGGATCACCTCTGCCACCCTGATGAGGAGGAACGTGTCGAGACATCCGCAGACCGGCAGGTATCTCATAGGGTTCAGGTTCAACATGTGGGAGGACATCCTTGAAAGCGCTTCCCTGGCGGCGGATGCTTCCGGGTTGGGGTTCGTCGGTGTGGACCTCACCGTGGACAGGGATCTCGGAGTGACCGTGATCGAGGTGAACAAGAGACCCGGTCTGGAGATACAGAACGCGAACAGGTCGGGACTGAGAAGAAGGATCAGGTTCCTGGAAGGTCAGATAAGGAAAAGCAAAGGGAACGGGAACATCACGGATCTGGGACCGGGAATCAAGGTCGAACTGACAAGGAAGTGGGATACGTTGATGTGGAGGAAAATGCCGGAAAAGGTCTCCGAGGAATGATCAGGACTCATCCTCGGGAGAGGAATCGATTACAAGCCGTATCCTGGTTCCACCCTTCAGAAACAGTATGTATCCGTACCTGTTCAATCTCTCCAGGGAGCCCTCGAGGGTCCTTCGATCTATTCTTACGGGAAGGGAGTCGATCGAGAATTCCAGCGTCCCCTGCTCCTCCGCCCTGGTCCTAAGCTCGAAGAACACCTCCCTGTCAATGGGTTTCAACCTGCCTCTCCAGGGAGAGATGGGTTCCTCGGAAGCCATTCTTTCCTTCTTCATCCTTCTCTCTATCTCCTCCGCACCGCGGGACAGGAGTTCATTGAACAGCCTCTGCCCCTCCTCGAGATCGGTCATCTTCCTCGAAAATCCCCTGCCGTCGAACGTCTTTCCTATATGCACCCTGGTGAGCCCGAGGGTGAGCCTCAGGCTTGACAGGGGGTCTATCGATGATACGGCGTATCCGTCCCATACGGAGTTCCTGTGCGCATCCCTGGACAGTTTCTCGCCCAGCTCCTTGAGCAGTCTCTCGTCCGGGGGCGGTGTGTAGAGTGCGGTGAGCTGATACTCGAGAACATCCAGGTCCGGACCCGACGGTCTTCCGGACATCTCCGCATCCTTCAGGACGAAGGGTAGATGCACCGGGATGCGGAGTCTTTTCAGGCTCTTCAGGTATCTCACCCTTCTTATCACGGAGTATGT
>NJDO01000137.1 GCA_002254385.1 Thermoplasmatales archaeon ex4484_6 | reverse complement strand
TTTCAAACCAAGCATCCAGTCGCTTGTATCTTGAAATACTCCTCAATTCCTTTTGCCCGTCATACCCCAGGGGTGGGGGTTAGAGGTTCGAATACGAATGTATTGTCATTCGTGTCCGATTTTATTATTGGAATGGGCCACGACTGAACAATTCCGATCATTCTCCCTTTTTTCAGCGAGCCTTCCCTAACTGCATTGTTTGTCGTTTTTCCTGCAGGTTCGAATACCCAACAATGGGTATGGAGGGCTGAAATTGGATACAGCCGTTGAAAGGGGGACGATAGCAAAGATGTACAGCCATCACCAACCAGTGAGGATACCCCCAAGGATGAGCGACGCACCAATCAAGATACGGATGAGCCCGTCTGCATGAATGAATTCTTGAGTTCTAAATGCTGTACTATTTATACGGAGAAAAATAATTATGGGTATGTGGATGGCGAAAGAGGAGCTTGTGTTGATCGGCATCAATTTTCTCTTGCACGAGAAGGAGAAGGGGCATACCTATACCAAATCGGATCTTTCCCAGGCTCTCGATATCACTCCCAAAACGTTGAATGATTATCTGAAGATTTTAAGAGATGTGGGGCTTTTAGAAACAAAGCAGAGGAAATTCATAAAGGATCTGGATGTTCTTGTCAAGATAACCGATAAAGGGAGAGAGAGAGTGGAGCTCATCCTTAGAAAAATTGAAAATCTGATCTTAACACCGGAAAACCACAATATACCCAACATTGTCATGGTAAAAGCGATCCTCGATTTGATCACGGACCCTCTGGAAAAGATTTTTTTTCTTAATGTATTCTCCTCAAATAAAGATTTTGACCTGTTCCTTTTTCTCGATGTTTTAGGTATCTCAAGGGCGGATTCGAACATAGTCAACATCTTTTCCGGCCCCGGGGAGGGCACCTCGCTTCAACAAGGACTCCCGTTCATCGTTACTTTTTCAAAGACATCCTTTCATGGAGGGTTGAAAGGTACAACATCGAAACTTGAAGGTTGGAGCGAGAAGGACCCGGCAGCCCTGCTGATCATATCGGAATCATGCCAGAAGCAGGGGAGGCTGAAGGAGGCGAAAGCCTATTACGAATTCCTGCTGTCGCCATCCACGAAGCTCACCCAGAATCATTGGTTCATTGCTAGGATAGGACTGGTCCAGACCCTTAGAAAATCCGGCGACATGGAGAAAGCATTGGAACTTCTGGAGGAAACCATGGGAATGACCGATAACAAGACGTTCATCGCCTATGCAAAGCAGATAAAGGCCATGCTGTATTCGATGGAGGGGAAGTTCAATGAATCCATGGTGCTCTACAACTCTTCCATAAGATCTTTCCATTTCCAGGGATTTCCGCTGATGCTTTCAATAGCCTACAATAACCGGGGTACGCTTTTCTACAGGATGGGCCTCCTTGATCATGCCCTTGACGACTGGAATAAAGCACTGAGATATGCCAAAGAGGCAGGGCTTGAATTATCTTGATAGGGGGGAGAAGATAACGATCGAGGCGGGAGATATGGAAATGTGCTCTTCGATACATTTCAATTTCGCCCTGGTTTACATCATGATGGGAGACATGGAACTGGCGTTGGAACATTACAGAAAATCTCTAGAAGTGGCACATCCCCTTCCCCCGCCCATAGAGAGGGAGGAGAGAAAGAAATTCATGCTGGATTATGCAAGGGAATTCAACCTGCCTCTTATGGAAAATAATTTATAGACAGAATAATCATATGTTTTGGTAACAGGTGATTTTTGATCATTTGAAATTCGAGGAGGAAGAAGAATGGGAAACGGGATGTTATCAAATTTTTTCGTGATCTGGTTAAGTCCTGCAAGGAGTCAGATCCAGGATTCACTCGACGATGCAAATCTGCTCGAGCAGAAATTGACGGGTTACGGTTGGTCAGGGAGCAAGATCCTGAATGGAACGGTTTCCTCACTTGATAATGCTCTTGCCCAGGTACCTAACTGCGGAAAACTGCTGGTCTATGTGGATGATATCACCCAGTTGATCCAAAATGACCCCATGAAACCCGCCGTGTCAGATGGCCAGAACACGTATCTGTTGTCAAACATCTCCAACAGGATCCAGGGAAAGTATGCCCAGGCCAATATCTTCATCCTGGGTCCGGGGTCAGGTCTAGCAATAGATAACGTGACCCAATTGATAGATGGAGATGTTGACCACCCGGTCCTTCTTGTTACAACCATGGATGAGAATCATCAGATCGATGAGTTCAATCTACCCGGGAAAATAGATGAAGATTGCGATTTCTACGCCGCAGCCCTCGATGAGCGTGACAGGTTGTATCTCGTTCAAACGGTGAGGATCAAATACTGCGGGAACAGGATACCCTGATTATCGAAGATACAATTTATCAATATCATACTGCATAAGGTTCCCTGTATTGGGGTGCTGAACCTTGAAAGGAAGCCTGTTCATTACTGCACTTGTACTGCTGATGATAACGCCCTGGGTCCAGGCGATCGGTCAGCATGATGATGATACAAAGGATGAAGCACCCGGATTGCCGGACCTCGCACTCGATAACGGATCGAACGGTTCCCGCCGATCGACAGGTCCTCTTTCCGGATTCTTCGTGGAAAATGACGGCCAGTTCCCGGATGACGACCTGCTCTTCGTATATCCTGGGTCCCCGACGGTTCTCGTCCATCATGACGGTATAACGGTGGAGGGGAGCTCCGGAGATGATGGACCCATCTCGTACAGAATGAGAATAGATGGGGCCCATCCGGAACCAAGAGTGGTGGGATCGGAACCCGGTCCCGTCCTGAACTTCTACCTGGGAAACGACCCCGACACATGGACGGAAGGAGTGGCCTCCTTCGGAAAGGTGATCCTGTATGATGTCATCGAAGGGGTGGACATAATATTGAAGGTGACATCGGAAGGTCCGAAATGGGAGCTCTCTCTTGACAGGGGAGACATTCTCGATGACCTCTCGATCAGGTACGAATCGGCTCATCCCGTCTCGATCGACGGACCCGGCCATCTTTCCATTGGTAAAGGAGAAGTGCGCCTCATCGAAGGTCCTTTCATTCTGATCCAGGAGAATGAACCTGTCAAGTTCGACCTGGAACTCGATCGCGGCAGTCTGAGATTCCGTTCGAATGAGATCGATCCCCTCTCCCCGCTGCTCGTTGACCCCCTGCTCTCGGATTCGACCTATATCGGAGGGAACAGCTGGGACATCTATCCAAAGGTGGCATCTCATCCTTCCGGGGATGTCATAATCGCCGGCACTACGGAATCAACCAATCTTGCAACACATCTCACGGCCCATGACCGCACCAATGACGGCAGCATGGACCTGTTCATATCCAGGATGTCACCGGACCTCTCAACGCTCAGATTCGCAACATATTTCGGGGGTTCCAGCAGGGACAGGTTGTTCTCGCTTGCAATCAACACCACAGGGTCCATCCTCGTGTGCGGACAAACATCATCGGGGAATCTCCCCGCGACTCCCGGCTCCTTTCAGGGAAGCTATCAGGGAGGATACAGCGACGGGTTCGCTGCCGCTTTCGATCCGACCCTGGGAACGCTGTCATATTCCACATATATAGGTGGAACCGGCGAGGATTGGGCCACGGGTGTGGACACGGATGAATATGGTGCCGCATACGTTTGCGGAAGCTCCTTCTCCGATGACCTTCCTACAACATCCGGCGCCTACCAGACCATCCTCAACGGAGTGGAGGACGCATTCATTCTGAAGCTGGAGCCCGACGGCTCGGATGCCTCCTACCTTACATATCTTGGAGGAAACGGGTTCGGAGATGAGGCGGATGATATCGCCGTTGACCGGATGGGGAGGGCCGTGGTCGTGGGCTATTCGGTCTCCGATGATTTTCCCACCACACCCGGCGCATTCAAGAGAGGAAGCGGCTTCTACATGGGATTCGTCTCCCGCCTCGAACCCGACGGTTCCGCCCTCAACATGTCCACTTTCCTTGCATACGGTACAAGGATCAATGCCACATACATTGGACATGACGGCAGTATCTACCTGACGGGGAGGACCGAAACGATTAGCGGCGAGTTCCCCGTTTCGCAGAATGCCTATGACAGGGACCTGTCGGGCAATGTAGACGGGTTCGTCACCCGCCTTGCACCGAACGGTTCCGTTGTCCTTTACTCCACATATCTGGGAGACAACGAACAGTACGGAAAACCTCCTGGCGTTGTGGAGGATTACATCGAGGGATGCACGGATATCTTCGTGGACGAGGAGGGGAGGGCAATCGTGTCCGGGTTCACGGATTCCACGTTCTTTCCAACGACAATCGATGCCTTCGACAGCACCCGTTCCAAACTTGACGGGTTCTTGACCATTCTGTCGTCCGACCTCTCCTCTCTTGAATACTCGACACTGATCGGTGGTTCCGACGAGGACCTTGCTTCGGGAGTTTCCTACGACGGAACCGGATATGTCTACCTCGGAGGCCATACCTACAGCAACACCCCATCGCACGATTTCCCCACCACCCGGGGAGCGTATGATACATCCTTCAACTCCCAGTACGACATGTTTCTCGCAAGGTTCAAGCTTGACTCCTACCTCCCGGGACCCCCGGAGAACCTCACCTCCTCCTTCGGACCGGACAACATACTGCTTTCATGGGATTATCCATCCTACGACGGCAATGAACCGGTCCGAGAGTACCTTGTCTACAGAGGAGCATCTCCCTCGAGGATGGACCTCATAAACATCACGGAGCTAGAGGAGTTCAACGATACCGGTCTCGTTAAGGGAAGGACCTACCATTACATGGTCAGGGCAAGGAATGTTGTCGGGGCGGGACCCGGAGCTCTCATCCACAACACACCCTATTCGCTTCCGGGAGCTCCAACATACAGGCTCATCACCCCGTTCAACTCGGGGATCAACATATCATGGAACCCCCCTTCAGACAATGGAGGGTGGACCGATCTCTCCTATGAGATCCGGTGGGGGATCTCTCCCTCACTTCTCGATCGGACAATAATGAACATAAGTGATGAATGGTTGGTTCTCGAGGGATTGACCAACGGGGTAACCTACCATTTCTCCGTTCATGCAGTGAACAACATGGGGGTGGGGCCTGGATCGCCCGTCTCATCGGCCACTCCCCTGGGTTCTCCAACTCCCCCCCGGAACCTAAGCGCCACACCCTCGGACAGATCCGTGATGCTCTCATGGGACCCTCCGGCAGATTTCGGTGGAAGCAGCTGGATAGGTTACAACGTGTACAGATGGTTGAACGACAGTTACTTCTGGCCCGTGAAACTTCAGATCAATTCGACGAACGTTACCATGTCGGGCCTGGAGAACGGGAGGAGCCATACCTTCTTCGTCACGGCCGTTAATTTCC
>NJDO01000056.1 GCA_002254385.1 Thermoplasmatales archaeon ex4484_6 | reverse complement strand
GGGTTGATAATCCAGATGTGTGCTAACATCTTCATGTACCAGTGCTCCCTTCTGCTGTTTCCCGGGAAGGTGAAGAGACCCCGTTCCGGGGGGTCGTGAGAGCTCCGGAAAGGATTTGGAGAGTGTACATTTTTTCACAGTATTATGGCAGAAGATGCAGTTTTGCAGCCTAAGTCATGTACATATTTGTAGAATATGTCCATAATCCGAAGATTATCTTTAATATATTGTATGCAATAATGTGTGAAAGGAGATGAGCGTGAAAATTCATGAGGTGTCCTGAGTGCAGCAGAGATGATAGGGTCATCAAATGCGGGTTGAGGAAAACGGGAAAGGGTTCCGTTCAGAAATATCTGTGCAGGCGGTGCGGTAGATATTTCAGCTCCAGCCTCCATCCGTACAGCAAGTACCCCGACAGGGTCATCCTGCATGCACTGGAACTCTATGATTCGGGGAGAACGGTGGAAGAGGTCTCCGTTCTCCTGGAGAACGAATACCATACGGAGGTTCCCGACAGGACCATCTATTCGTGGTTGAAGAGATACGAACGGGAATACGATCTCTACGTTCTGAAGGGTCACGACAGCAGAAAGACCGGGGGGCCCGTGAGGGCCGTATCCCTGCCCATCGGAGGCGGTGTCTCCTTCGGATTCCACGTTGAGAAGCTGAGGGAGCTTTGCGACGCATTCCCGAAGCTCAGGAACTATCTGTTCTGGGTGGGGAACGATTTCCCGGTCGAGGGCCTTTCCAGGTTCTCGATCCCGCTTCACAAGGAGGAGGGTGCCGACAACATGGTGAGGAACAGGGATGACATAAGCTTCACCCTGGAACTTGCCCATTTGAGGTTCGGCGAGGAGCCTGGACCGGAAAGTATCAGGGAATTCTTCCTTCTTGTCCATCCCGGATGCGTGGCGGTCTCGCTGCCGGTCTTCACGGATCCGGAAGAGGGGATCGGGTCCCTTCTCGGATTGGTGGACATCGTAATGATCGACAGGCGGGAGGTGAGGCTGGTTGTCATCGATCCCGATCCATCCGGCAGGGTCCTCCACCACTGCATAATGAAGAGAAAGGCCTTCATGCAGAGGACCGACATCCCGGCCGACATGATACGATGCTCCATGATCACCGGAGACGGAGCCTTCGATCTGATGGAGTCTCTTTCCCCTTATCTCGATGTAGTCATCTAGGAGGGTCTTTCTGAGAACGGAGAGGTCGGATCCGGATGAAACGGGGAACGTTCTGTAGTATCTCCCTTCCGGTATCACGAACACGCCGTCATCCAGATGTTCGGACAGCATGTGCCTGAGGGGCCCGGCCCCGATGTAGAGAACATCCTCGTCATCGGAAATTATCTCGTAGAGTCCGGGGGAATCATCCTCCGTCTCCAGAAGCTCCCTGGAGAGGTACTTCTTTCTATCCTTCAATCTCATGGGATGCACAACCGATCAATGGATCGGTATGTTTATCAAGTGAATGTGAGAGGTCCCGTGGGTGTCCCCTTCCCCTGCGGGAGCTCCCGGGGTCAGGAGATTCCGAAAGAGAGAAAGGTCTGAGAGGCCCGGTCTACAGTGCTGTAGGACACGTGTTCCTGGTTCTTCCGGGTCTCTCGCGGAACAATCCGGGTGATATCATATAGGCGGTCCGGTTCGGATTTGTAACGAATCCGTACAACCGGAACGGTGCCCGGACTGCGGTCTGATCTCCCTGCAGGATGTGTACACGAGTGTTTCAGCTCATTCGAGCACGATAACCTTCACAACGTTGGCCCATGGGATGAGGACCGTGTTGAACTTGGTCCTTCTCTTGGACGGATTCAGGTTGACCTTGATGAAGGCGCCCATGTCCTCTCCCTGTCCGCCGGCGCTCTTCCTCTTCCCGTCGGCAAGATATATCACCTTAACATTTCCCAGTTTGGTCATTGTCATCACCGGGCTATGAATGATTCTCGAGATATTTAACATTAACCATTAATTAACGAAAAAAACAGTGATTGAGGTATTTTTTCAGCTTCATCGGTGCTGGCGGATGCGCACTCCCATCCCGCGTTGACCCGATGATGACACCGATCACGGCCGGGCGGAGGGGGACATGGTTGCGAATCAGATAAATAGCAATCATTCGATGGTCAGGTGAGATGTTCCATCTGAAACGGTTGACGGGCGATCCCTTTCTCATGGGGGGAGCCTCGGTGGTCCTCGGAGGGATCCTCCGTACCATAATGGCACACGTGATGTTCCTCCAGGCGGACGAGGAGATATTCGGATATGACTCCTACTATTTCATACTGGGAAGGTCAGCGGAGTTCCTTATGGGAAAGATAGGCGCATACATCGGCTATCCGTTCGTCCTTTCACTATGGTACAGATTGTTCGGGGTCTCCCTTTTTTCCGCAAGGATGTACTCGGTGCTCTGTTCCGTCATATTCATCGGGTTCGTGTTCGCCACGCTCTACCTGATCACGAAGGATGCGGGTTTCTCCCTGATCGGATCCCTGATACTGTCGGTCCTGCCGTTCCCCCTAAGGTACGGCCACATTGTTCTCTCCGAGCCCATGACATGGGCCCTGCTCTCGGCCTCGGTATTCTTCTCAGTGCTGGCGTTTCAGAAGGGAAGATGGTACCTTTTCACGATCTCCGGGATTCTGGCGGTGATCCCGGTCTTCGTCCGGAGGTCGGCCCTTATCATGGTGTTCATAATGGTGCCGACCCTTCTGTGGACGGGAAGGATGTCCCTCCGGAAGGCCCTGAAGGAGACCGCATCCTGGGTCTCCGGCTTCCTGATACCTCTGGCCGTCGGGATCGCGGGGTTCTTCCTCTACTTCGGAATGGACCGGCTCAGATATCTGAGATGGACCAGGATCCCCCATGTTTCCTCGAACTGGGACATCGACCTGTCAGGCCCCTCCCCCTTCCACAACGCCCTCTACACCCTGCAGCCCACCCTGTGGAAAGGGCTTCCCCTTGCGTTGATGGTTGTGATCGCAGGGGGCATTCTGCTGATGTCCCTTCACAGGAACAGGTGGAGGCCCGTCCTGGCAGGAGCCGTCATATGGCCTGCGATGGCCGCCGTTCTGCTCCACGGAGAGGCGTCCTCCCTCACTATGGCCCGGATAATGGTCCTGCCCTCGGTCGTTCTGTTCATGAAGAGTGATATAAAGCGGACCCACGGCTTCTACCTGGCCCTTTCCCTCCTCCTGGGTTCCGCCGTGGCCTTTTCGACGGTCACCCTCCAGGGTGACCTTTGGAACGTCGTCATCTACACCGGTGTGGGAGCCGTGGTGCTCCTGTTCCTGGATGACAGGATGGATTCCGTCCATTTTCGTCCCGTCCTGTGGTTCCTCGGCATCCTTTCCCTCTTTCTGATACTCGACAGGGAGCCCCGGCTCATGGACCTCGCCGCCGTTCTCGCACCCGTTGCGGGCATGACATATCTTCTGGGAGCTCCCTTCTCGCGAAAGGCCCCCGCTGAGGGTCATCTGGTCGTATGGGGCCTGGCCGCCATTACGGTGCTGTCCGTGGGTCTCTCGGATCCCCTTACCTACATCATGGTGTTCTACCTTGCGGCCTGCGGCATCCTTCTGCTCGCCGTCCGCATAAGGGGCTCCGGATGGAGAACGGTATCTTTCGTACTTCCTCCCGGCGCTCTTCTCTTCGCGATGGCGGTCCCGTCATCGGTCCCTCACTGGGGAACGTACCTTCCGGTTCTCGGCACGATCATATTCATATCCTCATCGTTCCTGGGTACACGACTTCTGAGAAGGGTGGACCACCTCATGCCACTTACGGGTTCCGTCATGGCCTTCATCCTTCTGATGCTGGATTCGGGGTCCATTCTCGCGGCCCTGATTGCAGCTGTGACGGTTGGCGCCCTCTCCACGGTGATGAGGCAGCTTCGACCCCTTTCGCTGATATGGAAGATGAAGGTGGGGGAGAGGATATCCGTCCTCCTGTTCATGCTGGTCGTCGGATACCTGGCCTTCTACGTCTACTATGCATGGACGGAGGTCTACATGTCGGAGTTCATCCTTCAGGCAGCACTGCTAGGAGGTCTGCTGATATGGGTCCTGCGGAGCAGGACCACGGTTGGGCGCTTCGAGAGGAAGGGTCCGACCATAAAGAGGATAATCTCCCGTGTGAGGGTCAGGAGGAGGGTCTCCGTGCTCCTGATGATCTTCATCCTTCTGTCCGTACCGCTCTCCGTTTCGGCATTCCTCCGGGATGACTGGTTCGTGGAGGAGTCCATGGACAAGAGGCCCTACATGAGGACCATTTTCGAGATATCGGAATGGATAGAGGACAACACCGACGAGGATGAGAAGATCCTTGCGTGGCACTGCTACGCGCTTCAGGCCGACAGGGAAACGATAATAATCGTCTCCAATGCGGAGATATACAGCGGGACCGAGGTTGTGAAAGATATGGAGAAGGAGCACGTGAACGTGTTCGTCAGGGACTGGTACACGGATCACGGGATATGGGAGGGTCAACCCTATTTCCAGAATTACATACTGGAGCATTTCACCATAGACAGGATCATAGACGGGAACGAATGCTGGATAAGGGTCTCGTGAACTACCTGTTCCTTCCGAGTTCATCGTGGGAGGATACCCAGTCCAGGGACGAGATTGCAGCTGCCAGGGAGAGCTCCCCCGCAAGGGCCACGGCCGTGACTATCTCGGCGAATTTCCTCACCTTCCCTTCCCCGTAGCATCCGAGGACCTCCAGACATTCCCTCTGGGTCGGGAGGCCGGTCCCCCCGCCGTATGTTGCAACGATCAGGGAGGGGATGGTGATGGACAGGTAGAGGTCCCTCTCGGGGGTGACCTCCGAATAGAGGATGGCGGACGAGGATTCGGCCACATTGGCCACATCCTGCCCCGTCGCTATGAACATGGCGGTGATGGAATTGGCCGTCTGCAGCCCGTTGTTGTTGGCGCCCGATATGAAGGCTCCGAGCGTTCCGACCCTGGAATGCGCCTCGAGGGTCTCCGGGTCCACACGGAGCTCCTTGAGAAGTACCTTCCGGGGAATTGTCGCCTCCGCCGTGACCCTCTTCCCCCTCGTATGGAGTATATTCACCTGGGATCCCTTCTTGTCCGTTGCAAGATTGGATTCCAGGTAGAAGTTCCTTATGCCCTCGTAGTTCTCCATGATCCACGAGCACGCATGGAACGTGGCCTTTCCCACCATGTTCTGTCCGGCGGCATCCCCCGTGGTGTAGTTGAAACGCAGGAAGACGAATCTGTTGGACAGGAACCTGTCTATGTACTGGAGCTTTGCCACCCTGGATGTGGACTCCGCGATGTTCGCTATCGTGTCATGGTTGTTCTCAACCCACTTGGAGAACTCCCTGGCATCCCTTGCCGAATCGAATATGAACACCGGAGCCCTCTGCATCCTGTCGACGGAGAACGTCGTCGTCACCCCCCCTGACAGATTGAGCACCTTCATTCCCCTCGAATACGAGGCCACAAGCGTACCTTCAGATGTCGCGAGCGGTATTATGAAGTCCCCCTTCGCATACTCTCCGTTTATACGGAGGGGGCCCGCGAAGCCCAGGGGCACCTGGGCCACCCCGGTGAAGTTCTCTATGTTCCCCTTCGTCAGGCCGGGGTCGAAAGAGTAGTTCCTTATGTGCTCCAGCCTGACCCCCGCAAAATCTTCTATGAATTTCAGTCTCTCCTCTATGACATCGCTGTCGTAATCCCTCTCCCTGTCATAGGGTATCTTTATTCTCTTCTTGGGAGGCTCGCCTATCCTGTCCTCCACATCGAAGGACAGCGTTCCGAACTGTTTCGTCCTGAAGGAGAGCTCGATCTTGTGATAGACCTCCCTTTCCAGGTTCATGCCGGAGATGTAGATGTCCACCTTCTGTCCGATGTGGAAGGGGACCGGTGATCCCGGCTCTATTCCCAGGGCGGGGTGCTCCTCGTTCGTCAATTTCAGCATTATCCTGGAGAGGTCCACGTCCTCTCCGTTGATCCTCACCCCACCCACACCGGTGAGGGTGGAGTCCGATATCTGGTTCTTGAGGGCGAAACGGATACCATCCTTCGTGTTCGAGAGGCTTCCGTACGTGTATAGATGTCTGAGGATGCTCGAGGGTATCCGCATGATATCACTTCCTTCCGCGGATGTGTCATTCCTTTGAAAAAGGAATACCGCATCCGTAAATGTGTTACGAACGGCATGTATCGAAGAGTGGGAGATAAAGTTAGCGGTCCTTCCATGAAGGATACGACATCGATGATGCCGCTCATCACGCTGAACCGGATCCTGCGGCGGGACCTCCCGGATGATACCCGAGCAGGTTAAGATTATATGGATTGACCTTCATGGAATCGTAAATAGTATCCGGAAGGGATCGAGATGAAGCGAACGTACGTGATCTTCGTAATGCTTTCGATGGTCATTTCCGGTATATTCCCGTTTCTCGTGACGGAAGATGCCCGGGGAGCCGTCCTGACCGTCGCATCGGACGGTTCGGCAATGTACACATCGATCCAGGCCGCTGTCGATGCAGCGTCCCCCGGTGATGAGATAACCGTGGCTCCCGGCTCGTACAGCGAGCGGGTGTTCATTAACACTTCCGGCATCACCATCCGGGGTCTGGACCCGATGAGGGCCAGGGTGTTTCCGGGTACGGGTGCGGGCTTCACCGTGAGGGCCGACAACGTGTCCCTCAGGAGCATCAATGTGACCGGAGGGAACACGGGCGTGGACATCCGGGGATGCAACGGAACCCTCATTGATGGTCTCAGGTTCTTCCTTCAGCAGGGAACGTCGATCGAGATAACGGACTCCGACAACATCACCGTGCTTAACGAATTCATGGAATTCCCTAACGCGTACGGTATCAGGGCGGGATCCTCCTCGAACATCACGATCTCCGGCGGCGTCATATTCTTTGCCGGGAGCGGCTCTGTTCGAATGGATGGCGTGAGATCGGTCGTACTCTCGAACTTCAACCTGACCACACAGTTCGGTATTCCCGCTGCGGTCAGGGGGGATTCTTCCGAAGTGGAGATCCGAAACTGCACGATGTCATCCGGGGTAAGGGGTCTGTTCGTAGAATCGTCCCGCGGCATCTCGGTCCTTGACTGCGATCTCGGTTCCGGGTACAACTCCACGAACATCCTGGGATCCGCGAACATCTCGCTGGAGAACTGCACGATCCGGGGCGCATCGCTGGGGCCGTGGGTGGAGGATTCCTCCTTCGTGTCCATCGGGAACTGTACCGTGAGGACCGTTTCCTTCCCGCTGTATCTATCCGGATCGGACAACGTATCCGTAACGAACGGCTCGTTCAATTCCTCATCAATGGACGGCATGATCTCAGCGAAGTGCAGGAACCTTACGTTCGGGGACAACGAGCTCTGGAACACGGGCATCGTCATCAGGGGTGACGAGGCCGTATTCTGGGATTCCCACGACATATCCACGACGAACAGGGTGAACGGGAGGCCCGTACTATATCACAGCGGTTCCGCGAAGGACCCCATTCCGGGGAGCTACGGCCAGGTGATCGTGGCGAACTGCACATCGGTGACCCTGGGCGGGATGCTGCTCAACGGCACACCGTACCCGCTGCAGGTGGGATTCTCGAACATGGTGACGCTTCTAAACATGACGGTCAGGGACTGCACGGTGGGTGCCTTCCTCCGCGGGTCGGATTCGACGACCCTGGCGGATTCCACCTTCTTCAGGTGTGAGAAAGGGATCGAGCTCCTGGATTCCCACTGGAACTGGATATACAACTGCACGGTGTATTCGGGGGATCTCGGCATCATTTGGGATGCGTCCTCCAACAATACACTGTTCCGGTGCAGCCTGGGTCCCGATCTCGATTTCGGTATCGACATACTGTCCACGGTCGAGGGAAGGACCTCCGATGACAACGTGATCCGGAACTGTTCCTTCTCCGGGATCGCCTATTTGGGCGTAAACCTGAAGGATTCGTTCGGCACCAGGATAGTGGAGAGCGATTTCTCGGATTCGATGTGGGGCCTTTGGACCTCCGACGGTGATCGGGAGGTCGGGGAGATAACGGTGGAGGACTCGTCCTTCACGAATCTCTCGATGGGGGGGGTCCGTACCGGACTGGTGTACGATGTGCTTGTCTCCGGATGCCATTTCGGGAACTGCGGGAACGCCACGATGGCGGTGGGGTCCTCGGGGTTCGAGTTCTCCTCCAACATATTGAGGGATAACTACCGCGCTTTCCACATGTTGAATGTAAACGATGTGCTGATCTACAACAACTTAATCGTGAATTCCCATCCGGGAGATGTATTGTTCCATGATATAAGATGGAACATCTCCAGGACCCCGGGGGAGAACATCATAGGAGGGCCCTACCTGGGTGGCAACTACTGGTCCGACTACAACGGACGCGACCTGGACGGTGACGGCATAGGTGATGAGGATGTTCCGTTCGGACCCGGGGACCATCTCCCCCTCCAGTACGATCTCGTCCCTCCCACGATAGAGGACGTGACCGAGGGGTACCCCACCACCGGCGACGTCTTCGGGATAAGGGCAAGGCCCCGGGATGAGAGGGGCGAGGTCCATCCCACGCTGGAATACTGGTTCGGCGATGACACGGAACATATTAACGGGTCCATGGTAATCTGCGACCCGTGGGGGCTCGACATAGAGATACCGGCGGATTCCCTGGAGCCGCTCCACTACATCTGTTCGGTTATGGATTCCTCCGGCAACTGGAACAGCACGGGGGTCATCACGAGGGCCGTCAGGGACAACGATCCCCCGGCATATGTTTTCGTGGATTACCATGGTCCGGTCAACGTTTCGGTGGACACGCCGATCGAGGTAGGGGCCGCGGCGTTCGACAACATCTCGCTGGGTGAGGGGAGGCTCTACTACACGGACACAGGGGGGATCACGCATTCCACCCCTGTGGATTGGAGCCCCGCTTACGCTTTCGAGATCCCGGGCCAGGAGATTCCCGGGGTGCTGTCGGTGTGGATCAATGCAAGCGATTCCTTCGGCAATTTCAAAAAATCCGACATTCTGACGATAAACATAGTGGACGACATCCTTCCGTTCATAGAGCTTCTGTATCCGGAGAATGGTGATGTGGTCCGCGGTGTGGTGGATCTCGGGTTCAATGTATCCGACATCCATTCCGGGGTCTCCGGGGTCCGCCTGGAGGTGACGAACGATGACAGCGGCATCAAGTCGGTGGAATATGACGGGCCGGTCCCGGGCTCTCTCCCCGCGATCCCCTGGAACACCACCGTGTATCCGGACGGGAGCCATACCCTGGAGGCCACCGTTTTCGACGGATCCGGGAACAGCAACAGGATCACCTTCGGCCTCATAGTCGACAATACCCCTCCCGAGGCACGGGCGGGTGAGGATGTGACGGTGAATGCGGGAGCGGTCGTGCACCTTGACGGGTCCCTATCCTGGGACGGGATCGGAATGGACCCGGGTTCCTACGTCTGGAGCTTCGAATACGGGGGGGAGGAGAGGACGCTGAAAGGGGTGAGCGTCGATTTCACATTCCTCGTTCCAGGGGTCTACGTTATAACGCTTAACGTTTCGGACCTTGCCGGAAATAATGACACGGACACGCTGACCGTTACCGTCTCCGAGGGTACCGGGAGCTTCTTCCTGACCGGATCCAACATTGCAGATGGTGATGCGGATGTGCCCACGGACGCATCCCTCGTGCTGGATTTCTCCCTGCCGGTGAACGCGGGGACGTTCGGGCATTCCATATCGGTATCGCCGGCCGTGAGCTATCATCTCTCATTCGCAGGGAACGACACGAGGGTCACTTTGGAGTTCCCTTACGGGCTGGATCCCGGTGTGACCTACACGGTATCCATAGATTCCGCAAGAAGCGCCGCGGGAATCCTGCTGCAACCGTCCCCGCTGACAATATCCTTCACAACCATCGAGGTTTACGAGGGCCCGATAGAGATCGATATCATGCCCGGGAACGTGGTGAGGGGGCGGACCTTCACGGTCTCCGGAAGGGCCGTGGGAGCCCCGCCCGGTTCCGAGGTGACCGTAACGATCGGGGAGCACACGTTCTCGACCGTGACGGGGGATGACGGCGGCTTCGAGCTGGAGGTCGTCGCACCGGACGAGATCGGCGCGTATGCCATGACGGTGTCCTGCCTGGGTCTGGACAGGATAGAGATAGTGAACGTGGTTGAAAGGAAAGAGACCCGGCAGGACAACACGTGGGAGGTTGTGATAACGATCTTCCTGATCGTCGTGGCATTGATACTGGCGGCATACATCTGGGTCAGGAGGGGAAGCCGAAGGGACATCTACATCGAGGAGTAGGGTCAAACACCGTAGTATTCCCTGTACCATCCTATGAACCTCTTCACTCCCTCCTCGAGAGATGTTCGAGGTTCGAACCCGAGGAGCTTCCTCGAATGCTCTATGTCCGCGAATGTCGCGGGAACGTCCCCGGGCTGCATGGGCAGGTAGTTCCTCTCGGCCTTCATGCCGAGCTCCTTCTCTATGAGCGATATGAAGTATTCGAGATCCGAGGGTTCGTTGTTTCCCAGGTTGAAGACCTCGTACCTGAAGGGCCTGTCGATGGACGCGGTCACACCGGCGACTATGTCGTCTATGTAGGTGAAGTCCCTCTGCATCTTCCCGAAGTTGTAAACGTCGATGGGTTCACCCGCGATGATGGCCCTTGTGAACTTGAAGAGGGCCATGTCGGGTCTGCCGTAGGGCCCGTAAACGGTGAAGAACCTCAACCCGGTGGTGTTCATGTCGTATAGGTGCGAGTAGACATGGGCCATTAGCTCGTTGGATTTCTTGGTGGCCGCATACAGCGATATGGGCGAGTCCACACTGTCCTCCACCGAGAACGGTATCTTGGTGTTCCCGCCGTAGACCGAGGAGGACGAGGCATAGACCAGATCCGTGGAGTCGTGATGCCTGCATGTCTCCAGCACGTTGAGGAATCCCACGAGATTGGAATCGACGTAGACCTCAGGATGGTCCAGGGAGTACCTAACCCCTGCCTGGGCGGCAAGGTTGACGAACTTGTCGGGAGCGTGCTCGTCCATCACCCTGTCGAGCGCCTTCCTGTCGACAAGGTCCGCCCTGTGGAACGTGAATCCGTCGAGAGCGTTGAGAATGTCCAGCCTGGACCGCTTCAGGGATACGTCGTAGTAATCGCAGACGTTGTCGTATCCGATCACGGTGTCCCCCCTCTCGAGGAGATGCTTTGCCAGATGGAACCCTATGAAACCCGCGCATCCGGTGACCAGGACCTTCATGCATCTTTGAGACCTTTCTAGGATTTCAAGTTTTGTTCCATTTCCATTCGACGGGAGAAATGCCCCGCCCCGGATATGCACGGATCTTCCGTGACGGCAGCTGACCGTTTCTGACCGTATGCGCGAAATGGAAAGAATATACCGGAGGAGCTCTTCCCGTCTCCGGGTCCGCTCAGGGGAGCTCGTTCCATACGGTCTGCGGAGCCGCCGAACGGCGGTAGCATTTCCATGCCGCCTCGACCGCCCTCATCCCGTCCTCACCGGTGACGGGAGGTTTCATGTTTCCCCTGACGACGTTCACCATATCGGATAGAAGGGGAATTATGGCCCTCTTCTCCCCCTTCATCTCCTCTTTCCGGGAGCTTCCGTCAAATACATGGAAGACGGTCTCGGTGAGGACATCGGCCCACAGCACCTCGTTCTCCAGGTCCACCCTCACGTATCTGGTCCTCGAACCCGATACCCTCGATATCCGGAACGCCCCTTCGAGTCCGCTGGAGAGGACCATGCTTCCGTAGGCGTGGTCCTCCCACATGGGGTTCTCCAGTCTTTCCAGCCTGCATTCCACCTGTGATACGGGGCTTCCGAAAATGAACGAGGCGGCATCGAACAGGTGGACCCCCGTGTTGAGCACGCATCCGCCCCGGGCCCTCCCGTCCTTCAGCCATGGGTTACGGGGTGGTTCCAGGGTCTGGGCCATCTCGAACCACAGAACCCCTTCCCTTCCGGAAAGGAGCTCCCTCACCCTCAGGATGGAGGGAGAGTATCTGAGGGTGTGGGCGACGGTCAGGGTGGCATCGGACCTTCTCTCCGCATCGAGGAGCTCCCTGCATTCCTCCGGATCGGATGCCATGGGTTTTTCAAGGAGAACGTGGACCCCCCTCTCGAGGGCCCTTCTCGCAGCCGGCAGATGGGCGGATGTCGGTGCCGCCACAACGAGAAGGTCCACGCCGGACGAGAGGAGCCCTTCAAGGGAAGGATGCATGGGAACCCCTGCCTCCTCGAGTTCGGGAACCGTCCCCTTGGAGGGGTCGCCCCGGACCACCCCCGAGAGCTCCATCTCCGGAACATCGTTAATCATGTGCCTTATGTACCGCATGCCGTGTTTGCCGACCCCGGCAACACCCGCTCTCACAGGGTCCATGTTATCGTATCAGATCCTGAGGTAAATACGTTTACTGTGGTTGAAGGAATGAGACAAGGAGATGATATTGCAGCTTCTGGAGCCATTCCGGATCAGTTGATGAGCAGGACGGAAGCTCCCGTCTTCTTCGCGAATTTGGATCTGAGGTGGAAGTAGCCCCTCTTCCTTATCCTCCC
>NJDO01000055.1 GCA_002254385.1 Thermoplasmatales archaeon ex4484_6 | reverse complement strand
GCCCATTTTCTCCAATTCAACAATAATAATAAACGAAAATGGGCCCGCCCGGATTTGAACCGGAGTCTATGCGTCCCGAACGCACAAGTATACCAAGCTAACCCACGGGCCCTGCTGTATGGTGGCGAGTGAAACGAGGCATCATACCTCTTAGGACCCCCGGATAGCTCAGTATTCCCCTGGTCAACCCCGGTGGGGGGGTTTTCCTTTTTACGTTCTCCAGCTTCGGGGAAGCTGGAGTGGTGTACCAAGCTAACCCACGGGCCCTTCGTATGGTGGCAAGTGAAGCGGAACGATCCCCTTCCACCACCGACCATATGCCCCAATGAGAGATGATTTATAAACATTGCTTTCAGCATGTTTCATCCCCCGGGAAGTGTCGGGTCAGACGTTATCCTGGATTACCGGATGATCATTTTCTCCCGTGATACAGGGAGTATATTGCCGAAAGAAGATGATGGTCCACATCCACAAAGGGAAGCTCTTCCCGGAGGAGCTCCCTGTTGGCGACCGTCAATTCCATTATCTTCTGGAACTGGTCAGTTGCTTCCTGTATGGACCCCTTCTCGGCCTTCTCCACCGCTTCCCTCACGGAGCTCCTCAGCCTGTCCGGGAACTCGTCATTGTTGATTATGGAATCGAGGAAGGTCCTGTACTGCTTGGAGGCTCCCTTGTGATCCCCCATCTTGTAGAGCAGCGAGGCCTTCTTCACCTGCATGTAATAATCGAGTCCTTCCGGGACACCCTCCTTCCGGAGCGAATCGAGTGCATTCATAGCGTTCTCCGGCCCGTTGACCCTCTCCTCGATGTGATGTATCCATATGCGGGCGCAGTTCACAACGAGGGATTGTTCCTCGTCCTTTGCATCCATCCGGGAAATTTCCTTCAGCGTTTTCAACGTATGATCTTCCTTTCCTTCCAGGATGTCACTGACGGCTCCAAGGAGCCGGACCTGAAAACTTTCAGGTCCCGAGGATATTCCCTGCATGGCTCTCTCCACGGCACTGTAGTGCTCCTTCACGAGGTCCTTTGAGGGTATCTGCATGAGTGCCTCCATCAGGACCCGGACAGCTTCCTTTCCTCTCCCGGCGCCGATAAGGTGGTATACCTCCTCCGATACGTAGAGAGGAACGGGGCCAAGCCCCTTCTCGTCATCAACAGCGAAGGGGAAGGGGGGAAATGTTCCGGGAACCTCCTGGTGGAATCCGAGGTCCTCGAGCTTTGTATGGAACAGGTCCGCCAGCCTTGAATGGCATTCAAGCTTTTCCTCCGCTGTCAGCACGGAATCCGACATATCCCTGATCAGATCATGGATGACGAATCCGCCGGGTGTGGAGAAGACGAGATGCATGTCCTGCAGTCTGTTCACGAGTTCCTTGCCGAAACTCATGATGGACCCGAGTTCTTCGGGGGTAAGCTGGAGTCGGGAGAGGGAGAGCAGACCCAGGAACCTGACGGCTTCCCTGTCCAGCTTGTCGAATATCTCTCCCTTGAGGAATTCCATGAAATCCCCTATGTCGTAGTTGTAGGCATCCTTCTCCACAAGTACAAGGGCCAGAGGATGCCCGCCGGTCATCTGCACTATCATCTTCGATTCCTCGTCGGAGAACCCCCTCTCCTTAAGAAGCTTCATGGATGTGACCCTGTCGAATCCCATCAATTCCATTTCACCGATTGTCTGATATATCTTGACATCACGGATGTCGTAGAAGGGAACCCTTTCCCTGGAGAGGATGATCACATTAACCCCCTTCATCGCAGGAAGCCTCTCCTTGAGGGAGGAGAGGAACATCACAACCTGGTCAGGGGCCCTGTGCAGGTCATCAAGGATCAGGAGCAGGGGGAATTCCCCTGGAATGTTCTTCAGGATGTCGGTTACGAGCTCGATATCGAGATCCACGCTGGTCTCCAGGTATGATGAGAGATCCTTCCATCCGGCATTGGAGAGGAATGTTCCCAGTTCCTTCAGGACATACGAGAGCGTCGTCCATTCCTTGAGGTCCAGGTAGAATATGTTCATGTTTCTGGAGAAGATCTGGGTTATCTTCCAGCTGAGTGTTGTCTTCCCGACACCCGCAATGCCGTAGACCACCGTCATCCTCCTCTTCCTCGAGGTGATCGCCGACGAGATCTCCTCTATCTCCCTCTCCCTTCCCAGGAAGATCTCGGGGGGGCTCAGGGAATGGGTATAGGAGACCTTTTCGGTTCCCCTTTCATCCTCCATGGAGGAACCCGTATCCATGTCCAGGCTTCCTCTCACGATGACATCCGAGACGGTCTTGAGGCTGACATCACCCGATTCGAACAGCTCTCCGATGGTCTTTCTCGATCTCTCTCCGCTCTCGACAACGGATACCGTGGTGCCGGATATCCTCTCGAAGAGCTCCCTGGCCCGCATGATCCCCTCATCGGTCAGGTGATAGACCTTCCTTCTCCTTGCGAGACCCTTGACATGTGCCAGCTCCTCCTCGACCAGACCCCTGTCTATCAGCGACCCGACAGCCCTTGGTACCGCCGATCTGATGATCCCCAGATTGTTCGCTATCCCGTCCTGGGTCACATCCACTGGCACCTGCATCTCGTCCCTGAACCTCGTGTAGTTCATGAGAAGCAGCAGTATCCTTTCGCCAACCGTCAATCTGGTTCTTTTCTTTGTCATTCTCTTCCCTCTTGCCTGTCCTCGAAGTGTATCGCTCTCCAACTATAACATGATAATGAAACACCAGACAATTATTATTTGCCCAACCCGATACACATCCGATGCCGATAAGGTTCTCCAGGGAGCTCACCCGCTACAGCACGGGTTACCCGCCCAAGGGCTGCAGGTACTGCGACAGGGGGTCGAAGATGGTCCTATACATCACGGGTATCTGCGCCGAGGACTGCTTCTACTGCCCCCTCTCCGAGGAGAAGAAGGGCAAGGATGTGATGTTCGCGAACGAGCGCAGGCTGGAAGGTGACGGATGGAAGGAAGGCCTCCTTGAGGAGGCCCGCAGGATGGGTGCCCTTGGAACGGGCATCACCGGGGGAGATCCCATGCTGTTCCCCGAAAGGACATCGGAGGTCATAGGGATACTGAAGAGCGAGTTCGGGAAGAGGCATCATGTTCACCTCTACACGACGGGTAGATTCGACGTTGATGCGCTGGAACGGGTAGGGAATGCGGGTCTCGACGAGATCAGGTTCCATCCGCCCATTGCCATCTGGAAGCAGTTCCGATTCCTTGGAAGGGACGCTGCTGAAGGGGACCCGATCGAAGCCTCCGCATACCATAACATCATCTTCGAGGCCAGGAGGAGGAACATATCCACCGGTCTTGAGGTCCCCTCCGTCGTGGACCCGGCCAGCGGGGGCAATCTCTACAGCGAGGGGTTGCATGTGATCCTTGATTATGCTGCAAGGGAGGGACTGGAATTCGTGAACGTGAACGAGCTGGAAGCGTCACACACCAACATGGTCAAATTCTCACGGCTGGGATATTCCCTTGCAGGTGATTCAATGGCGGTGGAGGGCTCTCTCGAACTGGCGGTCAGGACCATAGGGAAGGTGAGGAACGCCAACCCCGATTCACCGACGGTGTTCCACATATGCACATCGTCCTACAAGGATTCGGTGCAGCTGAGGAAGAGGCTCATAAGGACCGCGAAGCGGGTGGCGAGACCGTTCGAGATCCCCACCGAGGACGGCACGCTTCTCAGGGGACTGGTGGAATGCAGTGATCCTCAAGGGGTTGCCAGGATACTGATGGAGGAGTTCGGTGTTCCGGGGGAGCTTCTGAGCGTCGAGAACGGGACCCTGCTCGTGGCTCCCTGGGTTCTGGAGGATATCGGGAGCAGGATCGACGGTGTATGCTACCTTTCGGAGGTATATCCCACATGGGACGGCCTTGAGGTGGAGAGGTCGGTGATATGACGGCCTCCAATTGGTTTATTTAGAGAGCAGATGTTCACCCTCGACATGGACACCTTGAAGGTGGGCGTTATCGGCCTCCAGGGAGATGTGGAAGAGCACATATCGGCACTTGGCAGTGCCTTCACGGAGTACGGGGTCAGGGGAAAAGCATCCTGGGTCAGGAGGGAGCATGATCTTGCATCCGTTGACGGTCTTGTGATCCCCGGCGGCGAATCGACAACCATCTCCAAGCTTCTTGTGAAGTTCGATCTCCGGGAAAGGGTCATCAGCATGGCGGGGGAGGGTGCACCCATTCTGGGGACCTGTGCCGGATGCGTACTTCTTGCAAGTGAGGGTGATGAGCTTGTCAAACGCACCGGGACCGAACTTCTCTCCCTCATGGACATGGCTGTGGACAGGAACGCTTTCGGACCCCAGAGGGAATCGTTCGAGGCCCCCGTCGCCATCGAGGGGTTGGGAGAATACCCCGGTGTCTTCATAAGGGCCCCCCTTATCCGTAGGGTGTGGGGGAAGTGCAGGGTCATCGGAAAGATCGGCAGGGATAATGTTCTGGCGGTCCAGAGGAATATCCTTGCGGCGAGCTTTCATCCGGAGCTCACCGGTGACAGCAGATTCTACAGGCTGTTCCTTGATCTCTTCTAGCATCAGGTGAGATCCACGAACACAAATGGAACGACGATCTCTCCTGCAGGTTCAAGCATCGATATCGTTGGGGGTGTTCTGTCGATTACAACCGGAAGCTCACCATGTCGGGAGTTGCCCAGGTCGTCCTCAACATCAACCCGGACGATCCACGGTCCGTCGAACAGATCCCACCAGACAACGTCCACGGATCCTTTCCACACCGAAGGTTCCTCCCATGGGATCGGGGGTGACATAGGTATCTCGAACATTATCTCGAAGTAGATACCGTCGATGATACTGGCCCGGACGTTTACCGTATCACTGTCCCGGCTGAGCACCGTCACCTCGAAGCTCCGGTTGAATACCGCCGGTTCCCTAATCGGATCCGTACCGATCTCGAACGACGGTGCGGACCGGTCGATCTCGAAATCGAGCAGAAGAGTGTTCGATGACCTTCCGTGAACATCACGCAGGACAATCTCGAAGGTCACGTTCACCTCCGGAAGCTCGGAGAAGTTCAGGTCAAGATCATAGATGATCATCTCTCCTTCCGATCGATTGAATCTCGGTCCCGATTCGTATTTCATCTTCGGCGTATCAGGGAGATCCAGGTCGTAGTAGATATCGAAGAAAGAGTCCACATGAAAGGTGTCATTCGATCCAATCTGTATGGTCGTATCCTCTCTCTGCCTGCGATCCGGGATCGGGGGGATCACCTCTATTCTCGGAGGTGCGGGATCCCACAGGATATCGTCGCTGAACCAGGGCCAATCATCAAAGGGTGTGTAATGAACCCTCCATTCGAAGGTATCGTATCCGGGTTCCATGTGCTCGCCCACCGGGAAAGGAACCCCGAATGTCCAGTTGAACAAGACCGAAGGAACACCCTTGCCGCTCAGTCTGAACTCCGGATGACCTTCCTCGACTTCAACACCGGACGGGATGTCGTATTCCCGTATCATTACCGTTGTATCGGGCAGGATGATCCCCCAGTCTCCCGACTCGTTCACGAACCTGACAGGGGCGGGGTCCCACATGATATCCGGTGGCGGCATACCGTTCCAGTATGTGAAGTTCCAGGGACCCACCCAGGGTCCGGCCTTATCATCCTTTTCCCATCTGAGCCTCCACCAGTGGGTACCGTTTGCGGGCCGGAAGGGGAACGACCATTCGGGATCCGGATCCCAAAGGAGCTCGTCAATCCAGGGGTCGATGAACGTTGATGAGTTCGATATCTGGACCCTGACCGATGCGTTGATGGTATTTTCCAGAAGTGTCCAGTTGATGAAAAGAGGCGGGTCCCACATTATATGATCATTGTTCACCGGTCCCGTGGGAGTTATCACCGGAGCCTGTTTTATTGTGATGTTGAATCTCTCGAAGAACTTGAGGGATCCGTTCAACCTGGTCTTGATTATGATTACCTGCTCGTAACCCTCGGGAATGTATATCAGACCATCGTCACCCTTCTCGATAGTTATCTTCTCGTAGGTTCTCTTTCCATCGGAACCGATCCGTATGACGGTCAGCTGCCATCTGGACCTGTTGGAATCCGGTACGAATGTGATGAGGGCGGAGCTGCCGTGGAGATTGTACCTGTTTATTCTCGAACCGTACTGTTCCACTCTCTCGTTGTCCGAGATGGAACCGGTCCCGTTGAAATCATGCTCCGAATCCATGGTTGTGTTCTTGAATTTGGGATTGTTGCGGTACTGGGGGAATCTGTTCTCCAGTCTGTAGAGGTTGAACTCCGAGAGGAGATCCTCGAATTTGGTTCCCGTGGCCTTCTCTACGGCATCTATTCCAACGACATCATGTGAGGTTCCCGGTTTGTTCACGGTTGCATTGTATATCTTCGATATAACGGAAATACCGAACTTGTCCATCAGGAATTTCATGAACAGGAAGGATCCCGCATAGTAATTGCCGCTGTGGACATAGGTACCGTTTTTATAGGCTCCCGGCCAGTCCGTGAAGATGTCGTACCAGGCGCGGTGGAAGTAATCGTATATGTTCAGGCTGCCGGCGGACTGGAGTTCGTCCTCCACCTCCTTCCATGTCTTGTTGTAGTTGAGCATTGCGGAGTACCTTCCGATGAACTCTGCAGTACCCTCGTCTATGAAATTGCTGGACCAGGGGTTTATATGGGTTGAACCGTCCGATCTCGCGGAGAACTGGAAGTTGTGCGTCATCTCGTGCTCCACGGTCTGCTTCGAGGCAACCTTGTTGGATCCGATATCGACACTTATCTCTCCACTTGAACTGCAGGTTCCCGAATAGGTTCCGTTCCTCGTCACGCTGATCTTGATGAAGGGTTTTCCGTTGCTGTCGGTTCCGGAAGCCAGGGCGCTTCCGAACCCCATCTTCTTGAGGAGGTTGTATGTATAGTTCAGGTATTCCGCGACCTCGTCCAATTTCGTCTTGTTCACGGGATGACCGGGGGGAACTCCTGTCGATACGTTGATGTTGATATACCTCATCTCCGAAGTATTCAGTATCACCGGAATTGCCTCGGTCCTTCCGTTCTGGATGTAGGCGGTCCAATCATCTTCCGGGGAGAGATCCACGGTGAAGATGGAATTCCCGAGTGGAGAGGGCGGTCCCTCTGTCCAGAAAGAATCCGCGTCCTCGTCATCCCCCTGAAGCGATAGGGAATCACCATCTCGGGGGGCCGGAAGGTAATTCGTCCCGGACCATCCGTCTCTCGGTGTATCGCCATTTCCGTCTCCCCATCCGACGAAGTCGATGATCCTCTCGGAGCCATCGAAGAGGGCCAGCTCATCCCCCTCGTCTCCAAGTACATCACCGGACATATCCAGATATACGGATGCCTTTCCATCCGACAGGTCAGTATCATCGACACCCTTGCCGGTGTGAACGATTATATGGTCGAATCCGTCCGCTCCGGTTATGGATGGGAGGGGAACGATCTCCTCGTCGAATGTTGAGAAACCCAGATTCTCGATGGGTCCTGCCGCCCAGCTTTTCACGTAGATCTCGAACCATTCCTCCGCCGGCATCATCTCCGACAGCATGAGCTGACCTGACAGGGACGACACCTCATCACTTCCTATCGAATCGAAAGGATCGCCCACATTGCCATCATCCCTTCCGGACCGGATGAGAAGTATGAAACCCAGGGTTGCCGTGATCATGATGCCGACTACCAGCAATGTCATTATCATTCTCGGGGGTGCGGTCCTTTTCGAACCCCCTTTGCGGACAGGACCATCCCGTCCCCCATCCTCGAGGTCCTCTTCATCGTCCGACTCCCAGATGTCCCCGTCATCTCCCGATCCGTCCCGGTGTCGGAACCCACGGACCGTTCCGTCATCCTCCGAACGTACCTCCCCTTCATCGGATCCCCTGTCCGGTTCCCTTTCAAATTCACCATCATCCTCTGATGCGAATATTCTTTCCAACCCCATTCCCCCTGTTAAAGGAATCGTTCTGAATGAAGTTATTATCTATTTAATCGTATTCCATGGGGAATCCGGCTATTCGGCCTTTCTCAACCATATCCATGCGGCTGCTGCTGCAAAGATGAGGGCCCCTGCACCGAAAACGGACCAGAACAGGAGCTCGTTCCCTTTCCGGTCCGGCTCCTCGCCCCATCCGGGTGGAGGGATCGGATCCAGGAGAAAATACCTCTCGATAACGGTGGCGTTCCCGTTCTCTATCCTGACGGTCAGATTGTGCTTTCCCGGATAGATGTATCTCTGGATGTGATATCCCTCCTCCACGAGCTCCCCGTCCAGGATCCATGATACTGTCGCCTGGTCTCCCCCGGGGTCCTCGTAGATCACGGTCGCGTTCAATGGATTGACAAACCTTCCGTCTTCCGGGATGCCGCGGACCTCGACATCCCCTGCATCCGACACTGCGGAGGGGGAGAAGAGTAATGCAGATATCATGAGGAACAGAAGAGCTCCATGTGCCGTTCTCATCAATCGGTCAATACTCTGGGGACTTATGTGTGTTTTCCCGGGAAAACCTGAAATATCCATCGATGTATCGATAAGGCATGAGAGGCCTCTTCATCGGAAGGTTCCAGCCCCTTCACAACGGTCATATATCGATAATGGAAGCCGCAATGAAGGACGTGGATGAACTTGTGGTTGTCATAGGGTCCGCGGAGAGCTCCCATACATTGAAGGATCCGTTCACGGCGGGGGAGAGGATGGAAATGCTTCTTGGAACGTGCAGGGAGCTCGGATGGGGCGAACGGGTCACCGTTGTTCCCGTGAGGGATGTGAACCGGTATTCCATCTGGGCCGACCATGTTCTCTCTTACATACCCGGGATAGATGTCGTCTATTCCAACAACGCCCTGACCGCGATGCTCTTTCGGGAGAAGGGATTCGAGGTCAGGTCCACCCCACTGGTGGACAGGAACGTTCTCTCGGGGGTAAGGATAAGACGCATGATGGTGGAGGGAGAGGACTGGGAGGTTCTGGTCCCTCCTGTCGTGGTTCGCATCATAACGGAACTTGATGGGGTGCGCCGGATGAAGGAGCTGTCCGAAAGGGGGGACAGGTCCTGAACGTGAGCTGGAGCCAACTGATATCATTATGTTCCGGGAACGGACTCACAATGGCATGTGCGGAATCATGCACCGGAGGTTTCATCTCCTCCGCCATCACGGATGTAAGTGGTGCATCATCCTGCTTCATGGGTTCGGTGATAGCCTATTCCAACGATGTGAAGAAGGACATCCTGGGCGTGGCAAATGAGACCATCGACGCCCATGGTGCCGTATCCATGGAGTGTGCCCGGGAGATGGTCGAGGGTGTTGAGAGGTTATTCGGCTCCGATCTGTCCCTTTCTGTAACGGGGATCGCGGGACCGGAAGGTGGGACGGATGCCAAACCGGTGGGGACGGTGTTCATCGGTGTGAAGGAGAGGGGGTCCCCCCCTCACGTGGAGGGTTTCCTCCTAGGGGGGCTTTCCAGAAAGGGGTTCAAGAAGGAAGTTTCGGACAGGGCTCTGGGGATGCTTTTCGGTCATGCCCTATCCCTCTCTTCAGTTGAATGAGCGGTATCTTGAAGAGATATCCCCTGCCCGGCAGCATGCGACAACGTTATCATGCAATTTTGCATACTCTATCTCCAAGGTAGGTGAGCCTTCCATGGAAGCCGTATGTCCGCTCGATTACAGGTATGGCCGGAAAGAGATGAAGGAGATAATGAGTCATTCCGCAAGGATAAACAGATGTCTGGAGGTGGAGGCGGCCCTGGCGAGGGCCCATGCCAGCGTGGGCAATATTCCGGAAGAGGCCGCCGAGGAGATAACCAGGAAGGCCACCCTCGAGCATGTGAGCATGGAGAGGATAGAGGAGATCGAGTCCGACATCAAGCACGATATAATGGCCATAGTCCATGCATTCTCGGAAGCATGCACCGGTGAAGCGGGAAGGTACATCCATCTGGGCGCAACATCCTACGACATCGTGGACACTGCCCTGGCTCTCCAGATGAGGGATGCCCTTGACCTGCTCGACGGAGGGATTGCATCCCTCATGGATGCCCTTTCGGAGAAGGCGTCGCTTCACAGGGACCTTGTCATGGTCGGAAGGACGCACGGCCAGTATGCCATACCCATCACGCTCGGGTTCAAGCTGGCTGTATGGCTCCTGGAGGTCCACAGGCACAGGCAGAGACTGAAGGAGCTCAGGCCGCGTCTCCTTGTGGGAAAGATGTCCGGCGCCGTGGGCACCTCCGCTGCCCTGGGTGACCGGGCCTTCGAGATAGAGGAATATGTGATGCGGGAGCTCGGATTGGGAGTGGAGGAGGCCGCCACACAGATTGTGCAGAGGGACAGGATGATAGAGATGCTCTCCGCCCTGGCCAATCTCTCCGTGACCATCGAGAAGATGGCAACGGAGGTGAGGACCCTTCAGAGGCCCGAGATAGGAGAGCTTGCGGAACCGTTCGATGCCCTCAAGCAGGTGGGCTCCTCCACGATGTCCCACAAGAGGAACCCGATCATGTGCGAGAACATTACCGGTCTCTCAAGGACCCTGAGGGGATTCCTGATCCCGGAATTCGAGAACGGGGTCCAGTGGAACGAGAGGGACCTGTCCAACTCTTCATCCGAGAGATTCGTGCTTCCCCATGCCCTTATTCTTGCGGACGAGATTGTCTACAAGATGACCGCTGTCATGTCCGGCCTCGTCGTGGACAGGAACAGAATAAGGAAGAATCTTGATAATGCGGGTCCGGTCATCATGGCGGAGGCGGTCATCATGGCCCTGTGCAGGAAGGGGATGGGCCGGCAGAAGGCCCACGAGCTCACCAGAAAGGCTGCAATGGAGCATTACGATGGAAAGGATTACGTTCAGGCACTAATAGACCGGGATGGTGTTGCGGAGCTCCTTTCGAGAGAGGAGCTTGCGTCCCTTCTTGACCCCTCGACCTACACGGGCAAGGCCGCGGAGAGGGTGGATCGGGTACTGGAGATCGTGAGGTCACCATAGGGGAGACGGTGCGTTCTCGTTCACTATCGACCATCCGCCATCGGGTGCATCGTGCCAGACGGTGTTGAAGTAATTTATGCCAGCATCACCGTTCTCACGGAAATGGATCACAGCGGACAGAAGTGGCATGCTGCTGTCCCGCATCCCTGCAGCCGGGAAGGGAGCGGACTCCACGATCAGCATGTCCGTTCCGGAAATGCGAAGTGAAGCGACATTCGTCGTTGAGACAAGGGCGTTCATCATGATGTTCATCGATCCCGAGCTGACAAGGTCCGGCAGCATGTCCACCGTCATGGGGGTGAATATCATGCTCCTCTCGAGCTCCCCTGCGGATGTGCGGATTCGGGCCATGACACCCAGATAGACATCCTCCCCCTCGTATCTCTCGGCGAGATCGACAAGACACGAGAGGGGGTCCTCCTCCCTGATGGGGTCATTCAGGATCCTCTCCATATCCACATCTCCCCTGACCAAGATCCTTATCGAGGCGTTCCCGTCAATGCTGTTCGGGATGCGGTCGGGTCCCGAGAACAGGGAGACGGGAGAGGATATGTTCCTCTCGAAGGATGCGGAATAAAGGGCCGTCCCCTCTCCCAGCATCTTCCAAACATCATCGTCGGGTGCCCTGGGAATGGAGGACCCCTCGGACACCTCCATGCCATCCATGCTGCCGAAGAGGGCGAAGGTACCGTCGGATATGTCGAGCTCCATGCGGACCTCGGGGGAAAGGTGCAGTATCGCATCCGTCTTCAGCTCCCCTCCGGAAAGCGGCCACAGTCTGAAGGTCACGCTCCCTTCCGGAAGGTGGGAGGTGATCTCCATCCTGTCCCTGGACGGCGAATAGGAGATCGACAGCCTGTGTCCGTCGATTATGATGGGGCCGATATCTCCGGGATCGATCCCGGGCCTCTTGATGTTGTTCAGGTAGAGATCGTACATGAGGGTTCGGGTCCCGGAACCGTATGCGGAGTTCCATTCCTCCAGGGAGGACAGGGCGCCCATCGCTGCCGCGTGCATGCGGATCCTCCTGTCCGCACCTTCCGTCATGTCAAGGGACCATCCGGCGGTCCTTGCAAGTGACGTGAGAGGTTGGAAGGCCCCTCTCAGCTTCTGCCATACAAGGGACTCGAAGAACTCCGTGGCATTTGCCACCGGGGTGATCACCCATCCGGTGGATATGGGTGTATAGAACTGCCTGCCCGTATTGATGTTCCGCAGTCCCGGGAAGTTCTCGTCGAAGAGCCTTCCCGTACCCGTGAATATCCGCACCGGGAAGGAGAAGCTGATCTTCCTGTCGACGTATCCCGGGAAGGGATCGCTTCCCGACCAGCCCCGGTTCGTTGCGTTCAGCCGGTACGAGCCCTCCAACTCCAGGTTCCATTCGATCCGGTAATCGTGTGAAGGGGGTTTGGTCGGAGGCGGAATTGCACCGCATCTTGTAACGGTTGACAGGTTGGAGAAGGATGAGTTCCCGTACGCGACCAGATCGCTGTCCGTGAAGGACAGATTGGCATTGGTATAGAGAGCGTCGAACGAATGTATCCCGGAAACGGAAAGGTCCCGTCCCGAAACGATGTATCGGGTATCCATTTCGGGTATGATCATGTCCCGGTCATCGGGAGTGCCCGGTAAAGTCTCTATCCGGATCCCCCGGGAATCGGGGTACCGGGTGTGATGTTCAAGCGCGAACGGGTCCACCCTGTCGCCCGGCTGTCTCGGGTTTAGGAGCCTGTTCTCTTCAAGGGGTCCTTCGAGATCCAGGGGGTCCATGTTCCCCCCGGACACCCTGTCCATGTAAAGATATCTGAGGAACAGGTCAGCAGGATCCGTATGGGAGAAATCCTCTATAATGCTCATCATGTCGGTGATGCTTCTCCTCCGGGTCTCCCCGTGGGATCTCGAGATGTAATCGTTGAAATTGTCCTTCTCGGCCTCACCCCACTGTCTCGCCCCGGACGGGTTCATCACCGCCTCCGGCATCTGGTCCGAGAAGAACGAATCCACCTCTTCCGTGAGAGTGACCGGTTTCGAACCAGTCCATCGAAAGATGCGATAAGCTATGGCAAGGTTGACCGCAAGCTCCACATCCCCCTCGTTGAGGAGATGGAGGTACGTATCGGTGAAGGAGGTGCCCACCTTCATCTTCACCCTTGAACGGACCAGGGCGTTCAACATGTACTCCACATCCCTTGCAAGGCCCGAGTACCATCCCCCGGAATCCTTCTCCATGAGGGAGATCAGCGCATCCAGGGCCCTTTCCGGATCCACCGTATTTACAGAGAAGGATACGGTACGGGCCATTCCCTCTCCGCTGCCGTCGGATGGTATCAGCTCCAGCTCCATCCGGACCTCTGTTCTGATACATGGTATGACGGGCCATGATCCCGTGCTGCCCAGCATCAGGGAGTTGGGGGATATGCCGCCGTCATCTTTCTCGATGTTCGGCGGAGGCAGTGGTATACCGGCGGGGATCTTGATCTCCGTAACGTTGACGCTCGATTCTTTCAATACGGCCGTGTATCCCCTTATCAGCGGGTCCGACATCTCGACCCATGCCGGCAGTGATTCGCGGAGGGCGGCACCGGCGGAAGCAGCGGACCTGTTGGAGAATGCGTTCATGCTCCCGCGGGTCAGGGATGCAAGGCTTCCGATGAAGGGCTGCATATCGGGGGGGCTCTCCGTTTCCTCGCCCCCTCCCATCGAGTAGACGATCACCGCGGAGGAGGCCATCAGCGAAATGACAACGGAAATGGCAAGAACAATTCCCCCCGCATCCCTCTTCATTCCTTCACCTCCAGCTCGAAGATCATGGTTCTGGGCTCTCCGCCGTCCATCCCCACGGTGACCTCCATCCTGGTCAGGACTGATGGTTTCACATCCTCTCCGGATTTGTCCAGGACATGCTCCGCATCGGTTGACCATCCTGAACCGGTCCTTATGGAGAGTCTGTAGGGAACGTCACCCAGCAGGAAATCAAGGTAGGAGGAGACGACACCATCCAGTTCCGTGATGTTCTCGTTCTCCGATCCCATGACAACTGCGTATGCCTCGGGAACGGCGAGGTCCTCGAAGATCCGGTCCTTCACGGAGATGGTATCGATCGTGCAGGAGAGGAGGACCGCCATTGGGCGGCCGCTCATGATCTCCCTTTCATCGGAGCTCCCTCCGGAAAGCTCGGGGATGATCGCTGCCGCCAGCAGACCGAAGATGGAAAGAACGGCAAATGAGAGCAGTGCGGCTCTGCCGGATACCGCGTAGGCGGTCTTCTCCACCCCTTCGCCACGGAGGTCGAGATGTCTATTCGTCATAGAGGGTCACCTCCATGAAAGCCGGGACAACCCTTCCCGTTTCTATCTCCAATGGAACATGTGTTGACTGGGACTGGCTGATGGTCCTGTCATGGTCCTCGAACTCCTTCTCCGATGGAATGAAGATCTCGTATTGTGACCCGTCCGGAAGGGTAAGGCGGACCTCTGCCACCTTCCCCGCGAAAGGCTCACTGTCCGATGCGAGCGACGGGTCGGAATACAGCCTGCTGTAGGACAGGGCTCCGTTCTCTCCCCCGTACAGAGATACAAGAACGGACGGAGCCTCATGGCTGTCCGTTCTCAGAGCTACCTTCTTCCTGTCAAGTGATTCCCTGTATATCGCAACGGAGCACCCCGCAAGTAGTATGATGACACCTGCGGCCACTATCAGGAGCCTTTTACCGAGCGTTGAATCTATGGTGACCCTCCTGAGACTTCTGAGGCACAATCCGTATGTGTCCTTTTTCAAACTTCCGGTACACTATCCAACATCCGGATGCGGGAATATTCCCGGCGGTAAACAAAACTTATATAAATGGATGAAGTGGTCGAAGATCCAAGGTGAGGAATATTGTCCAGACGATCCATTATCAGCTTCTTGACCGTTTGCATACTGCTGTCGGGTCCTCTCTTTGTTGAGCAAGGCTCGGGCTCGGATGTGACACGGGGCGAATTGGGAGGATACTTCGGTTCCGAGAGGATCTACAATTCGTCAAGATCCCTCTCGGGGGGAATGGGCGCCGGTGATTTCGACGGGGACGGGGATGTGGAGGTGGCCTTCTGCGATTTCTCCGGCAACGTGATAATGCTGGATCCCGGAGAGGACGGCTCGTTCAGGGCCGTTCCCATCTGGGAACAGGAAGGCCCCCAGGGAACGGAAAAGGGCCTTTTCGACCTTGCAGTGGCGGACGTACTCGAGGATATGGATGGCCCGGAGATGCTTGTGGGAGGATATACGGGCAAAGTGTATGCAATATACCGGACCGGGGATGTCTGGACCGATGAGGTCATCTATACAATGCCGATCGGAAAGGATGGGAAACCCATCAGGATATTCGAGATACACGTTGCCGATATCGATCCGGCAGCCGGTGATGAGATACTGCTTGGATCCATGCTGAACGATCAGGAGGACCCCGACAGGTATCTAAGATACCTGTACCGTAACGGCAGCGGTTTCGCTTCCGTGGAGATCCCCCTGCCGGATACGGTGAAAGCAATAGATGTCGGTGATGCGGATCCGTCGGTGGAGGGGCCGGAGATCTACGTGACGACCTCGAGTTGGAACGATCAGGGGGGTACCGCTTCCGCACTTCTGGAAGTGTTCCGCAGCGGGACCGGATGGGTTCACAGAACACTTTTCAGGAACGAGGAGAATCTCATAGCGAACGTCAGGGTCGGGGACGTCTGGTCCGGGCACCCTGGCAACGAGCTGGTGATCGCGGGTCTTTCCGGATGGTGCAGGATGCTCTACGAGGTCAACGGGACCTTCCTGAGAAAGGATATCTTCCAGGCAAAGACGTCCGCCGGCGAGAGCTCCGCTCTCGAAGGACTGGCGATCGGTGATTTCAATCCGCTGCACGACGGGGACGAGGCGATGGTCACCGGATATTACAATGAGGTCACCCAGATAATGGAAGTTGACGGTGATGTCATTGCGGATCTTGCATGGAAGACCCGGGCCGCCAATGTCAAGCTCGAGCTGTCCGGTGTGGAGGTGGAGGATGTTTCACCGGACATGCCGGGGAACGAGGTGCTCATAGCCTCTCTCCAGGGTTGGATCGAGATGCTCCATTTCCAGGATGACGGTCTGTTCATCGAACTCCCGGAGGAAACCCTGGAGATCGAGGGGTCGTCCTCGGTCAGGT
>NJDO01000007.1 GCA_002254385.1 Thermoplasmatales archaeon ex4484_6 | reverse complement strand
GGTATCCTCCAATCGACGATCCGGTGCTGATAGATGGGGAAGTCCCGATTCTCTTTCCAATCGGCGGAAGGGACTTACCACAATATCCCATAAGATCACTTTGCTTAAGGGATATTGAATTTCCCCTATGATAAAAAGAATCACCTAACCGTTCCTCTCTGCCCCCCAGGTCTTGACGTATCGGATCGGCGTATAATATTCCCATACTGCCCATTTAATATTTGCGTCCCCCATGCCTTTACCGTGCATCCGACGTCTTACGAGATGGTAGTACAGCACACATCGGCCCGAATTCCCCGGTTCGAACAGAAATACTTAAATATAAAAGGTATTATGCACGTCATCGTCTTGACCGTATCGGGTAGCGGGAATGGTAATTCTGGGTCCGTAGCTCAGCTAGGTAGGATGCCCGGTCTTCTCAGAGGCCGCCTTCCCTAGAAAGAGCGTCTGGCTTTTAACCAGATGGCCGGGGGTTCGAATCCCCTCGGACCCGCCAACCTCTCCTGATGCGTGAAAAACGACCCGCCGCCCCAGGAGGACCAACGATGCCCAGGTTCAACGTAATGGAGAACTACCTCGTTCCCAGACACAGTATAATGAAGGAGGAGGAGGTAGAAGAGCTTTTGAAGAGGTACAGGATAGACCGTATCCAGCTGCCTCAGATTTTGACTGCGGATCCATGTGCCAAGGCTCTCGGTGCCCAGCCGGGAATGGTGCTCAAGATTGAGAGGGAGAGTCCGACTGCAGGAGCCTCGATCTACTACAGGCTGGTCGTTGACGAAAGAACCGGTATCTGAGGAGGGCCCTGCATGTCATCCGCATACCATCATGAGATATCCATATACATGGACCCACGATCGAAAGAGGTGTTCAATTGAAAGAGGTTGTAGAGGCTTTCTTCAGGAGTCGTAACATCATAAACCATCAGCTTGCGTCGTTCAACGATTTCCTTCCCACCCATGACAATCCGAAATCCAGGATGCAGAGAATAATTGACTCCATCCGGATAGGAGAGGTCGAGAACGAGAGGGGATTGATCAGACTCGATGTTGACAAACTGGACGAGGAATCGATAGATATCAAACTGGGTCGGATCTCGGTCGGAACACCCATCGTCAAGGAGGCGAACGGCGCAACCCACGAACTGACCCCCATGGAGGCCAGATTGAGGGACCTCACCTATTCCGCACCCATCCTCCTCGAGTTCACGATCATCGAGAACGGCATAGACAGGGAACCGGAGAAGGTGAAGATAGGCGATCTTCCCATCATGGTGAAGTCGAAAAGATGCAATCTCCACAAGGAGATGATGAGCCAGGACCGGAACCTGACGGAGGATCAGTACTACAGGAAACTCCAGGAGATGGGGGAGGATCCCCTGGATCCGGGCGGTTACTTCATAATCAACGGGACCGAGCGGTCCCTCATATCCCTCGAGGACCTCTCACCCAACAGGGTGCTCGTGGAATGGGAGGAGAAGTACGGGACGCCCATGGCGGTGGCGAAAGTGTTCTCCCAGAGGGAGGGTTTCAGGGCGCTCACCTCGGTGGAGCTCAAGAAGGACGGCATGCTGATGGTATCCGTTCCCGCGGCTCCCACACAGATCCCTCTCGTCATACTCATGAAAGCGCTTGGCATGGATGCGGACGAGGATATCGCGAAGGCCATCGTCTCGGACGAGAAGATGAACAATGTCATCTACGCAAACCTCGAGGAATGCTCCGCCACCCACAATGTAAATACGATAGAGGACGCTCTCAACTACCTGGAAAAGAAGTTCGCCACGGGACAGGCCAAGGAATTCAGGGAGAAGAAGGTGGAATCCATCATAGACAAATCACTTCTCCCGCATCTCGGGGACCACAGGGATCACCGCATCAAGAAATCCATCTACCTGGGAAGAATAGCAAGATCCGTTCTCGAGCTGAAGCTGGGACAGAGGGACCCCGATGACAAGGACCATTACGCCAACAAGAGGATATCCCTTGCAGGAGACCTCATGGAGGACCTCTTCCGGGTGGCTTTCACATCACTCATGAAGGATCTCAAATACCAGCTCGAGAGAACGATATCGAGGAAGAGGAAGCTCAGAGTGGGCTCCTCCATAAGGCCCGATGTTCTTTCCCAGAGAATCGTCCATGCACTGGCAACGGGGAACTGGGTCGGAGGAAGGGATGGTGTATCCCAGCTGCTCGACAGAACATGCAACATGTCCACCATATCCCATCTCAGAAGGATAACCTCGCCCCTCACAAGGTCCCAGCCGCATTTCGAGGCAAGGGACCTTCATCCCACACAGTGGGGAAGGCTGTGTCCGAACGAGACACCCGAAGGCCAGAACTGCGGTCTCGTGAAGAATCTGGCACTCATAGTCGACGTGTCGGAGGGATATGACGACAGGAAACTCGAATCCACCCTGTTCGATATGGGCGTCAGAAGAATAGAGAAGGAACTGACCGACGAGGCCAGGGTATACCTCAACGGGAACCTCATCGGAATCCATCACGATCCCGAGGGCCTCATCGAGGCAATCCGCAAGAGAAGACGGCAGGGGTTCCTTGCCATGCCCCAGGAGAAATCCCACGAGATCAACGTCAGATTCAACAGACAGGTGAACTCTGTCATAATCAACTGCGACGAGGGGAGGGTCAGGAGACCTCTCTTCGTGCTGGAGAACGGCCAGCACAAGCTCACCGACAGGATGAGGGCATCCCTGAAGGAGGGCAAGATAACATGGGAGGATCTGGTCCAGCAGGGCATAATCGAATGGATAGATGCCGAGGAGGAAGAGGATCTGTACATCGCCCTGGACGAGGATTCGCTCGACGGTGAACACACACATATGGAGATCGACCCCCTCGTGATACTCGGCACCTGTGCGGGTCTTGTCTGCTATCCCCATCACAATTCATCACCGAGGATCACGATGGGAGCCGGGATGGCAAAGCAGTCCCTCGGACTCGGAGCGGCGAACTTCAGGATCAGGTGCGACACAAGGGGTCACCTTCTCCATTACCCGCAGAAACCTCTTGTTCAGACGAAGACCATGGACTTCGTCAATTACAATCGGCGTCCCGGAGGCCAGAACTTCGTAGTGGCAGTGATGTCCTACCAGGGATACAACATGGAGGATGCGCTAATATTCAACAGGGCCTCCATCGACAGGGGGCTCGGACGCTCCACCTTCATAAGGTCATATCCCGTCGAGGAGAGGAGGTATCCGGGAGGACAGGAGGACAGGATAGAGATACCGGACCCCGAGGTGATGGGGGCAAGGACGGAGGAAGCCTACACGAACCTTGACGAGGACGGCATAATCTCCCCTGAGTTCGAGGTTGCCGGAAAGGATGTTCTCATCGGAAGAACATCCCCTCCAAGGTTCCTCGAGGAGCACACGGATTTCCTGACACCCAGAAGGAGAAGGGAGACATCCCTGACGGTGAGACCGAGGGAGTCGGGATACGTGGACACGGTCATGATAACCGAATCCGAGAATGGGCTGAGGCTCGTGAAGGTCACCGTAAGGTCGGAGAAGGTACCGGAGATAGGTGACAAGTTCGCGTCAAGACACGGGCAGAAGGGTGTAATCGGCTACATAGCGGACCCGGAGGATATGCCGTTCAACGAGATGGGCATCCCCCCGGACCTGGTCACCAACCCCCACGCCATACCCTCCCGTATGACCGTGGCCCATGTTCTAGAGATGATCGGAGGTAAGGCCGGATCGATGAACGGGAGGTTCATTGACGGAACGGCATTCTCGGGGGAGAAGGAGGAAAAACTCAGGCGGGAACTGATGGAACTTGGCTTCAAACATACCGGAAAGGAGACAATGTACGATCCGTTCACGGGGAGACGCCTCAGGGTCGATGTTTTCAAGGGAGTGATATACTACCAGAAGCTCCATCACATGGTTTCCGGGAAGATGCACGTCAGATCAAGGGGTCCCGTGCAGATCCTCACGAGGCAGCCTACAGAGGGGCGGTCAAGACAGGGCGGTCTCAGGTTCGGAGAGATGGAGAGGGACTGCCTGATAGCCCACGGTGTCTCCATGGTCATCAAGGACAGGCTCCTGGATGAATCCGACGGGACACTGGAATACGTTTGCGGAAATCCGAAATGCGGCAATGTAGCCATGCTGGACAAGAGGGGCATCCTCAGATGTCCCGTATGCGGCGAGACCGGGAACATTCATCCCGTGCAGACGAGCTATGCCTTCAAACTGCTCATGGACGAACTGAAATCGATGTGTGTCGCTATGAGATTGAATCTGGAGGATCTGAGGTAAGGAGGTGTCAAGATGGTTTCCTACCAGTATATACCGAAAAAGATTGGCAAGATCCAGTTCGCCCTGCTTTCCCCGGACGAGATCAGGAAGATGTCCGCAACCAAGATAATCACTGCGGATACCTACGATGACGACGGCTTTCCCATCGACATGGGTCTGATGGATCCGAGACTCGGTGTCATCGAACCCGGTCTGAAATGCAAGACATGCGGCAAGAAGGTCGATGAATGCCCGGGTCATTTCGGCCACATTGATCTGGCCATGCCCGTCATTCACGAGGGTTATACAAAGATGATCAAGGAGATCCTCTCCGCGACATGCAGGGTTTGCGGAAGGGTCAAACTTCCCACGGAGAGAATGAACTACTACAACGAGAAGATCGCGGAGATCGGCGATATCTCCTCGACACCCTTCCAGTACATCTCCCTGGCAAGCACGATAAGGTCCGAGGCCATTGGCATATCCCAGTGCCCCCACCCGGACTGCGGGGAGATGTCCAAGAACATCTCCCTGGACAAACCGACCACATACAGGGAAGAGGGACACAAGCTCACACCGAAGGAGATCAGGGAGAGGCTCGAGAAGATACCCTCGGACCAGCTCCTGCTTCTCGGGTTGAATCCAGAGGTCTCGAGACCGGAATGGATGATACTAACCTCCCTCCCCGTTCCACCGGTCACGGTGAGACCGTCCATAACTCTCGAATCCGGTGACAGGTCCGAGGATGACCTCACCCACAAGCTCGTGGACGTCCTGAGGATCAACCAGAGGCTTCAGGAGAACAGGGACTCGGGAGCTCCCCAGCTCATCGTGGAGGACCTGTGGGAGCTGCTCCAGTATCACGTGACCACCTATTTCGACAACCAGACATCGGGAATACCTCCTGCAAGACACAGGTCCGGGAGGCCGCTCAAGACTCTTGCCCAGAGGTTGAAGGGAAAGGAGGGAAGATTCAGGTCCAACCTTTCGGGAAAGAGGGTCAATTTCTCCGCCCGAACCGTCATATCACCGGATCCGTACATCTCCATCAACGAGGTCGGTGTCCCCCTGGCCATCGCCATGGAATTGACCGTTCCCATGAGGGTGAACGAGTTCAACTTCGATATAGCGAGGAAGTTCGTGGAGAGGGGCTCGGAGGTCCATCCGGGAGCCAATTACATCATAAGACCAGACGGCCAGAGACTGCGTCTTACAGAGAGGAACAAGGAGACCCTTCTGGAAAAGCTCCAGGTAGGATACATCGTTGAGAGGCATCTCATGGATGGCGACATTGTCCTGTTCAACAGGCAGCCGTCCCTGCACAGAATGTCCATGATGGCCCACGAGGTGAGGGTGATGGATGGGAAGACGTTCCGGCTCAACCTTCCCGACTGTCCCCCCTACAACGCGGATTTCGACGGGGACGAGATGAACCTTCACTGTCTCCAGGGAGAGGAGGCAAGGGCCGAGGCGAAGATCATAATGAGGGTTCAGGAGCACATACTGTCTCCCAGGTTCGGCGGTCCTGTCATCGGTGCGATACATGACCATATCTCCGGAACCTTCATGCTGACCCACCACAACCCGCTGTTCACCAAGGAGGAAGCCTACCACATACTGTCAAGGACCTCCTTCAGGGGCTCCCTGCCGGAGCCGGACCACGTGGATGAGAACGGAAACGAATTCTGGGGAGGAAAGACCATCTTCTCCCAGATACTTCCCCCGGATCTTCACATGGAGTACCATTCAGCCGTATATACAGGGGATGAGAACGCCGAGGAAGAGGACAGCATCGTAAGGATAGAACCGGACGAGGAGGGGAGGTCCCTGCTCAAAAGCGGCCCCATAGACGAGAGGTCCATCGGCGCCTTCAAGGGAAAGCTTCTTGAGAAGATAGTAAGGGACTACGGTTCGGATGCCGGAAGGCAGTTCCTGGATGATGCCACAAGGGTGGGGATCACGGCGATCACACTCATGGGATTCTCCACGGGTATCGACGAGGAGGACATTCCGGACGAGGCGAAACTGAGGATCCAGGAAACCCTGAACGAGGCCGAAGCGAAGGTGGACGATTATGTCAACAAGTTCAATTCGGGCTATCTGGAGCCTCTCCCGGGGCGCTCCCTCAAAGAGACCCTTGAGGTGGAAGCCATGAGAACACTGGGCAGGGCCAGGGATCAGGCCGGACAGATAGCATCACGGTACCTTGGTCTGAAGAACTCCGCTGTCATAATGGCAAGGTCCGGTGCAAGAGGTTCGATGCTCAATCTATCCCAGATGTCCGGTTCCATCGGACAGCAGGCCGTGAGAGGTGAGAGGATACAGAGAGGATATCAGGGAAGGACCCTTCCACACTTCAAGAGGATGGACCTCGGTGCCGCGGCCAAGGGGTTCGTGAAATCGTGCTACAAGAGCGGTCTCAACCCCACGGAATACTTCTTCCACTCCATGGGAGGAAGGGAAGGTCTTGTGGATACAGCCGTCAGGACATCCAGGTCCGGTTACATGCAGAGGAGGCTCATCAACGCCCTGGAAGACCTCAAGGTGTTGCCCGACCGGACCGTCAGGAACACCTCGGGCATCATCATCCAGTTCAGATACGGTGAGGACGGCATCGACCCCTCAAGGTCGGCACGGTCGGATCCGATCGACTATGATGACATAATAAGGACCGCCATAAGGGAGGTGAGCTGATGGTTGAGAGAAATGTTGCTATCCGGAATAAGAAGGATCTCATACATTTCCTTCTATCGAGGGACCTCCCCGAGGAAGGGGTCCTGAAGCTGCTGGGTCCGAGATCGGAATTCGCACTTGATGAGATTCTCTCGATGGGGCCAACACAGCTCGAGAGGATAACCGGGATATCGGGGAAACGATTCAAGAGGGCCTTTGCATGGGTGAAGGTGGAAGGCGAGGAAGCTCCGGTCGAACACGAGGAGGCCGCCCCTCCCGGCCCCGAGGAAAAGAAGAAAGAGAAGGCGGGCAAGGCCGTTTCGGGTGAAAAGGAAGAGAAGAAACAGAAGAAGGAAATGGGTTTCATCTGGACCGCTCCCACAAAGGAATCGGTCGAGGAGGCCGCAAAGATCCTGAAGAAGAAAAAGAAAGTGGTCTGGCCCTGCAAGTTCTACGTGAATCTCAAACGGTTCGAACTCCCCATTGTGGGTTTCATCTACGTGAAATCGGATGCAGTGACATACAAGGTGAGGATAACACATATCGAAACGGGCAAGGAGCCCGTACCCGTCCCCAAGGGCCAGGCATCCGCCATACCCGAGAGTCTTTCGGCAATAGTTCCGGATGGTTCGGCACTGGCATATCTTACGGTGGAGAACATAGAGGAGCTGCCTGTACCGCTGCCCCTGTCGGCCTTCACGACCGTCAACAATACCTCGGTCAAGAGTGCGAGACAGTACACACTGATATGGGTGGAGGATATTGAGGAGCTGCAGAGAAAAAAGGAAGCTCCGAAGGAGGAGAAGAAGCCCAAGGAGGAGAAGGGGAAGAAGAAGGTCGTCGAGGAGATCCTCGTGGAGCAGTTCAAACCCCTGAAGGAGGAGATGGTCCTTGATTCCGTGAAGAAGGCCAAATACAAATTCAATGACGAGTTCATATACTTCCTGTCGGAACTGGCCATGAGGGAGGGATGGGACAGGAAGAAAGTGGATGCCGCGGTCAGGAACATGGTCAGGCTCATGGAACATTTCAACAAGGTGGATAAGGAGGACCTGGTGAAACATCTGCCTGCCAGAATGGTCTTCGACCTTTCGGAAAGGATAGAGAAGATGAACGTGAAGGACAGATATCTCCCCCGGATCTGCGAGATGTCCCTCGAAAATTACAAGAAGAACCTGGTGGACCCCCATGAATCCGTGGGTATCGTGGCAGCTCAATCCATCGGAGAACCCGGAACACAGATGACCATGAGGACATTCCACTATGCCGGCGTGGCCGAGATAAACGTCACACTCGGTCTTCCGAGATTGATAGAGATCGTGGATGCGAGGAAGCTTCCCTCAACCCCGATGATGGAGATCCATCTCAAGGATCCGGAAATGGAACTCGACAGGATCAAGAGCTTCGTGAACAGCAACATAGAACTGACCCGGGTCTCCGATGTGGCGGACACGGAGGTGGATCTGGCAAGGATGACCATCACCATCAAACCGCGCCATAAAGTTATGGCAAAGAAGGACCTTGACATGGAGACCCTCATCAAGAGGATAAAGGAGACCAACAAGAAGATCAAGGAGAACCAGATCGAGAGGGAGGATGATAGGTTCATGATAAACTTCATGGGCCAGAAGAAGATGAATTTCAAGACAATCCTCAACATGTGGGAATCCATAAAGAAGTCCAAGATCAAGGGTATCGATGAGATCAAGAGGGTCATCATCCGCCGGGAGACCAATGAATTCGTGCTCTATACCGAGGGTTCATCCCTGAAGAAGATACTGGAGCTCCCGGAGGTGGATGTTTCAAGGACCTCCACCAACAGCATCATCGAGATCGCATCCGTTCTGGGAGTGGAGGCGGCAAGGAGGTCGATCTTCGAAGAGGCAAGGAAGACACTGTCGGAGCAGGGGCTCACCGTTGACTCAAGACATCTGATGCTGGTCTCCGACGTGATGACCGTCGGAGGTTCGGTGAGGGCCATAGGAAGACACGGAGTTTCAGGTGAGAAATCCTCAGTGCTTGCAAGGGCCGCCTTCGAGATAACATCGAACCATCTGCTTACTGCCGGGATCACGGGAGAGGTGGAACCCCTCGCCGGAGTGGCCGAGAACATCATAGTCGGGCAGCCCATCACCCTGGGAACGGGAGCCGTGGAGCTGATATACAAACCGGTTGATCTGAAGAAGAAATAGGAGGGACCATTATGGATATCAAGAGAGCATTGAGAAGTGTCCATGAAAGCGGCAAGGTGACCGTTGGGATAAGGGAGACACTCAAACAGCTTGACAAGAAGAAAGTGAAACTCGTGATAGTTGCAAGCAACTGTCCCGAGGAGGATCTCGAGAGGATCAGGTCATTCTCGGTCCCGCTCTATTCATACACGGGAACCAATCAGGAACTCGGTGCGGCAAGCGGGAAACCGTTCTCCATTTCCACCCTCGGGGTCATAGATGCGGGGAAGTCCGATATACTGGCACTCAAGGGGGAATCCTGAATAAAAAGAAACACTGCGGTCACTGACATGGCGGAAAATCTGACAACCTTTTTATATAAACATTCATTTAAGGAGAAATAAGTTTATATATAGATGTGCCAAAGTGTCCGCACCTGCAAGGGGGAATAAAAATGAAATCCATCATAAAGGGAGTCCTGGAACGTGAAGAGAGAAAGGCAAGGGGAGAAGCACCCCCGCAAGTCCAGAGCCCGTCCTCCTCCGGGGGCGGTTTTGCGGCAAGACTCCAGAGGGAAGCTCCTGTCCAGACAATGGAAAAGGTACCTGTCGAGACATCCCAGGTCGGAGCCAATCCCGAGGACGAGGAGCTGCGAAGGGTTCTTGCCAGCCTCAGGACGAGCATCAAGATAGTCGGATGCGGCGGAGCCGGCTGCAATACCATCAACCGGATAGTCGAGGAGGGCATCGTCGGAGCAGACATCTTCGCACTCAACACCGATGCACAGCATCTCCTCACGATTCACTCCCCGCACAAGATACTCATCGGCAGACGATCCACCAGGGGACTTGGCGCGGGTTCCGTTCCCCAGATAGGCGGGGAAGCCGCAAGGGAGGCCGAGGACGAGATAAGGACATCCCTGATGGGAGCCGATATAGTGTTCGTAACCTGCGGTCTCGGAGGCGGCACCGGCACGGGTTCCGCTCCGGAAGTGGCAAGGATCGCAAAGGAGCTCGGAGCACTCACGATAGCCATCGTTACCCAGCCCTTCACGGCCGAGGGTGTCGTGAGGATGCAGAATGCGGAATACGGGCTTGACAAACTTCAGGAGAACACTGACACGGTCATCGTTATCCCCAACGACAAACTGCTGGAGATAGTTCCGAGACTTCCCCTCAACGCCGCATTCAAGGTTGCCGATGAGATACTGATGAGGTCCATCAAGGGTATAACCGAGATCATCACCAAGGTGGGTCTGGTGAACCTCGACTTTGCCGATCTGAAGACCATAATGAAGGGTGGCGGGGTTGCCATGATAGGCATAGGGGAATCCGACGACGACGACAGGGCCATGAAGGCTGTCAATGCCGCACTGGATTCACCCCTTCTGGAGGTCGATATCGGGGATGCCACGGGAGCTTTGATAAACGTCAGCGGCGGTGAATCCATGACGGTCTCCGAAGCGGAGCTCGTCGCGGAGGAGATCCACAAGAGGGTCAATCCCATGGCAAGGATAATCTGGGGGGCCCAGATAGATCCGGAGCTGAGGGATACGATAAGGGTCATGCTGGTGATCACCGGTGTCAAATCAAAGCAGATCTTCGGGAAATCCCTGAAAAAGACCGGAGAGGCCCGGTTCGGAATCGATTTCATCAGGTGATGAAGAGATGGATATTTTGAAAAAGACCTGGGCCTGGACCTGGGAGCGAAGCCAGAAAGGGCAAAGGTGGATAGAGTTCAGGATCAAGACCACCGGGAAGGGTAAATACGGCCGTGTCCTGAAGATGTCAAGGAAGCCAACAAGCGACGAATATTCCAAGACGCTCATCATTTCCGGCCTTGGTATCGTTCTCATAGGCGGCATAGGTTTCGTTATCTTTCTCATATGGAGATATTTCGCGGATGTTGCATCATGGATATTCAACATCTGATCTCGCTTTCAGGTAGGTGATCAATTGTCCGAAGAAGAGAAGGTGGGGGAGGAAGAAGAGGTTTCGTTCCCCTATACGATATTTGCGATAAAGACCGCTCTGGGTCACGAGAAGGCAGTGGCGGAGAACCTGGGTCTGAAAGCCAGGAGGAAAGGTGCCCACATCCTCTCCGTCATAGCACCGACCAAACTGAGAGGTTATGTGCTGGTAGAGGGTGAGAAGAACGAGAAGGCCATCGAGGAGCTTCTCAAGGGCATGCAGTACGTCCGGGGTATGGTGGGAGGGGAGAGGGACATCTCCCTCGAGGAGATAGAGCATTACCTTGCTCCGAAACCCGTGGTTGCGGATATCACGGAGGGTGACATCGTCGAGATAATCAACGGACCCTTCAAGGGTGAAAAGGCCAGGGTGAAGCAGATAGATACCGCCAAGGAGGAGATAACCGTGGAGCTCTTCGAGGCCATGGTCTCCATTCCGGTCACGATCAAGGGAGATGCCGTGAGGGTCCTTGAAAGGGAAGAGAACCGGTAGATGCCACGATCCGTACACCCGATGACTTGTTCGGACTTCATCCATCCAGAATCGATGTTCTCTCATGGATAAGGTCCATGATATCGATAACTCTCGCATTGCCAAGTCTATCTCGATTCTCAACTTCCTTGGATATAAGGATCAGCTCCTTTTCATAACCAACGATCGAGTCTATCTGTTCCACCTTCTCCTCAAGGGATGAAACCGCTCTTTCCGTCAACCTTCTGAAATTCCATTTTACCTCACCCACCAACGCCCTTCTTTCCTTCTTGTTTATTGCAAGAATATCCACCTCGAGTTCCTTTTTCCACCATCTTCCCACCTTCCAGTCGGGACCCATGCCCTTGCTGATCAGTTCCAGACAGATTTCTTCCATAGATTTGCCCATATATGTGTCCATCTCGTTCCTAATGGAGTACATCACCTGTTCGATCCGTCCCTTCTCGATGAACGCCTTGTTCGGGAAGACGAATCCGAACCAGAACCTGAAGAAGGGATCCCTGAGCCGGTATCTCGTGTTCTTGGCTCTCTCCCTCCTGTCGGTTATCGGGATGTCCTTCTCTATGATCTTCACTCTCTGCAAGGTTGTCATGTATTTCGACAATCTGGTTGATTCAATATGAGAGTACTCGGAGATCTCGCTGAACCTTGTCATTCCATTGATGATGGAGAGCAGTATCGACACATAAGGGGCCGGGTCCCTGAATTCCTCGAACAGCAGGTTCATCGGTTCGTTGTACAGGTAGGATGTCTTGTCCAGGATTCTATGTTCGAGATTCCAATTAAGACTCTTTTGCGTATCGAGCTCTTCAAGATATCTTGGAACTCCTCCCACAAGGGCGTATGCCTTCAATCTGTCCCGATCGTTCCATCCACGGAGCATCTCGAAAGATGAAGAGATGTCCAGTGGTTCGATTACAACCTCCCTGGTCTTCCTACCATACAGAGCGGATCCGTATCCTCTGGCGATCCTATCTATCGTCGAAATGATCGAACCGCAGAGGATGATCTTCTTGTTGGTTTTCCTGATCTTTTCCCACCATCTCTGAAGTATTGTGGGCCATGACCTGTTGGTATTGTAGATATACTGAAACTCGTCAATTACAAATATCTCATGTTCGGACTTCAGAATATAATCGAAGAAAAGCTCCCAGCTGGTGAAATTGACGAACTCGCCATCGACCTGGGATGAAAGGATCTCCAGAATATTCCTCGAAGCATCAGCAAGGAAATACACTCCACCTTCCTCCTCGACGAATCTTGTTAGAAGGCTGCTCTTTCCCACTCTTCTTCTTCCGTACAGTAATACCAGCTCCGCTCGATCACTCCCCGCGATATCCTTGAGGATGCTCATCTCATATTCGCGATCTATAAACATTATTGTGATAATGATTATCGCAATAATTATATTTTTCTAATGCTTTGGGGATTCCCGAGAGAAATAGTAACCGTGGAGCTCTTCGAGGCCATGGTCTCCATTCCGGTCACCATCAAGGGAGATGCCGTGAGGGTCCTTGAAAGGGAAGAGAACCGGTAGATTCAGGCGAATATGCTCTCACCGTCGAAACATACGAATCGATACCGGACGGAATCATCCCGGGGATCCATTCCGGGACGGGAAGACCCATTATCTTCCATGCACTTCGATGCTGTTGAACTGTATGGAGACCCTTTATTTCCAACCGGAATACCCATGCAATGTACAGAAAACAATAAAGAGTATGAACAACTGCGAGTAAAGGAAACAGAGGGAGAAAAGCTCCCTGGGGTGAATCCATAATGAGAGTGGGAATAGATCTGGGGTCAACCACGGCCAAGATGGTTGTCCTCGATCAGCATGACAACATGATTTTCAAGGATTACAGAAGACACAACGCTCTCATTTCCGAGACCCTCATCGAAATGATAGACAGGGCCCGGTCCGTCATGGGGGAATCCACGATCTCCCTTGCGATCACGGGATCCGCAGGTCTCGGGGTATCCGAGAGATACGGGATACCCTTCGTTCAGGAGGTCGTATCCGCAGCGGAGACCGTGAGGAAGCTCCATCCGGATGTGAGGACCCTGATCGACGTCGGGGGCGAGGATTCAAAGATGATCTTCTTCGATGACAGGATGCGTGTCGATATCAGAATGAACGGTAACTGCGCCGGCGGGACCGGGGCCTTCATCGACCAGATGGCAACACTGCTGAAACTGGATATGTCCGAGCTCGAGGAGTATGTCGGGAGGGCAGAAACGATACACCCGATAGCATCCAGATGCGGGGTATTCGCCAAAACGGATGTGCAGAACCTCCTTGCAAGGAAGGTGTCAAAGGAGGACATCATAGCTTCCATCTACCATGCCGTTGCCCTCCAGACAACCGGAACACTCTCCAGGGGATACGACCCCAGCCCCAAGGTGATGTTCTGCGGAGGGCCCTTCACATTCCTTCCCTCGCTCAAGGAACATTTCCTTCAAGTGCTGGAGATCAACGAAGAAGATGTGGAGGAGCCCGGGAACTCGGAGCTCGTCCCCGCTCTGGGAGCGGCACTCTACGATGACATGAAGCGGATGGACACCTCCCTGTCGGGATTGAGGGACCTCCTGCTCGCGGGACCCGTCTCCCGGGAGCTCATCGGAAACCGATTGGACCCCCTGTTCATGGACGATGAAGAATTCGGGAAATGGTCCTCGAGAAGGATGACACCCATGGGCAGGGTATCATCCATCTCCTCGTTGGACGGCAGGAAAGCTTTCCTGGGAATCGATTCGGGTTCCACAACGACGAAGATCGTTCTCATGGATGAGGACGGGAACATAGCCTATCATTACTACAGCGGGAACGACGGTGATCCGATTGCAGCAGTGGTGAAGGGTCTCAGGGACCTCGGAAGATGCCTCGAGGAGAACGATGTCGAACCCGAGATCGCAAGGACCGCCGTTACGGGGTACGGCGAGGACCTCATAGCTGCCGCGCTTGCGGTGGACAGGGGGATGGTCGAGACGCTTGCGCATTTCAGGGCTGCAAGGGAATTCCTTCCCGAGGTGAGCTTCATCCTGGACATAGGCGGCCAGGACATGAAGGCCATCTTCATCAGGAACGGGGTGATCAACGACATAGAGATAAACGAGGCATGTTCATCCGGATGCGGCTCTTTCCTGGAGACGTTCTCGAACACCCTGGGCCTGAATATAGAGGACTTTGCCCTCAAGGCCTGCAGCGCCAGGGAACCGTATGACCTGGGAACGAGATGCACCGTGTTCATGAACTCCAAAGTGAAGCAGGCCCTGAGGGAGGGTGCCACAGTCGGTGACATATCGGCCGGTCTTGCCTTCTCCGTCGTGAAGAACTGCCTCTACAAGGTACTTAAGATCAAGGATGTGGACGTTCTGGGGGACAACATAGTTGTCCAGGGCGGTACCTTCAGGAACCCGTCGGTGCACAGGGCGCTCGAACTCATTCTGGGGAAGAGGGTGGTGTGCACCGATATGCCGGAGCTCATGGGGGCATACGGGGCCGCCCTCTCCGCCTTGGATGATCACGGAAGGAGCGAACGTTCGGGAAGCACCTTCATCGGTCTCTCCTCCGTGGATGATGTCTCCGACATGAAAAGCGAACAGATCAGATGCCACGGATGCCAGAACAGGTGCATAGTAACGAGGATGACCTTCCCGAACGGGAAGGTCTTCTTCACCGGTAACAAATGCGAGAGGATATTCACGAACAAGGGTAGTGAAGGGAGAAAGGGACGGGACCTCACCGAGACCAAACTGGAACTTCTGTTCAACAGGAAGCTCGTCCCGAACCGGGAACCGAGGGGGAAGATAGGGGTCCCCCGTGTTCTGAACCAGTTCGAGAACTTCCCCTTCTGGTCGACGCTTCTCGTGGAATCCGGGTTCGAGGTGGTGCTTTCCCCTCCCTCGAGCATGAATATCCTTGAGCTCGGAACAAGGACCGTGATGTCCGAGAATATCTGCTTCCCCGCAAAGCTGGTGAACGGACACATGAAGAAATTGATGGAGATGGGTGTGGACCGTATCTTCTATCCCATGGTCATCTTCGAACAGGAGGAGTTCCCCGGCTCCCTGAACACCTTCAACTGTCCCATCGTTTCCGGATACCCCGACGTCGTGAGATCGGCTGTTGACCCCGAGGGAAGGGGGAACATCCCTCTGGACAGACCAACCATCAGCTTCCGGGATGGTGAGCTCCTCAGGAAAGGGTGCTGGAAATACCTGAGATCCCTGGGCGTTACGAAAAGGACCTTCAACATGGCTTTCGAGAAAGCGCTCCTCTCGCGGGATTTGTACAAGAGGAACGTCCGGGAGGAATCATCGAGGATCGTCGAGAAAGCACGGAAGGAAAAAGGCCTTGTCATACTGATCCTGGGCAGACCCTACCATGTGGACAGACTCATCAATCACAAGATCACCGAGATGATAACCTCTCTGGGAGCGGATGTGATAACGGAGGACTCCGTACCCATGGCTGAGGAGGGGCTGGAAGATGTCCAGGTCCTCACGCAGTGGCAGTATCCCAACAGGGTGTACAACGCTGCCAAATGGGCCCTCACCCAGGACAATGTCGAGGTGGTCCAGCTCAATTCCTTCGGATGCGGTCCGGATGCCATAGTCTGTGATGAGGCAAGGGCAATACTGGCATCCGGCGGCAAGAACCATACACTTCTCAGGATCGATGAGCTGTCATCCCCGGGCTCCATAAAGCTCAGACTGCGGTCCATGATGGAATCGCTGAACCTCCGGGGAATGGGGACCAGGTTCGAACCATCGAGAAGGGTGAACACACCCTCCTACAGCCACGAGGACAGGAAAAGGAAGATACTCGTCCCCCATTTCTCCAGATTCCATTCCCCATTCATAACCGCAGCATTCGGCTCCATGGGATACGATATCGAAACCCTTCCCGAACCGGACAGGCAGTCGGTAGAGGTGGGTCTGAAATACTGCAACAACGAGATATGCTACCCCTCCATAATCGTGATAGGGGATCTCCTGAAGGGACTGATGTCAGGGAGATATGACAGGAACGAGGTTGCAGTGGGTATAACCCAGACCGGAGGCCAGTGCAGGGCATCATCGTATCTCTCCCTTCTGAAGAAGGCACTAATATCGGCTGGGTTCGAGGATGTACCAGTCGTCACCGTCTCGTTATCCAAACAGAAACTCAATGAACAGCCGGGATTCAGGATAGACAGGGGAAAGCTTCAGAGAAAGGGTGTGACCGGACTCCTCTATGCGGATTCGATAATGCAGATGTACAATTCCACCGTTGTCCGTGAGCTCGAGAAAGGCGGGGCCTCCGAGGCCGCGGATCGCTATGTACGTATGGGTGCCGAGGCCGTGATGGAGAACAGGGACGGGGATCTGGTCGATATCCTTGGAAGGGCCGTGAAGGATTTCAATGCGGTGGAAACGCATGACAGGGAGCTTCCCGTTATCGGCTTCGTGGGGGAGATATACGTGAAATACAGCCCCTTCGGGAACTTCTTCGTTGTGGACTGGATGCTGAAGAACGGAGTGGAGGTGATAGTACCCCCGATATTCGACTTCTTTGCCCAGGAATATCTCAATCCCCGATTTCATGTGAGATCGCTCACAAAACCAATGAGCCTGAAATACTTCACATCATGGCCCGAGGAATGGTACGTCAGGTACCATATGAGAAGGTTCGAAAGGGTGAAGGAAGGATTCAAGCATCATCGACGTTCCCATTACATAGGTGATCTCTCAAGGGATGCGAGCGACATCGTGACAATGGTCGATCAGTTCGGTGAGGGGTGGCTCATTCCCGCGGAGATAGGTGCCTTTGCAAGGGATGGGATAAACAACGTCGTCTGCGTCCAGCCATTCGGATGCATATCCAATCACATCATAGGAAAGGGTGTTGAAAAGGCTTTGAAGGCCAGGTATCCGGAACTCAACATCCTCTACCTTGACATGGATCCCGGTTCGTCTGAGGTCAACATATACAACAGATTGAACTTCATGGTAAGGTCGGCCAGGGAGGATCTGCTTTTCAAATGCTGTCCCGAGTCCGTGTCCGGATGATGATCGGAGATCACGGAAACAGGCTTCTACCGAACGTACAAACCCCTGCCCGCCACCGGGATTCAAATTCGAATCCCATCATATCTGAAGGACCGCCAGAACAACAATATTAACGAGAGATTTTCGATTCTTCATCATGGATGATACCGAAGGGTCAGAAACGGGTCTCCCCTCCGATGATGCTTACCGATCCATCACTGTTTCTTCTCCTGAACCTCATCCGCTCCCTGGCATATGTGGACCTGTTCCCGCAGAACGGGCAGGTGGTGGTTGTGGTCTCCTTTGCCAGATCGAAGAAGGCTTCGGGATATCCGAACTGAAGGGGAGACCTGAACCAGCTCCCGCAGTGTTCACAGAGCAGATCACAGCTGAGCTCCCTCTCCATGTTGGGGAGATGGAACTGTGAATATTAAAAAGGTTTCGAGCAGTAATATAAGCTCTCTACTACGAAAATCAAAGGACCTGTCCGATCCCCGCCGGGAAAGCCAAACCTCCCGTTCCGGCTTCCTGTCGATTATTCCCTACCGTGGGGTCAGCGACGGATCGAACCTTATTCCGGCTTCCTTCACAAGGACCGAACTCCCTGCTCCGCATCCGATCACTGTCTTTATCCCCTGCTCCACCTTGCCCTTCAGCTCGATCACCTGGGACTGTGGAAGGTGATAGATGTTCCCGGAGGTGGGATTCGGTCCCGTCGGGACGAACACCGTTATGAAACCGGACTCCCTGGATCTGTCCGTCACGAACCCGGTCATCCACGAATTGCCCCCGAACGGCCTGCACATCACAGCGGAGGAGAATGGTGTCTCCTGCTCTCCCGAGAAGGTCAGAACGACCTCCTTCGTAACGGTGTAACCCGGAATCTTTCTCAACAGCTTTCTCTCTATCCGATTGTGGAAGAAGGCCCCTATCCTTGTTCTAACCGCAAGCCCAAGGAGGAAACAGAGGAGCACTATGAGACCAACCGCTATCATGCTGGCCACGACAATGTCAATATGTACACCAATGGTGAGCAGTTCGGCGACGGGTCTTACCCATCCCAATATGAGGTTGTACAGCCAGTACAGGATCCAGGCAAGGATCACGATAGGTAGAATGGATGCAAGACCGAGGACCATCGTTGTTCGGAACCATTTCAATGTGGCTTTCATCTTCATCACTTCCGTCTTATCATCAAGCCGAATGGTACGCACACGTATATCAATATCCTGCTTCCCGGGATGCGGAATCCTTTCCGAACAACGCGTGGTAGGTCATGTCAATGATCACCGGGAGTGAGTAGCTCACAAGGAGAGTGAATGCGAAGGACAGCAGAATCGACCATAGAAGCGGCAGTTGTATGCTGCCTGTCCACCAGAAAAATATCAACATCACGGGAAGATGGAAAAGATATATGCCAAGAATGTGAGAGTGCACGCTTTCCAGAATCCGTTTGAAACGGCGGGGTGCAGAAACATTCCTCAGCAGACTCCTGAACGTGATTATCACACAGATCGAACCCAGGATCGAGGTTGATAACCTCAGTAGCTCCACCACCATGTTGTCAAGGGGAGGCGGAAAGGTTCCAACTATGTCCACCTTGAAAAAGAACAGGAGGAAGAACAGGAACAAAAGAACCGATACGGGAAGGGATCTCATCGAAACAAGGGAGCTTTTCCTGACCTCGAGTACCCTTATCATGTTTCCCACATAATATATCAGGAGAAACAGACCGGCCACCTTCAACTGCAGCAATATTCCCGGAATGAACGTTGAAAGCACCGATATCAGCAGGACGGATAAGCCAAGATGGGCGTCATTTCTGAATATACGTTCAAGGTAATGGTAGGAGAGAGCCACCCAGAGCAGCATCAGAATGAACCAAAGATGATAAGGACCCACGCCGAGAAGAATCCGGTGCAGGAATTCAAGGGGAGCTTCCCCGGGAGAAACATTCCCCACCAGTACCTGAACGCACAATGTCAGGACACCAAATGCAAGATAACTCGACAGCAGGATCAGGGAGCGTCTCCGAATATACTCGTTCTCGGTCCGCCTTTTTGGTCCCTTTTCCCCTCTTGTCATCCTGTGAAGGTAACCCGATATCATCACGAACAGGGGTATGACAAGCAGCTCTGACACCTTGTAGATACGCATCGCAAAGCTTTCCAGGGCTCCTCCGTCGGATCCCTCGAATACCATGGTGGTGGAGAGCCCCAGAACTACTAGTATGATACTTATCGTCTTGAGCAGGGTCAGGTCCAGCAGGTAGAAGCGTTCACCATGCATTCTTCGAAGTCATCAAGCCTCAGCATAAATAAAACTATGGATTATATTCATATTTTTAATTAATATTAAAATAACTTCACCTAAAACGCCGCTGATCACGAGACATGGTTCGACCAGGAAAAGTGCAAGGGTCTCTCAGTCATCGAACAATCCCTCAACGCTCAGATATCTCTGACCCGTATCTGCAAGGACGCAGACAATGTTCTTCGATCCCCCAAACCTCTCCGCCACCCTCCTCGATGCCTCGATCACGGCTCCGGAAGAGATACCGACCAGGATGCCCTCCTTTCCTGCTACCTCCCTGCACATTGAAAAGGCGTCCTCCTCGGATACGAGCATAATCTCATCTATTAATGATCGATCCAGGGTCTCAGGGTAGAACCCGGGAGCCGTCCCCATCATTCTATGGGGGTGGAAGATACCTTTCGAAATGTAAGGAGATTCCTCGGGTTCAACGGCCACCGTCCTGATTCCTGGATCCATCTCCTTCAGGTATTTCCCGGCCCCGCAGATCGTGCCGCCGGTTCCCAATGCGGCAACCAGGATGTCGATCCTTCCATCTGCCTGCTCCCAGATCTCGGGTCCCGTGGTCGAGTAATGTGCCGCCGGGTTGGAGGGATTCACATGCTGTCCCACATAGAAGAGGCTCGGATCCTCCTTCAGCATCCTCTTCATCTCTTCCCTTGCTCCCGCCGTTCCCTTGTCGGCAGGTGTGAGCACGAGCCGGGCTCCCAGGGCTTTGAGGACCTTTCTCCTCTCGAGGGACTGTATCTCGCTCATTACAAGTATCACGGGGTATCCCTTGACAGCTCCAATCATGGCGACCGCCATCCCCGTGTTCCCGCTAGTACATTCGATAAGTGTCTGACCCCTCTCGAGCTTCCCCTCCCTTTCCGCGTCCTCTATGATCCTGAGAACGGCCCTATCCTTCAGACTCAGAGGGTTCATGAACTCGCATTTTGCAAGTATGTTTCCTTCGGGGAACAATCTCTTCAACCTCAGCATGGGTGTTCTGCCTATGAGATCAAGAATGCTTCCGACAGGTTCCATGGACCGGAATTCCTCACATCATAGATTAAATGGACCCATTCATCTCCCCGACCGAAACGATTCGATTGAAAGGATTATGAAGGGAGGGAACGATGGACCCTCATGACATTCGTACATGTTTCCATCAGGACCTCGGATATGGATAGATCGATCTCCTTCTACTCGGATATGCTCGGTATGGAACTCCAGAGGAGAAGGGCCATACCCCGGAACAGGGCCGAGATCGCATTCCTCAAGGACCCCGACGGAGAATTCTCCCTGGAACTCACCCATTACGACGATCAGAAGGAGTTCCTCCAGGCCGATTACATGAAGAGGACCTTCGACCATCTCGCATTCAGGGTGGACAACCTGAAGGACCTTGTTGAAAGGATAAGGGAGGCGGGATACACTGTTACCGACGAGCCCTTCGAGCTTGATCCGGGTCACTGGCTTGCGTTCGTTGAGGACCCCGACGGGACCCTCATAGAACTAATACAGTCGTAATCCAGTAAGGAAATGATTCTGGATGGTGTTCTCCAATTCCATGGTCTCGATCCTTCCTCTCCGATATCCGTGGTCACATGTCCATTTCTTACACTGGTTCAAATGGATGTCATTCATCCCATGCAGTTCCTAATCTCACATACTCGTTGTCGATCCCCCGGTACTGTCCGACATCACTTTCCTCGTCGAATCCCCTCTCGCCAACGGTAATGGCAAGTTAAATCGAAATCCTACCATATTTGATGCCATTTGCATAGAGATGGAAAATGCCATCTCCCCTCTATGGTGTCTGTTCATCTTCGTATCGATTAACATATACCAGCAGAGATTCGATTTGCAACTGTATTCACATTCGGTGGATCCGCTATCGGACCTGATACAGATAATTTTTTCAATCCTCCATGTATTGGTCCAATCGGTCAATATGCATGAGAAGGGGGCCAAGATCAGGGATTTCCTCAAACCCGGTGATATCGGATATCTCACGTATCTCCAGGGGAAACAGTATTACGAGGAGTTCGGATTCAACATCGAATTCGAGGCCCTCATTGCCCGTCTCTTCAATGAATATATCGATCAGAGAACAGAGAAGAAGGGAATATGGATCGTTGAATACAAGGGGAAGCCCATCGGTTGTGTTGCCCTGTTCCGGGAGACGGATGAGGAAGGACGTCTAAGATTGCTCTTCGTTCATCCTGACCACCGGAGGGAGGGGTTAGGGTCAAAGCTCGTTGACAAGGTTCTGTCAACTGCCAGGGGGATGGGATATTCCAGGATATATCTCAGCACTGAGAGCCTCCTCAAGGATGCTTTGGGTTTGTATCGAAGGGCGGGATTCGTACTGAAGGAAGAATATCCGGTGAGAAAATGGGGAAGGGATCTGATTCACCAGGGATACGAACTCGAACTCTGAATCCGCTCACGATAGTCTAGTTCCCTGAACCGCCTTCCACATCATTTCGGGCCATGTCCTGCAGCCTCTCCAATCCCTCTCTTCTCACTCCATTCGATGATCTTCTGGATGGATATTCCCATGATCACAACGAAGATGATGGTAAGGAACAATCTTGTCAGCATGAACTCGAGCCCCAGAAACTGGAGCTCCACCATCTCCTGCGGTATCTTGATGCAGGCCCATGCCGAAAGGAAGATGATTATGTTGGACCTTTTTGCCCCCTTTGCAAGCAGGGCGGAAGCCATGGGAAATGCTATGTAAAGAGGACCGGTCGGCAGGGCGCCAAGAAGCAGCGATAGAAGGATCCCCCTGACCCCCGAAGTGTGCCCGAGATACTTCCCGATAATTTCCTTTGGCACCCAGACAGCAAAGAGACCGAGTAACACCATCACGGCCGGAAGGATCATCATCATCTCCACCAGGAAATCCAGGGATGTGTTCACGACCGCTCCCTCATTTTCCGGAAACACGATTACAAGAACGAGAGTGGCGACCAGCATCAATGAAAGGATTATCAGGTCCCTCTTCATCCCCTTCTTCTCTTTCTTCATCTTGTCTCCGTTCACAGTATCGCCCCCATTATGAGGGCGATTACGATCGCGATGATGAAGCTCATCCCGCTTCTGAGAAGGGCCATCTTCTTTCCGAGCTCCCTGATCTCGAGAGGAAGGGTGACCGTTCCTATCATCGTGAGTGTGGTTATGAAGGCGACAACAACGGACAGGGAAGCTCCGCCTTCCAGAAGTGATGCGGCCAGGGGAAAGGAGAGCAGGGAGGGAATGAATAGAACTGCCCCGAGCAGACCGACTATCAGCACCCCCCAGATACCGGACTGCTCTCCGGCAAATTTCGAGATGGTGCTCGAGGGGACGAAACCCAGGAGAAGGCCGATGGCAAGGATGATTATCAGGACCATCGGGAGCATCTTGATGAAGCCTTTTACAGCCATCTTCAGGGACCCGACAGCCTTCTTCCGGTTCATCCGGAATGCAATGATAAGGCCGATTATGGCTATGATATTGATTATGATTGCCGAGATATTCATTCAACCACCCGATCGGATTCTTCTTCCATTTCCAGCAGATCGATTATAATCTTCTTCGTTTTCAATTTCCATACTTTTTCGGGCGCACCACCGCCTTCCTCAAGATAGCCGGCCACCTCGATGATATCAGCGTTCTTCAGTTCGGAAAGATGATAGTAGAGACCGGATCTCGTAAGCTCCTCACCCTCGTTTTTCAGGTGTTCACGGATCTCCTTCGTACTTCTTTTCCCCTCACCGATGAACTCTATCACTGCCCATCTCGTGGGGAAACGGAGGGCCCTCACGAAATTCCTCAGCCGCAGCCACCTAGGATGTGGATCGTCAGGATGGCAGCATGGAGGTTCCAAAGTCATAGAATATCACCGTGATATTACAGTGTTTCACAATAATATCCGAGTGATATTTAATAGTTCTTATGATGCCTTTTTCTTTTCATGTTCGAGGGGAGAGCTCCGGGTGGGTGAGGGATGGAAGCAATCCTGACCCGGATACAAAAGAAACCTATTTCAAATGCGTCGGAAAGAGCTTCACTTTTTCATTCAATTAATCTTTTTATTGCGTTCTTGACAAGGTTAATATCCAGATCGAGGATCCTTGAAGACTCGACAAGATCCCCTTCATTTATTGTATTCCTAAACTTACCAAATACATCCTCACCGACCAAATTAGATACAGAAGTCTTTACCCAACCTCTTGAGAATAGCAGCAGGGAGGTGATATCACACATATCCTTGATCCGTTTGTGGTCCTTGTCCCTCGATGGATAAGATTTGATCTTAGTTGCCAGAAGAACGTTCGGAGAGGGTAACCAAACTAGCTTTCCAAGGAATTCTACTATGGACCTTTTGCTTTCACTTTCAAATAACTCTCTAAGAAGTGGTTCATCAACGGGATTGAATCCATACCTTTCCCTGAAATTGTTCGGAATATTATCAACGATTAGGTCTACAAAAATCGGGAATATATTGTAACTTGGAGTTTTCCTGGCTGTTTCTGGATCCAACTCCATACCGGTTTCTCTATCTATCTCTTTGAATAACCTGAATGATAGCGGAGAAAATCCTAATTCCTCCGTTAGAATCTTAATTACACTTCTTAGATTTTTACTTTCAGAATTCTCATCGATATGAAATCCTAAATCGATGTCCCTTGAACCGATATATTCCCTTCCGGTGAGATCTTTATATCCATCATTTACTGTCTAGTAGACTGCCCAACCTCCAAGCATTACAATGGGTTCATTCAAAATCTCGGTCACTCTGTTGAGATATCTCCGGGAGATCTCCACTTCAATATCATCATACATGCTTATTCACCATTTTCTCATATGATTGAATACAGACCCCCCCCTCCCGTTTCAGATCAATCATCAATTGCGGTATAGATACGATCCACAGTCCATTAATCTTGAACCTGTTGTAAAAAACATGCTCGTCATTGATCAGCAATCTGAAATTTCCTTTCCCCATCAATCCCCTCATCAATAATTCATCCCTCCATTTATCGAAATCCTGTTCTTTGATGTATACATCCGCTCTGGATGGGAAAAGAATCCCGTTAATTATAGTATCCGCGAAATAAGTTGTCAATGCGTAATCCAATTTAACTTTCCTCAGTAAGCTCTTAGGGTCATTGATGAAAAAATCGAAATATCTTGGAGTTTTAGAGATTTTTAACCAATTATCCAACAAACCTTCAAAATCCTTTACCTTTGTTTTCTCTATTAGTTTAAGATCCTCCAATGATCTAAGATATTCGATCGTCCATGATATCGATGTACCTGCATTCTTTGCCACTCTGTATTTAGTCAGAGATCCGTCAGGTTCGTTGAGAAGCACCCTGATTATCCTTTCCCGTTTCTTTCCCTTCACAATATATCGTAAACATTATATGTATTTATAC